>JBBIOQ010000003.1:23705-97695 GCA_037443285.1 Sphingobacteriales bacterium | reverse complement strand
GTGCTGGGTGGCGCCGTTGGGTTCAATCTCAACAACGACATGGAGTATAGCCCCACCAACTTTTATGCCGGCGCATGGTATCGCGTTGGCGATGCGCTGATTCCTTATATCGGGCTTGAGTATGGCAACTGGCGTTTTGGTGCCAGTTATGATGTGAATACATCCAGCCTCAAATCGGCCAGCAACAGCCGCGGCGGCTTCGAAGTTTCGCTCATTTACATCAACAAAAAAGATGGAGAGAAAGGCATTAACTGCCCGAAGTTTTAAAGGTGTAGTTTGCTGTCATCCATTCTGTTTCTTTGAACTCTTGCTTCCACTTACATATGGATTGCCTTTTACAAAAAAGCGAAAAGGCCAAAGCGCATGCTCGCCGGCATAATCAACGCCGATGCGGGTGGAGGCTATAATGTCGTCTGCAGCATAAGTAAATCCATCATCAGCAATCCAGATATCATTTTCAAAAAGACTTATTCCTGTATGCATGGTGCGTATGCCCATAGCCTTGCTGGCGCTGCCGGGGCCTTTGGTTAGTGAAAAATCGGGTTGTGTTTTTCTCCTTCTTTCAAGCATGTGTTCAATGCCTGTGATGGGCTCCAATGCTCGAATTAAAACCGCATGTGGAATACCGGCTTTGTTGGTTACCACATTGAAAAGGTGATGAACGCCGTAACAGAGGTAAACATACGCAGTGCCGCCTTTGGCATACATCACTTCGGTGCGGTTGGTTCTTCGGCCACCGAATGCATGGCTGGCCCTGTCCTCAGGTCCCTGGTAGGCTTCGGTTTCAACAATTCGTGCAGTGGTTATCATGCCATCGAAACTGGTGACCAACACCTTGCCCAACAGTTCGGCTGCAATTTCTGTAACGCTTTGCCGCAGGTAAAATGAAGGCTGCAGTTTTCTCATGCTTCAAATATCTTCACAGGGCAGTAATATTGTTGTGAGCGTTCAGTGAAAAAAGATTGGAAATAGTAAGTAGCATGCTGAAAGAAATCATCATAGCATTTGAATCATATGGAAAGGCGCATCGCTTCATTTCCAAACACAGGCTTTGGCGCTGGATTCTTATCCCGGGCATTTTGTACATGCTGCTCTTCATGCTCAGCATGTATTTCTTTTGGCAAACATCCAGTGATGCTGTGCAATACCTCAACACCGTCACCGGCCTCCGCGGCTGGCTCGACCGTGTCAATTCGGGCTGGCTGAGTTTCCTGGTTTCCTTTGCCGAACTGGTGCTTACACTACTAATGCTGTTGTTCTACTTCTCCCTGTTCAAGTATGTGTGGCTCATCATTGGCTCGCCGGTGTTTGCCTACCTGAGTGAAAAAACGGAAGCCCTGCTGCAAGGCAATGAATACCCGTTCAGCCTTTCGCAACTGACCAAGGATATTGTGCGGGGCATTCAACTGGCGCTTCGCAATGCATTGTGGCAAACCGTGTACATGATTGCCATTATTCTTCTTTCCCTGATTCCTGTTGTTGGATGGGCGGCACCTGTGCTGAGCATGTTTGTGGAATGTTACTATTATGGTTTCAGCATGCTCGATTATAGTTGCGAAAGGCACAAAATGCCACCTGCTGCCAGCATGCAGTTCATTGCCGAACGAAAAGGACTGGCTATTGGCAACGGCATTGTTTTTTACACCATGCACTGGCTACCGGTGATTGGATGGGTGCTGGCGCCTGCCTATGCAGTGGTGGCAGCCACCATTAGTTTGTATCATCAGAAGGAGGAGTATTGAGGGAAGGCGAGTTCAATGGTTCAGGAGTTTGAGTTGGTAAGGAGGGATACAGTTGAAGGACCAGCCAGGCTCCGGGGAACGACAAACAACAAACTATAAACAAGAAATACTTTGTCAAAAATCTTTCTCATACCCTGTTATTTGTATGAAGGCGTGAATGAAACCATTCCGGCTTATGTGCTGGATGCGGTGAAGCAGTGCCGGGTTTTTTTTGTAGAAAATGAACGGACTGCCAGGCGTTATCTCAAAAGCCTCTGGAAGGAAATGGTAATTGATGATTACCGCTGGTATACCATTCACAAAGCAGAGGCCGAAGTGCTGCAGCAGTTTGCCAACGAAATAAAGCAAAACAACACCATTGGCATTGTGAGTGAAGCCGGCTGCCCCGGCGTGGCCGACCCAGGGCAATTGCTGGTGGCCAAAGCACAGGAAATGGGCGTGGTAGTGAAGCCGCTTGTGGGCCCTTCAAGCATTTTGCTTGCACTTATGGCAAGCGGAATGAACGGGCAGGAGTTTCGCTTTCATGGGTACCTGCCGATTGATGCAATCGCAAGAAGGAAAAAACTATTGCAAATGCAGGAAGAAACGCTAAAGCAAAACATCACACACATTTTTATTGAAACGCCTTACCGCAACGAACAACTGCTGAAGGAAATGCTGCAGGTTTGCAGCAACGACCTGCGGCTTTGCATCGCTGCAGATATGACTGCACCATCCGAGTGGATTGCCACCAAAAAAATAAAGGAATGGAAATCCTTTCCCATTCCTCCATTGCACAAGCGTCCCGCTATTTTCCTAATAGGGTGAGGGCTGTGGAGCTTTGTCCTTTATGAAGTAAATAGTATCCACAATATACTTGCTGTTGCCGCGCCAGGGCAATGCACCCAGGTATTCCTTGTAGCCCAGTTCCACCACTTTGCCGCCACTCACTTTCAGCTTTTCGGCAATGCTTTCGTTGGTAACACTAAAATCAAACTCATTGCTCTGCACCGAACCGGGCACCTGCGATTTGTAACCGGTCTGGATCATCCGGCCTTCCCATGTTTTGAACACGTATCCTTTCTTCACTACAAAATTCAATTCGCCGGGTTTAACACCTTCGCCAAAAACAAAGTAAAAGCGCCACCAGAAAACGCCCGCCGCGGCTAACAAAATGATAATGGTGGTAATCGTTACAAATCTGCGCATGATGGTAGCTTTGAATGACACGAATGTAACAAAGCTCACTTGCGGCAAAAAATAAATCGTACTTCTTGCGCCGCCAATGGATACTAAACCAACCAGCCGTCAAATATTGGCAAACCTTACAGGGAAATAATCGTTACTTCAATATTACAAATCACCAACAGATAGTTACCATATGCGCATAGGGATTGTACTTTACCCCACATTCGGCGGAAGCGGAGTGCTGGCAACCGAACTCGGAATGGCACTGGCCAACAAAGGCCACGAAGTGCATTTTATTACCTATAGCCAACCGGTGAGGCTTAGCACTTTTAACGCCAACATTTTCTACCACGAGGTTCGCATCAATACTTACCCGCTGTTCGATTACCCGCCCTACGAGTCGGCCTTGGCCAGCACCATTGTTGATGTTGCCATCAACCACAAGCTCGATTTGGTGCATGTGCACTATGCCATTCCGCATGCATCGGCTGCTTATATGGCAAAAAAGATTTTGCAGAAAAACGAAGGCATAAACCTGCCGGTCATTACTACCCTGCATGGTACTGATATTACGCTTGTGGGCCGCGACAAAACTTATGAGCCGGTGGTGAGTTTCAGCATCAATGAAAGCGATGCTATTACGGCTGTTTCTGAAAGCCTGAAGCAGGAAACCTACAAGTCGTTTCATGTAAAAAAAGACATCAACGTTATTTACAATTTTGTGGATGTACAACGCTTCTCCAAAAAGCCAATCGATGCATTCCGCAAGGCGCTTGCACCCAATGGCGAAAGAGTACTCATGCATGCTTCCAACTTCAGAAAGCTGAAGCGTGTTGATGACATCATTCGCATATTCAACAAAGTACACAAGGAGGTGCCCAGCAAACTCATGATGGTAGGTGATGGACCTGAAAGACATGGCGCCGAGGAACTCTGTCGTGAGTTGGGATTGTGCGACGAAATACGATTTGTAGGCCGCCAGGAGCAGATGGAAGAAATTATGGTCATCAGCGATTTATTCTTTCTGGTATCCGAGTTCGAGAGCTTTGGACTCAGTGCTTTGGAGGCAATGGCCGCCAGGGTTCCTGTAGTGAGCAGCAACGCAGGCGGGTTGCCGGAAATAAACATACACGGAGTTACCGGGTATCTAGCACCGGTAGGACATATTGATGAAATGGCTGATTATGCCATCAGCATTATCAAAGACGATGCAACGCTCAAAGAATTCAAACAGCGTGCATACGAACAGGCCTGTCGTTTCGATATTCAGCAAATTGTTCCGCAATATGAAGCGCTGTACGAATCGGTGCTGGCAGTGGAAGCATCGCATTGATTGCGCATTGCATTTAACCATAAAGACGCAAGGAAGGCACCAGGTGCACAATGAATTAATTTCATAGAGCCATTAGTGCCTCCATTGTGCCTTTGTGGTTAAAAATGTTTCTCACAGGCTTATTGGAATTCCCATGCCTACCCTGAAACTGTTTTGATAAATATCGGCACTGTTATTCTTAGCAATTCTTGTAAGACCATATTCGTAAAGTGCCTGCAGTTGAAATCCTCCGTTGAATTGGTATTGCAATCCGCCAACTGCTGATGCAGAAAAGGGTTCTATTGCATCGTTCATGTCCAGCTTTTTATTGATGAGGTTAATGCCCATGACGCTGCCATGCATTTTGAGCGTGTTGTCGAAGGCATAGTTTGCCTGTGGACCGGCAACCACATACAATCCTTTTACTACTTCGGCTTTTGCAAGTACAGGCATTTCAAGCCTGTCGCTGACGGCCTTCACACCTGCGCTGATACCCAGCAGCGACAAGGCTTTCACCGCAAGGTTGCCCTGCAGCGATGCGCCCGTGCGGCTGTACTGCAAGCCTGGTTCAATGCTGAAGTGTTCGCCAAGGGGCCATTCCATGCTGACGCCAAAATACATGCTGTTGTAGCCTTGTTGTGTCAGCAGGTTTGTTTGTGTAACGGAGGAAATGGATTGCAGAATGTTGAGGCCATCGCCACGCCAGTTGCTGTGCAGGCCACCGGTGTTGATGTGAAGCATAGGTTGTGCTGTGGCAGCAACTGTTGTAAGTAATAAGCATGCAGCAAGTGGGGCGGAAAGAATGTGTTTCATGTTGTGATGTTTAGAAGTGTACTGAATGTATTGTTCTAAACGCTGTACGTGAAAACGAATGAAATGTTTCCATCCAACTTGTTAATACGGCAAATAGGATCTTACATCATTTGTATGTAGCCAAAAAAAAGACGGAGTCGTTTTTCAATGAAACGACTCCGCCAGTGTGGTTTTGAAAATGGAATTTCAATCAACCTATAATGCAAGAAAGTTTTTCTTCATCCTATTTCATCATTTCAGCAAAATGCTTGTGGAAATAAGGAATGGTTTCAATGCCTTTGTAATAGTTATCGAGATTGAATTTTTCATTCGGGCTGTGCAGGTTATCACTGTCCAGTCCAAATCCCATAAATACAATTTTCACGCCAAGTTCTTTTTCAAACAGGGCGCAAATAGGAATACTTCCACCGCCACGCACAGGTATAGGTGGTTTTCCGAATGTTTCGTTGATGGCCGCGGCTGCTGCTTTGTAAGGAATGCTGTCGATAGGCGTTACATAAGGTTCACCACCATGATGCGGCCGCACTTCCACTTTCACACTCTTTGGAGCAATCTTCATCAAATGATTGATGAGCATCTCCTCCATTTTATGGCTGTCCTGGTTGGGCACCAGCCTGCAGCTTACTTTGGCAAATGCTTTCGAAGGCAACACAGTTTTAGAACCTTCGCCCTGGTAGCCACCCCACATGCCATTTATTTCTAGAGTTGGCCTTATGCCGGTTCTTTCATTGGTGGTATATCCTTTTTCACCCCACAGTTCTTCCACGCCCAAATCCTGTTTGAATTCATTTTCATCAAAAGGAGCTTCCGCCATCTTTGCCCTTTCTTCAGTTGTTGCTACCTGCACATCATCATAAAAACCGGGAATGGTGATGTGATTGTTTTCATCATGCAGGCTTGCTATCATCTGGCTGAGAATGGTGAGTGGGTTGGCAACAGCCCCACCATACACACCGCTGTGCAGGTCGCGGTTGGGGCCGGTTACTTCCACTTCCACATAGGTAAGGCCACGTACACCTACATCAATGCTGGGATGTTCGAGACTTATCATGGCCGTATCGCTAATCAGTATCACATCACACTTCAGCAACTCTTTATGCGAAGCCACAAAGGTTGCAAGGTTGGGGCTGCCGATTTCCTCTTCACCTTCAATAATGAATTTGATGTTGGTAGGGTTGTGGCCAACGGCATTCATCATTTCCAGCGCTTTCACGTGCATGTAAAACTGGCCTTTGTCATCGCAGGAGCCACGTGCAAAAATTTTGCCGTCTTTAATTACAGGGTCAAACGGCCCACTGTTCCAGAGTTCTATCGGGTCGGGCGGCTGCACATCGTAGTGGCCATACACCAGCACGGTAGGCAGCAGCGGGTCCACCATCCTTTCAGCATACACAATAGGGTGGCCGTTGGTGGAAAATACTTCAGCCTTGTCGGCGCCGGCATCAATCAGTCTTTCCTGCACCGTTTTTGCGCAGCGCATCATATCGTCTTTGTGTTCGGTGCGGGCACTCACGCTGGGAATGCGCAGCAGGTCAAGCAATTCGCTGAGGAAACGTTCTTTGTTCAATTCCTGGTATTCTTTCCAAATCATAGAGAGAGGTTCTTTTGTGGGTCACAAATGTCGGGTAAAATGATGCACCGATAGCTGTGCATTATCATTTGTTTGAATACGGATTTTAGGGGCTCTCTGCAGCGCAGCTTTATTCGGCAGTTGTTCCGTCCCCTCCGGGCTCACCGCTGCAGGCGGTTCGGTGCGCCGCTGCGCTCTGCACTTCGGCCTGCGGCCTCACCAGGGCTCCGGGCACGGCAGCCCTTCAGCATTAGGGCAGGGCCAAACCCAAAAACTATTTCTTCCGCACCACCAGCAATCCATCTCTCACCGTTAGCAGCACCTGCTCCGTGCGTTCATCCTGCTGCACATGTGTATTAAAGGCAGCGATGGCTTTTGCATTCTTGCCTTTCACTTCATCCTGCAAAACTTCACCATGAAAAAGCACATTGTCAGCTATGATGATGCCATCATTAGCCACCTGCGGCACCACCATTTCGTAGTAATCCAGGTAGGAAGGCTTGTCAGCATCAATGAAAACCATGTCCCATTTTTCGTTGAGCTGTGGAATGATGGTTCTGGCATCGCCTACCAGTAAGCGAATCTTGTCTTTCTGTAAACTGCGGTCGAAATAGCCCTGTGCTGTTTGCGCATCTTCTTCTCTCAACTCAATTGTGTACAGCAAACCGTCGTCCGTAAGGCCTTCGGCAAGGCACAGGCCACTGAAACCGGTGAAGGTTCCGATTTCCAGGATGCGATGCGGCCTTTTCATTCGGCTCAGCATTTGCAATAAAACACCCTGCACATGCCCGCTGATCATGTGTGCATGTGGATGGTTTTGCTCTGTGTAATCGAGAATTTCCTGCAGCAGCGGTGCAAGGGGCGTTGTATGCAGATGAGCATACTCATTGGCTTCCATGGGCATGGTGGTAGGTTTTATTTCGAATCAAAAGTAATCACCGGCTGTCTTGCGTCAGGATTTTCCTACAACGCATGTTGTATATTCGGACGTTATGATTTTTCCAGACCCGCAAGAACATATTCTGCCCGTCATCAAGCCTTCGCGAAAGAAGCCGATGTTCATGGTAAATGAGCCTTTGCGCCTCTACCTGAAGCAGCATGGCCGCGAGATGAAACATCTGGTAAACTATGCCGAACTCAAACGGTTCACTTATTCGGTTCCGCTCAAGGACAGGCATGGCAAAGATTCGATGTGGGAAACTGTTTCCTACGACAGCAGGGAGTGGGATTACCTGCGTGAAGTGCTGGTGGAAACCTATGCAGCACTGCGTACCGAAGGCGACCTGTCGTTTGTGCCGCAACTCGACTTGCAGCGCATTGATTTTTGCCGCTTTGGCAATTCACAACCCTTTCGCATTCGAATCGTCAACAAGTTCAACGATAACTACGATCACTATTACGTGAAGTTTGCCGATGCTTCTCGCATTTACGGGCTCGAACTTGAACACCTGCTTTCGCCCAACCGCATTACGTTTCTTACCTGCGGCGATACCCTCATTGAAGAACACATTCCCGGCATCCCCGGCGATGTGTTTATTTCCCAGTACCTCAAGGAAGAATCACTCAACAAAATAAGGCTGGCCAAAGAGTTTGTAAAGTTCAATGAGCGTTGCTTTGCACGCCTGCTCGGCGATATGCGCAGCTACAATTTTGTAGTGAACGTAACGCCTGATGTGGAAGATTACCAGTATCGAATAAGGTCTATTGATTTTGACCAGCAATCGTATGAAGGGCGCAAGAATCTTTACCTCCCCCAGTTCCTAAAAGAAAACTACGCCTTGGTGGATATGACGCTTAAGGTGCTCAATCGTGATTCCATTGTGCAGTACCAGGCAGAAGAAAGAACGCTAATGGCTTTTAGATTGGTGGCGGCACGTTACCGCCTCAAGCACCTGATGGATATTATGGCAGACGATGTGATATCGACACAGCAAAAAGTAGATCAGCTCAAAGAGGAACTCGCAAAATATTTTAATGCGCCAGGTTTTATGAAATGCAATTCCATGGGCGAAGTGGTAAAAACAAACATGAAACAACTGCTGCGCAAGTACCTTTCGCTGGTGCCGCGTATGCGGGCCCGTTTCGATGATTGATGCATGGAAAGGAATTTCCTGCAGGCGATGCGTCAAACCAAGGCGGTTGTATCAGAAGTTGGGCTCCAATTTGTGGCGTGAGTAAAAGTCAATGATGTAGTCCACCACTTCCTTTGGCTTGTCAACCACGGTAAAGAGTTCCAAGTCGCCGGGATGGATGTACTTTTCTTTCAACATGGTTTCGTTTACCCAATCTGTGAGTCCTTTCCAATACTCCCTGCCCACCAGCACCATGGGTATGCGGTGAATTTTGTTGGTCTGCACCAGCGTGATTACTTCAAAAAATTCATCCTGTGTGCCAAAGCCGCCCGGCATCATCACAAAACCCTGTGAGTATTTTACAAACATCACTTTGCGCACAAAAAAGTAATCGAAGTGCAGGGTTTTGTCGCGGTCAATATAGTTGTTTGGTTTTTGCTCAAATGGCAGTTCAATATTCAGGCCTACCGATTTTCCGCCGGCAAGAAATGCGCCTTTGTTAGCGGCTTCCATAATGCCGGGACCACCGCCTGTTACTACGCCAAATCCTTCCATGGCCAGGTGACGGGCAATTTCCACCGCCAGCTCATAGTGGGCACTACCCGGTTGTGTGCGGGCACTGCCGAAGATGCTGATGCAGGGACCAATTTTGTTGAGCGCTTCAAAACCATCCACAAACTCGGCCATGATTTTAAATATCTGCCAACTGCTGTGTGCTTTGCTTTCGGCCCAGCGCCGGTCCTTCATGATGTTGACTACTTCGTTCATTGAATTGATTTACTTTTTTTGAAACGTTTAAATAGTTGTGCATGTTGTAGCCCTGGCAATTGTGCTTTTGTAGTTTAGCACCAACATGCATCAATCGGCAGCAATCGCAGGGCTTTTTTGCGATACAAGCCATAGCCCGGTGAATGTAAGCAGCCCGTTGATGACCAGCAACTCGAGCCCTATTTCAAAGCCACCAAAAAGGACTCCCTGGAACTTGTCGATGAAGAAACAAATGATAGGTGCAGCCACGCAAACAAAAGGGACTAGTTTATCCTTCACCTGCCGGCTAGTGATGATGCCGAATGTAAACAAACCCAGCAAAGGTCCGTATGTGTAACCTGCAACCTTTAGTATTACACCAATCATACTCGGATTGTTTATCCATTTGAAAAGCATCACAAACAAAAGAAAAATAAAAGCGAAGGTGAGGTGCACACGCTGCCTGAGTTTCTTCTGTGCTGCTTCATTCAAATCCTTTCTTCGTTTCAGGCCAATGATGTCGATGCAGAAGGAAGATGTGAGTGCCGTAATGGCGCCATCGGCACTGGGGAACAAAGCACTGATGAGTGCAATGATGAAGATAATACTGAATGCATGTGGCATATAGTGTAGTGCCAGTGTAGGAAAAAGTTTGTCGTTGGTGATGTTATTGCCATCCAGCATCAGTTTGCCATCTATCCAGGTAGCGCCATGGTCAAATGCAAACAGGTGCATGATGCCACCGAGGAAAAGAAAAAGCAGGATAACCACCAGCATGATGAAGGCGAGCACCAGCACATTTTTCTGGGAATCCTTCAGGGTTCTTACGCTGATGTTTTTTTGCATCATCTCCTGGTCCATGCCGGTCATGGTGATGGTGATGAAGGCACCGGCAAGGATTTGTTTTGCAAAAAAAAGTTTGCTCCCCGGGTTAGTGAAAAATACTTTTGAATAGGGCTCGTGTTCAGGATTTAATGTGGTGCCTAGTTTTTGCAACGTTTCGCCTACACCGAGGTGCATATGGTTCAAAATAAAATAGGTACACAATACCAGGCCGAGCAGCATACAGGTGGTTTGCAGCATGTCGGTATATACAATGGTTTTCACCCCGCCTTCATACGTGTATACAAGTATCATAATGAGCAGGATGAGCGTTGTAGCCCAAAAGGGAATATTAAAGCTCGACAGGATAGCTTCCTGCAAAATGTTTACTACCAGGTATAGGCGGGCTGTGGCACCCAATGTGCGGCTGAGTATGAAAAACGAAGCGCCTGTTTTGTATGATTTAAAACCAAGCCTGCTGCTTAAATAATTATAGATGCTGGTAAGATTGAGCCGGTAATACAGCGGCAGCAACACATAAGCAATGACAATGTATCCAAGAAGGTAGCCAAGCGTGATTTGAAAGTAGGCGAATGATTCTTTTGCCACGCCACCCGGTACACTTACAAATGTCACCCCGCTCAGGCTGGTACCAATCATGCCAAATGCCACCAGCATCCAATGGCTGCTGCGGTTGCCTATGAAAAATGATTCGTTGTTGGCATTGCGGCTGGTATACCACGCCACAACCAGTAATACAGCGAAATAGGCGAATACGATAGAAAGCAGCAAAACAGAACTCATGAAACAACAAATTTTGTCGCCGACAAATTAGTCGAATAATGCCAATAAGTTCCAGCATGCAATTGTTTGTGGAAAACACTCCGGGCATGTTGCGGGTGCAGCATTGTTGAGAAGTTTTTGGAATGCTGTTAGAAGGGGAGAGAAGCCACCGCTATATTGCGGCAAATCATTTTCATGAAGTCGTTGGCGGTTTTCTGTGGTTCTAAAAATGGCAATAATCCATTGTTTGTCATTCATGCAAAACAACTGGGCAATTTGTTGGCGCTGCATGAATATTCAATAGTGTATGGCGGAGGAGGCAAAGGCCTTATGGGTACCGTTGCCGATGCTGCCCTGCAGGCGGGAGGAACGGTAATAGGCATCATACCCGAAAAGCTGCGCAGTTGGGAACACCAGCACAACGGCCTAACTGAATTGCATGTGGTGGCCGACATGCATGTTCGCAAAAAAATGATGTACGAATTGTGTGATGCCGCCATCATTTTGCCCGGCGGTTTTGGCACTATGGATGAAATGTTTGAAATGCTTACATGGAACCAGCTTGCCATTCATGACAAACCCATATTCATCCTCAACAGCGGCGGCTACTATTCCGACCTTTTTCAAATGATGCAGGTGATGCACCGCGAAGGTTTCCTGTATGATAAACTCGAAGAACGCATTCGCATTTTCGATCTGCCGCAGGCACTGGTTGACTATCTGAAACAGCCGGGTTAAAAAACGAATCCAATATTCACAAAAGCATTCGGTCCGTAGGGGGAGCGGGAGTGTTGAATCACGTCGTAATCGACACTGATCATCATGCCACCGCGACCGCCGGAGGGAATCATGAGGCCGCCGCTCAACAGGAGGGATGGCACAAACTCACCTTGCAAAGTTTCGTCGGGAATTCTGCTATCCTTGTAGTTTACCTTGCCCCAGTTGTAGTTCAGTTCGGGTTGCACACCCACCATGATGAAGCGCACAGGAAAAGCCCTGGCAAATATGTTCAGCCCTCCATAGCCGTAATTGTAGCTGTATACTTCCTGGCCAGTACCACTGTAGTATTTCTGGCTTGAATAAATGAAGTTGACTCCGGCGCCGGCTGTAAAATACCTGTTGAACATGTAGCCAACCTGTGGCGAAATACGTACAAAAGTGAAGTCGCCAAAACTGGCGCCAATATTGCCTCCGAAGACAAGGTTGTTTGGGTTGAACTTCTTCTCTTTTTCGGTTTCGGTCGAATCTTTTTGCGCATGGGCAGCAATCGCTGCACAAAACATGAGCATCAGTAGCCAGGTTTTTTTCATGGAAGGTGGTTTGGTATCTCTAGTTTGAAAAATCTATTGAACTATCGATTATTCAGCAGTAAACATAGTTTAATCTGGCTTACAAAATGACAGTTGCAGCGCCGATCTGTTTCAAAACGGGCAGGCGTTAAAGAAATTGCAAAAGCGCAGAAAAGTTGTCTACGAATAAAATCGTACTATCTTTACGAAACAATTCGTAAATCATAAAAGCTACCACCATGAAATCACTCAAACAACACAAAGGTTATTTCCTTACTGCCTTCATCATTGTTTTAATAATTGCCTTTGCAGTGTATCCACCCTTTCGCAGCCAGGCGCAGCGCAAGGATATACCCAAGGTCGACAAACAAATGCAGGACGATACGACCCGCCGAAAATCCGATGTTCCTGGCAACGCCCATAAAACTTACGCCGAACTGCAAGTAGAGCTCGAAAAGGCCATGAAGGATTTGGACAATGAAATGGAAAGATTAAAAACAGAAGAGTGGCCAAAAGTGCAGGAAGAAATGGCCCGTTCGCTTCGTGAATTAGATGCCGCCGAAATGAGGCAGCAGATGGACCTTGCCATGAAAGACCTCGACATGAAAAAAATGAAAGCGGATGTGGAAAGGGCCATGCAGGAAGCTCAATTGCAAAATATGGATGTGAAAATAAAGGAGCAGCTCAGTAAAATAGATATGCAGAAAATGGAACAGGAGATGGCAAAGGCCAAAATTCTTTCCCAGGAACAACTTGATAAACAAATGGAACAGCTCAAAGAACAAATGAGCAAGGTGAAGATTGACATGAAGCAAACCATGGAGCAGGCCACACAACAAATGCAAAAAGCAAAAGAGCATTTGAACCTTCTTCAGGAAGGACTGAATGAATTGGAAAGAGAAGGCCTGGTAAAAAAAGGGGACAAGGTGAGTATTGAATGGAAAGATGATATTCTCATCCTGAATGATAAACCGCAATCAAAAGAAGTTTCTGAACGATACAAAAAGTATTTCGGAGAGGGCAGTTTTCAGTTTAATAGCCATGAGCGGAAATTAGTGCTGTAAACTTCGAATGGACCTATTTAAAAGCCTGGTGTGAGCAAGTTGCTGTTTGACTCACACCAGGCTTTATTGATCGCATCAAAATATTGATGGCATTAATTTATCGGCTCATCTAGTTTGCCGCTTCCATCCAATGGATAATCCCAAACAAGTTTGCAATACTCCCGTATGGAACGGTCGGAAGAAAAATATCCGAGTCGTGCAACATTTAGAATCGACATTTTCATCCAGGAAGTTTGGTCTTTAAAAACTTCTGAAACCCTCTGCTGGCAAGCGATGTACGAGGCATAATCAGCCATTACCATAAATGAATCGTTGTGTAAAAGGCTATCGGTCAATGGCGAGAAGATTTGTGTATCGCCTCCTGAAAAATATCCTGATTGAATAAGGTCAATAGCTGCTTTGAGTTCATCATTTGATTCATAGTACATCATTGGTTCATAGCCTTCGGCTTTTGAACGATACACTTCATCAGCAGTGAGGCCGAACAGGAAGAAGTTTTCTGCACCAACTGCTTCACGCATTTCCACGTTGGCGCCATCAAGTGTTCCGATGGTAACAGCGCCGTTGAGCGAAAATTTCATATTGCCGGTGCCAGATGCCTCCTTGCCTGCAGCTGAAATTTGTTCGGAAAGATTGGCAGCCCGGTACACCCATTCGCTGTTCTTCACATTGTAATCAGGGTAGAAAACAACTTTGATTCTGTCTGCTACCAGCGGGTCGTTGTTCACTACTTCTGCCACAGCATTAATGAGCTTAATGATCAGTTTTGCCAGGTGATAATTGGGCGCTGCTTTGCCACCGAAAATGAATGTTCGCGGTACAATTTCAGCTTGCGGATTTTTCCTGATGCGGTTGTATAGTGTAACGATGTGCAGCAGGTTCAGGTGCTGACGCTTGTATTCATGAATTCTTTTTACCTGAACATCAAACAAGGATTCAGGATTTGCCCTGGTGCCTGTGAGTTTCAGGATACGATCGGCCAGGCTCTTTTTATTATTGATTTTTATTTCCCGCCATTTTTTTTGAAACAACGGGTCGTTTGTGAAGGCCTCAAGTTTTTTGAGTTCTGTTTCCAGGTTGGTGATCCAGTCCTCGCCGATCCGTGTGCTAATTAATTCACTCAATGCAGGGTTGTAAAGCCTTACCCAGCGGCGTGGTGTAACCCCATTGGTAATGTTTACAAATTTTTCCGGCGCAACTGAATAGAAATCAGCTAGTACATCTTTCTTTAGGAGTTCAGTGTGCAGCTTGGATACGCCGTTAATTGCATGGCTTCCTACAGCTGCAAGGTTTGCCATACGTACAAATTTGCCGCCTGATTCATCGATGAGAGAAAGGCGTGACGCCAATGTTTCGTCGCCGGGGTGTTCTTGCCTTACTGAGCTGAGAAACCGGTCGTTAATTTCATAAATAATTTCGAGGTGCCTAGGAAGCAGTGCTGCAAACATAGTAAGCGGCCAACGCTCCAGTGCTTCCGGCAACAGGGTATGGTTGGTGTACGCAAATGTTTTGCAGGTGAGTTGCCAGGCTTCGTCCCAGTCAAGCATTTTTTCATCTACCAGCAAGCGCATCATTTCGGCAATGGCAATGGATGGATGCGTGTCATTCAGTTGAAGTGCCCAGGCTTCGGGCAAATCCTGAACGGTCATGCCACGTACACGCAGTATTCGAAAATTGTCTTGCAAGGTGCACGACACAAAGAAATACTGCTGCATGAGGCGCAATTTCTTTCCGGTTTCCCACGCATCATTAGGATACAATACTTTGGAAATGGTTTCGGCCCATGTTTTTTGCGCCACTGCGAGGTCATAATTTCCTTTGTTGAACTCATTGAAATCAAACGATTCGCAGGCCTCCGATTTCCACAGCCGCATCAGGTTTGCAGTATCGTTTTTGTACCCGGGAATGGGTGTGTCGTATGCAACGCCACGCACTTCCTGTGCGGGTATCCATTTCACCCTGTAACGGCCTTCATCATCCGTGTAGGTTTCAGTGTGCCCTCCGAATTTTACCTTGAAACTTATTTCAGCTTGTTGAATTTCCCAGGGGTTACCAAAGCGTAGCCATTTATCGGTCACTTCCACCTGTTCGCCATTCTCGATGCGCTGGTCGAAAATGCCAAACTCATAGCGGATGCCATAAGCAATGGAAGACACTTTGAGCGAAGACATAGAATCGAGAAAGCAGGCGGCCAGCCTCCCTAAACCTCCGTTGCCGAGTCCAGGTTCTTCCTCCTGGTTAATCAATGCTCTGTAATCGAGCAAAAGGCGGTCCAGCGCTTCCTGCACTGCATCTTCAATGCCAAGGTTCATCATGGAACTGGCCAAATGTGGACCGGGCAGGTATTCGGCCGACAGGTAGCCAACCATTTTAGTGTAGTTGCTGGTGAGGTAGGTCATGGCATCTGTCCAGTTCTTCATCAGGCGGTCGCGAACGGTGTATGACACGGCCATATACCAATCGTTGAGGGTGGCAAGATTGGCTGTGCGTCCCTGTAGAAAATAGAGATTTTCAATAATATCACGCTGCAGTGCTTCAGGCGTGTTTTCAATTTGTATGCTGGCTAATTTGTATTCCATGTTGCATGGTTAATGCGATTGAAAGAACCGGAAAACCACAAAAAGAAAAGGTAGCAAACAGGGAGATGCGATGTTTGCATCTAAAGGTTGAACAACCCTGAATGGCTAACAATGACATTTGTCAGAGCTGCATTTTGTATTGCTGATTATTCATGCAGCCAAACTGAAGCCTGAAGGATGTCAATAGAATTTTATTGCAATGGCTGCCACATCTTTGCAGCATGCACCCACGGCATTTATCAATCAACGATTATTACTACGAGCTACCTGAAGAAAGAATTGCTTCATATCCGTTAGCTGTTCGTGACGAATCAAAACTGCTTGTCTGCCAGTCAGGCCACATCAGTGAAGCTGTTTTTCATGACATTGCCAATCTGCTACCTGCCAATGCCTTGCTGGTGTTCAATAACAGCAAAGTGGTGGAAGCCCGCATCCTCTTTACAAAATCCACCGGCGGCGTAATTGAAGTGTTTGCTTTGGAACCACACGAGCAGTACGCCGACATTACTGTGGCCATGAACACTACGGGCAGCATTTTGTATAAATGCCTGGTGGGAGGTGCAGGCAAATGGAAGCATGGCATGGTGCTGGAAAAAACTGCATTGGAGGATGGCGTAGAAGCAAAACTTTCAGCATCCATTGTGGAACGGCGACACGATTGTTTTGTAATTGAATTGAAATGGCATCCAACGGACCTTCCCTTTGCGCAGGTGCTACACATGATGGGTCAAATTCCTATTCCTCCATACCTGCATCGCGAGGCTGAACAAACAGATGCGCTGACCTACCAGACTGTGTATGCAATAGAGGAAGGAAGTGTGGCAGCGCCTACAGCCGGTTTGCATTTCACACCCCGTGTTTTTGATGCATTGAAACAAGCCGGTATCGAAACTTCATTTGTTACGCTTCATGTGGGAGCAGGCACATTTATGCCGGTGAAAGCAGCCAACATGGCCGGCCACGAAATGCACGCCGAATTCATTGATGTTGATGTGGATTTCCTACAGCAATTGCTTGACAAGGATTGCGTGATACCTGTAGGCACTACCAGCATGCGTACCATCGAAAGCCTTTTTTGGATGGGTGTGAAAGCACTGATGAATCCCGGTATTTCATTGAGTGAAATGGAGATTCATCAATGGGAGGTATACGATAGATTATTGGATACTGAAGTATCAAAGAAAGATGCACTGAAGGCTTTGATGGAATGGATGCAGTCGCGAGGAAAGAAGCGATTGATTGTGAAGACTCAGATTTTGATTGCCCCAGGTTATCCTTTCAAA
Source organism: Sphingobacteriales bacterium (assembly GCA_037443285.1). Taxonomy (GTDB): domain Bacteria; phylum Bacteroidota; class Bacteroidia; order Chitinophagales; family Chitinophagaceae; genus Phnomibacter. The sequence goes on along the minus strand of JBBIOQ010000003.1, from coordinate 80,452 downwards.
ATATGCAGGGGTTTGGTTACCAATTTTCACCAGCCAAAAAGCACTTTGCTGTTATTGGTTGCTGCACTTGTTGGCAACGTTTGGAGGCGGATTTACGAATATGCGATGGAAAATGACTTCAGGTTTTTGAGCTATGGCGACAGTAGTTTGTTGCTTCCCTGAAGTTGTTTCAGCAGGTTTCAAAACGGCCCTCATGCATAAGTTCGTCTGCTCTTGAAATGCGAAGTACAAATTTTTCGCCTTTTGGCATGGCCTGGGTCGAAATAAAAATATGCCTGCCTGTGAAGCTTCCCTGGCGCACTACCATCCCAATTCTGCTGATGATTTGATAGCGATGCATTTCTCCGCTAAAAACATCAGGAATGTTCAGTTCAAGACTCGCATCGGCCCACTGCGGATGCAGATACCCTGTTCTCATAGGAACTTGGTTTAGTTTACAATTAAGAATAGACTGGTGGGGAGGAATAACAAATCAGCACAAAAAGGCGTGAGGTATTGGCCGTTATTGCAGGCCGGCAAAGCAGCAGGAAAGTTAGGTGAAAAATGTTTCAACCCATTTTCTGCCGCATTAATTTGTTGTAATCATAATTTTTTTTGACAGTTGTCAATTATGCTTTGGCCAAGGGAATTTCAACCATGAAGGTACTTCCCTTACCAAGGGTACTGTCGACTTTTATCCTGCCCTTGTGTGCATCAATGATGGATTTTACGTAACTCATGCCGAGTCCAAATCCTTTTACATTGTGGAGGTTGCCCGTGTGCGCCCTGTAAAACTTTTCGAAGATTCGTTTCACAGTTTCGCGGCTCATTCCAATGCCTTTGTCATCAATTTTGATGTACAGGAATCTTGCATTGCTGTGCGTTGTAATGGTGATTTCTGGTTTCTCTTTTGAATACTTGATAGCGTTGTCAATCAAGTTGTTCAACAGGTTGGTAAAGTGCTGTTCATCAACAAAAATGGTATCCGATTTTGCTTTGAGAGACAGTACCGCGGCTCCTTGCTTTTCCTGCAGCACCAGGTTGTAATTAGCAATGGCTTTTTGAATTATTTCATGTGCGCTTGCTTTCTTCTTGTTGAGGGTGAGGTCCTGCTTTTCAAGTGCGGCTGCCTGCAAAATGGTTTCCACATGGCGGTTCATCCTTTTGTTTTCTTCTTTGATGATGCCACGGAAGTAAGATAGTTTCCCTGCGTCCTTCAATACTTTTTCGTTGTTGAGCGCATCTACCGCAAGTGAAATAGTAGCCAACGGTGTTTTGAATTCATGCGTCATGTTATTGATGAAGTCGCTTTTTATTTCGCTTAGTTTTTTCTGGTTGAGCATCGTACGAACTGTAAGGAAAAAAGCGAACATGATGAAAAGCGTAAACACGATGGCTCCGGCGAATTCTGAGTAAGTCTGACGCACTACCAGCTTCTTGTAATCAGGGATGATTATCACTATGTTTTCATAAGGCGCCAGTCCTTCGGCCCATGTGCCGGTAGGAGGGTCGAGCAGGTATGAAAAAGTTTTGTTGTTGAGTGTATCCTGCAGGGCGCCCATAAAGCCGGGCGACTGCATTTCGTAACTCATCAGGTTGAGGTTATTGGTAATAGCAAACTCGAAACTTGTGGCAGGAAGCTTATTGGTTTTAAAGGCAAGGTCAAGTTTCTCTCTAATTTCAAATTGAGTAAAGCGTTCCGCAATGAGTGCTGGTTGCATTAATTCTACAGGAACGAGCTCATTGTTGAGGCTGAGCGATGACTTGCGACGCTGCCGCAGCATGGGTGAACGAGGGCTGGTGTAGCTCAGTTCTTTGCCCACCATATCAATGGACTTCACCACTTTTTCAAACAACTGTTCCTCTTTTACAATCAGCAGATTCTGTATGCGGTTGTATTGCAGGTAAATGATGCCGATTAACGAAATGGTAATCAGAACGATAATCAGCGGCAACATTTTTTTCAGCGACATAATCAGCAGGTTGACGCAAATCTACAGGTTACGCCAGCCATGCAGAATGGGCATCGTTTTTTTTAACGTGAACTTGGGCAGGTTCGCATCCAATATTAATATTTGCTACATTAGGACATCTGGAAATTGAGATTTAATTTAATGATATGATTGAACCGGCACCTGGCATCATTCTGGTTTCCGACCCTTTCCTGAAGGACCCCAACTTCATGCGGACTGCAGTATTTCTGTGCGAGCACAATGAGGAAGGCAGTTTTGGTTTTGTATTGAACCGGCCATTTGAGCAAAGGCTCGATGAATTCATTCCCGACCTTGAAGGCTATAGCATTCCCGTGTTTTATGGCGGGCCGGTTCAGCCCGACACTCTTCATATCCTGCATAATATTCCTGTGTTGAAGGAAGAGTCCAGCAAAGTGTTGCAGGAAGTTTATTGGGGCGGAAATTTCAAGGATATCATCATGCTCATCCGTGACCGGGAATTGGACTTAGAAAACATCCGTTTTTTTCTTGGATACAGCGGATGGTCGGCGGGGCAGCTGGAAGAAGAACTTACTGAAAACAGCTGGCTGACTGTGCAGGGCAACCATGAACTTGTGTTTCATGAAAACCCGAAAGAGGTTTGGAAAGAGGCGGTAAAAACCATGGACGAACCTTTTCACCAGATCATCCATTATCCTATTGATCCGCAATTGAATTGAATTGTACCGTTGGAAAAAAGAAAGCCCTTTCAATTTTGAAAGGGCTTTCTTTTAGATACAGGTAGGTATACCTGAATCATATTTCCTGTGCGCTTTCTGCAAGCACAGTAGTCTTGTTGTTCATGATTTCTACAAACCCTCCCGAAATTTCAAAATTGGCTGTGTTGCTGCTGTTCTTGTCGAGCAACACTTTGATTTTGCCCTTACCAAGAGCACTCACCAACGGTGCGTGTTTGTCAAGGATCTCAAACATGCCTCCTACGCCGGGCAACTGCACGCCATATACTTCATCGCTGAAGAGTTTGTTTTCGGGAGTCAGTATTTCTAAATTCATAATTTCTGAATTTGAGCATTTGAAAATGAAATTGGACACAATTCAAAAGGGATACAATTACAACATTGTACCATTGTCACATTTTCAAATTAGCCCTGTGCCTGTGCCAGCATTTTCTTGCCTTTCTCTACAGCTTCTTCCAGTGTTCCTACCAGGTTGAAAGCGGCTTCAGGATATTCATCCACCTCACCATCCATAATGGCGTTGAAGGCGCGGATGGTATCTTCAATGCTCACAAATACACCCTTAAGGCCTGTAAACTGTTCGGCCACATGGAATGGCTGGCTAAGGAAGCGCTGCACTTTACGGGCACGGGCCACGGTTTGCTTGTCCTCTTCGCTCAGTTCATCAATACCCAGGATGGCAATGATGTCCTGCAATTCCTTGTAACGCTGAAGGATGAGTTTTACCCTGTTTGCGCAGGTATAGTGAGCTTCACCAACAATAGCAGCAGTAAGGATGCGGCTGGTTGAATCCAGCGGGTCAACCGCAGGGTAAATACCAAGGTCGGCAATTTTACGGCTGAGTACGGTAGTCGCATCCAGGTGAGCAAATGTAGTAGCAGGTGCAGGGTCGGTGAGGTCATCAGCTGGCACATAAACCGCCTGCACGGATGTAATTGAACCATTCTTAGTAGAAGTAATGCGCTCCTGCATCAGGCCCATTTCGGTAGCCAGGGTTGGCTGGTAACCTACAGCTGAAGGCATACGACCCAGCAGGGCCGACACTTCAGAACCTGCCTGGGTGAAACGGAAGATATTGTCAACAAAGAACAGAATGTCTTTTCCTTTTCCATGACCATCGCCATCGCGGAAGTATTCGGCAATGGTAAGTCCGCTGAGGGCCACGCGGGCACGTGCTCCAGGAGGCTCATTCATCTGGCCAAATACAAATGTTGCTTTCGATTCCTTCAGGCCATTCATATCCACTTTTTCCAAATCCCATCCGCCATCTTCCATGCTGTGTTTGAAGGCATCGCCATACTTCATAATGCCGGCTTCAATCATTTCACGCAGCAGGTCATTTCCTTCACGGGTACGTTCTCCCACGCCTGCAAACACCGAAAGACCGCCGTAGCCTTTGGCAATATTGTTGATGAGTTCCTGAATCAATACAGTTTTGCCTACGCCGGCTCCACCAAACAAACCAATTTTACCACCCTTGGCATACGGTTCAATCAGGTCGATAACCTTAATGCCGGTAAACAATACTTCGGTTGCAGTGCTCAGGTTTTCAAATGCTGGCGGCTTTGCATGAATAGGGCGACCATTGGTTTTGTCCACTTGCGGCAAGCCGTCAATGGCATCACCAGTTACGTTAAACAATCTTCCATTGATATTTTCACCCACCGGCATGGCAATTGCCTTACCTGTGTCTACCACTTCCATGCCGCGTACCAAACCTTCGGTACCGTCCATGGCAATGCAGCGAACGCTGTCTTCACCCAGGTGTTGCTGTGCTTCCAGCACGAGAAGGTCGCCGTTCGCCCGCTTGAGCTCCAGGGCGTTGAAAATTTCAGGGAGCTTAGAGTCGCCGTCAAATTGCACGTCTATTACGGCACCAATAATCTGTTTGATCTTACCAACGTTGGCCATAGTAATTTTTATTAATCTGGATATTGATTCAATTCTGCGGAAACGAGGCCAGGGGTTCTATTGGCCGGGCAGGCACCCGTTTCTAAATTGGCTGCAAAAGTAAGGGGGCAACACCTAAATTCTGAAGGAGAAAGTCACAAATTCTGTAAAATGATAAAATGGTCATTCGGCTTTGATAAACCGCCTTTGGCACAGCGGGAAGGGTTCTGAAATTGAACAATTCGCTAGACTTGCTGACGGCCAAACACACCAACTGGCAGGCGATGTTGTACTGATTTTGCGGAAATTCCCTGAAATGTTGATGTGGGGCAGGGTTTAAGGCCAAATTATATTTGGAAAATATGCCATCATACTACAATCTTTGCTTGTATTTTTAACCGTTTCTGGCTTTGTAACGAAAGCCTGGCCAGAGGCCTTTTGAAAACCATTTTATGAATTTGTACGTTGGTAACTTGAGCTGGAGCATTAGCGAAGATGAACTTCAGCAACTCTTTGAAGCCTATGGCGAAGTGTCGTCCTGCAAGATTGTTAAGGACAAAATGACTAATCGCAGCAAAGGTTTTGGGTTCGTAGAAATGCCTAATACCGATGAAGCAAACCAAGCCATCAGCCAGTTAAATGGCAAAGATGTGGGCGGTCGCAGCATCAGTGTTAATGAGGCACGTCCCCGCGAAGAGCGTCCTTCAGGCGGCGGAGGTTTCCGTGGCGGTAACCGTGGCGGTGGTGGAAACTACGGCGGAGGTGGCTACGGCGGCGGTCGTGGAAGGTATTAATTGTTGCATCATTCCGGTTCTCCATATATCGTTCCCGTTATTTGGCTCCCCGAAAATGAACATGCATTTAACCCCGGCTCAGGTCGGGGTTTTTCTTATTTGCACTCCTTGCTCTCAGCTGATTTGAATGAGAAGAAAGAATTGTTTGTTGTAAGGGGCTGGCTTTGTTAATGCTTTGCCATTCAATTTTCTAATTTATTGATTTCAACCACCATATGAATCAATGCAGCCAAGTCCATGCTATTTTTACGCATCTGAAACAAAACCTGTTCGGTAATTCTTTCGCTTGACAAAGGTTCTGCGCATAACGAGGTATGTAGTGCTAATCCTCTTTGGGTTACTTTTTGTGCTATGGCTGGCGCTACAAACACCCTTTTTTCAAAACTGGCTGGCACATACCGCAGCTGCAAGGCTTAGCCACAACCTGGGAACTAAGGTTCGGGTGCACAAGGCCTACATCGGCTGGATGAATAGGGTAACCCTGGAAGGCGTATTTGTTGGCGATAAAAAAAATGACACCCTTGTTTGGGTGGGCAAGGCCCAGGTAAATACAACCGATTGGTTGTTGTTTAAAGACAGCATTGACCTAAAATACATTTATCTCAAGGATGTCCTGGTAAGCCTGCAACGGAAAGACTCGGTTTGGAATTACAGTTTTTTGTCCAACGCATTTGGTGGTTCAAAAACAGCTGACACTGCAAAACCAAAAAAGGAACCAGGCAAAAGCATTGCCCTTCATTTGCAGGAAGCCGATATCGAAAACCTCCGATTTTTCCAGTTTGATGCCTGGCGCGGAAGGTTTATGGTGTTTTCTGTTGCCGCCCTTCATCTGCAGGCCCACAATTTTTCCCTCTCGGGAAATGATTACAATATTGACAAAATAGTGTTGAAATCACCGGTGTATAAGCAATTGCGAAAAAACGGCTTGTGGTCATCTGCCGATTCCACGGCTTATTACCGCCGCATTGATTCACTCGACAAGTTGCGCACTTTTCCGGAATCGTGGAATCCAGGTGGAATGAAATTGCTGGTGAAAAGGATTGACCTGCAGGATGGTTTGGTAGAAATTTTCGACCGGCATAATCGCCCTTATGTTCGCGGTGAGTTTGATGAAAGGGACATTGTTATTACACCTATCTCAGGCACACTTAGAAATGTATCATTACAAAAAGATACACTTACGGCCCTGGCTGCCATCAAGGCTAAAGAACGCAGCGGCCTTGATATAAAACATTTGTTTACCACTTTCCGTTTGCATCCGCAATTGATGGAATTCAGCAACCTCGACCTTGAATTGAACAACAGCAGGGTGGGGCCTTATTATTCGATGCGCTACAGAACACTGGATGACATGGAATATTTCATCGACAGTGTACACATAAAGGCAAGGCTCGAGAATAGCAAAGTGAGCATGAGCGATATCGCCTTCTTTGCTCCCGAATTAAAAGGCATTCAGCAGGTGGCGCAACTGACCGGTTCGGCAGAAGGTACAATCAGCAATTTCATTGTAAACAATGTTGACCTGCGCACAGGCAAATCGAGGCTTACCGGTACTTATGCCATGAAGGGCCTTACTGACATTGAAAAAACCATCATTTCCTTCGATACCAAAAGTTCATGGGTAGCACTGGAAGATGTGGCCGTTTGGGCTCCCGATTTGTTGCGGCTAAAGAAGACACCTGTAGCCAATTTAGGCGTGGTAAATTATGCAGGCCAGTTTAAGGGAACAGTTTACGACTTTCTTGCAACGGGGAAAATAACCTCTGATGTGGGGGTATTTGATGCAGCCCTTACTTTAAAAATGATTGGTGCCAGCCAGGGGTTCAGTGCAAATATTGAAAATGCCGATATTGATGCAGGCAAATTCCTGGACGTACCGGCCCTGGGCAACATGAAATTCAGCGGCAAGGCGAGCAGCAAAGGATTTGGAGCTAATCATCCAATGGCGGTGGAAGGGCGCCTAAAGAGCGTTGAATACAATAATTACAATTACCAGAATATTCTTGTCGATGGTGTTTTTGAAGGAACTGGTCTTACTGCAAATCTTGCCTCAGCCGACCCAAATCTAACAGCCAATTTCACCACAGTACTTGATTTCAGCGAGAAAAGACAGAGCTACAATGCACGTGGTGCTATAGCTTTTGCAGATTTGAATGCACTGAAACTTACAAAGGATTCTATAAAAGTTTCAGGTTTGTTTGATGTTGATTTTAAAGGAAAAAGTATTGATGAATTTCTGGGTTATGCCCGGGTGTATGATGCTGAAGTGTATGATGCGAGCCAATTGCTGAGTATTGATTCCCTCAACATTAGCGCTTTCAGGGATGAGTCCGGTACAAAAACTCTGAAAGTAAATACAAATGAAGCGGAGATTAGTGTAAGTGGCGATTTTAATGTGCGTGATTTACCCAATGGATTTCAGCAGTTTTTGAGTTCCTATTATCCTTCGGTTATTAAGCCTCCAGCAGCAGTTGCAAAAAATCAATTGCTCGCATTTTCAGTTACAACCCGTGAAGTCGAACCATTTCTGCATTTCATTAATCCCAACTTGAAAGGCCTCAACAATACCAGCCTCATTGGTAGTTTGAATACGGCTACCAGGCAGCTTTTGGTGAACCTTGACCTGCCCTATTTTGAATACAACGGCATTGCCTTGACGAATACCCAGGTGCGGGCTAACGGTGGCAATGATGCCCTGCTGCTCACTGGGAGTATTGCCAACTTGCAGGTAAACGACAGCCTTGGATTTCCAAATGCGAACCTGTATGTGAACACAGTGCGTGATAGCACAGAATTGCGCATTACAACAAGTAGCAATGGTCCACTTGGAAATGCTGCCATCAATGCATTTTTCTTTGGCCATAAGGATGGGTTTGAAGCACGGTTTAAAGAATCCTCATTCATACTCAATAATAAAAAATGGACGCTTACCAGCGATGGAAGTATCGAATTGAAAAATGGATACCTGATTGCCAATGGCGTTCATCTTGTCAACGATAACCAGGAAATAAACATGTACACGTTTCCCGCAGATGAGGGAAACTGGAATGACGTATTTGTAGATGTGAAGGATTTCAATCTGGGAGATGTGCTGCCGCTGTTTCTCAAAGAGCCGCGAACAGAAGGCGTTCTCACAGGAAAAATTGTTGTTCAGGATCCTCTTGGCAAGCCGGTGATAGAACCTGATTTGGCAGTGAATCAATTCCTTTTCAATAATGACTCTGTTGGCACAGTTAAGGTAAAAGGCCTGGTTACAACAGCCAATAATCAAATGCGTTTTGAGCTTGATTCCCGAAATCCCGAATATGACTTTGGCGCACAGGTGAAACTAAATTTGAACGATTCGGTGCACAACCAGATAGATGCCAATATTCAGTTGCGAAATGAACGTGTTAGTGTATTGGAAAATTACCTCACTACAGTGTTTGATAATATAGATGGCCTTGCCACTGGTGACATTCATGTAGTTGGCAAATTGGCCAATCCTTCCATTGTGGGTGAGGCCAATCTAACCAGCGCCACCATGACAGTAGGTTATACCAAATGCACTTATTCAATTGATTCAGCCAGAATTCGCCTTGGAGACAATTTCATTGATTTTGGCGCAATTTCTCTGAAGGACCTTAAAGGGAGAAAGGGTTCTATGGAGGGCATCATGTATCATCGTTTTTTCGACAGTCTTTCATTTAATATGCGATTGCGTACTGATGGAATGCAACTGCTGAATACCGTTGCCAAGGACAATGATTTATTCTATGGAACAGCAGTAGGTAAAGGTTCTTTTGAGTTGAATGGCCCTTTGAAAAACCTGCGAATGCGAATTGCCGGTACTACTACCGATTCATCGCATATTGTAATTGCTAACAAGTCGGGAAAGGAAAGTGGTGATGCTGATTTTATTGTATTCAAATCCTATGGAAAAGAGTTGGTGCAGGAAGTGGATACAAATATTATGAACATGCACATTGACATCGATTTAACTGCCAACCCATTCTGTAAAATAGACGTGATAATGGATGAACTCACTAATGATGTAATAAAAGCCACAGGCTCAGGAAATATTAAAATAAAAACAGGCACACTTGATCCCACGGAAATGCGGGGCAGATACCAGGTGGAAAAAGGAAGCTATAACTATAGTTTTCAAACCCTGATTCGGAAACCATTTGAATTGGAAGGCGGTGAAAATAATTTTATTGAATGGACAGGCGATCCTTACGATGCTAATTTGAATGTGACAGCCACTTATACTGCACGTGATGTGAGCCTGAGGGACCTGATGAGCAGCGACCAAAGCAATACTGTGCTCGATGAATCGGCACAGAACTACAAAGGCGATGTATATGTAAAGGCCAATTTGAAAGGTAAACTCAGCAAACCTGAAATCTCATTCTCTATTGAATTTCCGCAAGGAAGCCCCATGCGTAACAACGTAACTGCTTTGGAAATGCTAAGAAAGATAGATGAAGACAAAAGCGAAATGCTACGGCAGGTTACTTACCTTATTGTTTTCAGGTCTTTTGCGCCCTACAAGGAAGGACTTGGTTCCAAAAATCCGGGCACTGAGTTGGCAGTGAATACCATAAGTGACTTGTTAAGTTCGCAGATGGGGAAGATTCTAACCAATGTAGTTCAGGACATAACGGGAGACAAAAGTTTAAATGTGGATATTACTACAGATTTTTATAACTCGTCGCAGTTGGTTGGAGGCAATGTGAGTGCAACAAGTGGATACGACCGGGTGAATTTTAATTTCATGCTGAACAAGTCGTACTTCAACAACAGGGTAGTGGTGAATCTCGGCAGCGATTTTGATGTAAATGTAAAAAGCACCACCACCACCGGTTTTCAGTTCTTGCCGGATGTTAGCGTTGAATTTGTGCTTACACCAAACCGCAGGCTAAGGGCCATTGTTTTCAAGAAAGACAACCTGGATTATTCAGGAAGAAGAAACAGGGCAGGCGTGAGCCTCAGTTACAGAAAGGAATACGAGAAATTTGTTTCTTCCAAGGCTGAAGATGCACTCATATTCATTCGTAAAAATGAAAATGAATAGCATTGAAATGCAGGCAATCAGCTTTGTTTGGGGTCAGCAAATAGCTAACGCTGCTATAATTTTTTATAACTGTTGTTGAGCCCTTTTATCAAATCGGAAGTGATGTTGAACGCAGAATCGGAGTAGTATACAAAGTCCCCGGGCGAATGTGATATTATGTATGCGAAGTGCTTATTCTCATTGTAACCTTTTAGGAATTCAGCAATCTTGTTGTTGATTTCTTGCATCATTTTGAATTGCTTTTCCTGTAATTCCTGCGATAGTTTGGCCTCCTGTTGTTGCAGGTTCATTTGCATCTGGTTTATTTCTGCCTGGGCCGATTCGCCTTCCTGCTGGCTCATAGTGGATGCTTTTTGCTGCAATTGCTGAATGCGCCCCATGTAGTTTTTCTTCATGCCATTAAGCTCAGCGTTGATTTCATCTTCCTGTCTTTTTAATTGCGACCGAACTTCTTTAATATAGTCATAGTGCTGTTCCAGCGAGTCCATTTCGAAATAACCAATCTGGCCATGCGTATGGCTTTCTGATTTGGTACTCACACCGAATTTTTTTTCACCATTGCCCGATTCTTTAAAATGCAAAAAAAGCAAAATGGCCACTCCCGCTAATGCAAGGCTGCTCAATATCAAACTAAGGTTTTTCATAGTAAAGCCGCTATACTAAAGTTTGGCTGCGAATATATCAGATTGCTTAGCACAATAGGTGTTAAATAAGTGAATTGCAGCATGATGCCTGCTGGCCGCAATTTTACTGTTGCTTTCTGCTATATTGGCCCCATGAAAATTTTGCTATGGTCTGTTGGGGGAAAGCATGACCTATTGGTGGCACAGGGAGTGGAGGAGTTTTCAAAGCGCATCAGTCATTATTTCCCCTGCGAGTGGAAACTGGTTTCCAGCCCAAAAAATGCGTCATCCCTTTCGGAAACCGAACTAAAGGATGCTGAAAGTAATTTGCTCTTGCAGTCGCTGGACCCGGTGGATTATGTTGTGCTTTTAGATGAACGTGGCAAGATGCTTTCCTCACCCGAACTTGCTTCACTCATTGAACAACGTGCAGTGAATGGTGCCAAGAAAATACATTTTGTAATTGGTGGTGCCTTCGGTGTGAACGATGCAGTAAGAAAAAGGGCTGACCTTGTTTGGCAGTTGTCGAAGCTGGTTTTTCCGCATCAACTGGTGCGCTTGATTCTTGCTGAGCAGGTTTACAGGGCATGCACCATTCTGCGAGGTGAAAAATACCATCATGCGTAGCAAATGAATGACATAGTTCCATCGATTTAGAAAACGTCTTCAATCAAAAGAATTTCAGGCTCGGCAAATTGCCTCAGTTGGATGGAAACAATGTCAAACTGGATGAGCTTCCATTGGGGCTGCAATTCGAGCCATGCAGCTGCTGCCTTTTTGAGCAGGCTCAGTTTATTGCGGTTTACCTTGGCTTCCGGAAATCCAAATCCCACGGTGCTTTTGGTTTTTACTTCCACAAAATGCAAAACAGCCCCTTTTGACATAATAAGGTCAACCTCGCAATGGCTATGCCTCCAGTTGCGGGCAATCATTTCAAAACCTAACCTTAGTAAAAAAACTGCCGCCATTTCTTCACCTAGCTGGCCGGTTTGCCTGTTTTGATGTTTGCCGGGTTTTTCCACATTCAGCAAATGAGATGGGTACGAATGAAAATGTTTGCGCAATCAATTTGGCCTATTTTTGCCAACTTCAATACGGAAATTAATATCAAATGAACAGACCTGTAGTATTTCTCTTTGCCGCCATGTTTTTGCTTTGCACAGCCTACCGCATCGTGCCTTATGAAATGCGTCCTGAATGGCTGGGTGCCCCACAGTTAGCAATGGCTGTTTTTGCTGGTTCAATAATTAGAAACCGCAGGTTGGCATTTGCGCTTCCGTTGTTTTCAATGCTGCTCAGCGATGTAGTAATGCAGCTGTTTCATGCAGCAAATCCTGCATTTGCTCCTGGTTTTTACAGCTACCAGGTGATAAACTACCTGCTGATTCTTTCTACAACGGTTATTGGATTTTTTGTTAATCAGCGCAAACCCTCCCAGATTGTTGCCGGCGCATTAGCTGCTCCTGTTGTCTATTTCCTGCTTTCTAACTTTGAAGTTTGGGCAGCTGGGCATAGCCTGGGTCACCCCCGAACCTTCAGCGGTCTGCTCCAAACTTACGTTGATGGATTGCTCTTCCTGAAGCCCAGCATAGTTGGCACGCTTATTTATTCAGGTATCTTCTTTGGAGGAAAGGCTTTGTTTGGCAAAGCCAGCTATTCGATCGCCTAATATTATTGTCGCACAACTTTTTTGAAACCGCCTTTTGGCGGTTTTTTTTGCTGCTGGGTAATTATGTGTTCCATAAGTTGGAGTGCTGGAGATTCACAAATTCTTTACACAGCCACCCTTATTTTAGGTTCAGAACCTATACCTTTGCGCCTCGAAATTTTTTCGGGTAATTCTCAATCTACTAAATAAACGACCTTTATGGCCGATCTCAAATTCAGACGAAATTTTGGTATTGCAGCTCACATCGATGCTGGCAAAACCACAACCACTGAGCGTATTCTGCGCTACACCGGTATGATTCACCGCATAGGTGAGGTGCACGAAGGTGCAGCCACCACAGATTGGATGGAACAGGAAAAGGAGCGTGGTATCACCATTACTTCCGCCGCTGTGAGTTGCAAATGGAACTTCCCAACCGACAAGGGTAAGGCTACTGCCGATACCAAAGAGTACTTCTTCAACATCATTGATACTCCGGGCCACGTCGACTTTACTGTAGAAGTAGAGCGCTCTATGCGTGTACTAGATGGCCTTATCGCTCTATTTTCGGCGGTGGACGGTGTTGAACCTCAGTCTGAAACTGTTTGGCGCCAGGCAAATCGATATGGTGTTCCAAGGATTGGATTTGTAAACAAGATGGACCGTGCAGGTGCCGACTTCCTGAATGTTGTGAAGCAGGTGCGTGAAATGCTGGGTAGCAAGTCTGTTCCCCTGCAATTGCCGATCGGTGCCGAAGATAATTTTACCGGCGTCGTGGACCTTATTCGCATGAAGGGCATTATTTGGGATGCTGCTACTGAAGGTATGACCTACCAGGAAATAGATATTCCGGCAGATATGCAAGAAGAAGCTGAACTGTGGCGTGCCCAGTTGGTGGAAGCTGTTGCTGAATATGACGATAACCTGATGGAGAAGTTCTTTGATAACCCGGACTCCATTACTGAAGATGAAATTCACGAAGCAATCCGCAAAGCCACCATCGACTTGAGCATTGTTCCAATGATGTGCGGTTCTTCATTCAAAAATAAAGGTGTGCAAACCGCCCTCGATGCAGTTTGCCGATACCTGCCCTCACCAGTTGATATTCCTCCGACTCCGGGCTTAAACCCCGAAACAGGTGAAGAAGTGTTCCGCAAGGCTGACCCCAAAGAACCATTCGCCGCCCTTGCTTTCAAAATCATGACCGATCCCTTTGTTGGCAGGCTGGCATTCTTCCGTTGTTACAGTGGCCACCTTGATGCCGGCAGCTATGTGAAGAATATGCGCAGTGGTAAGAATGAGCGTATTAGCCGCATCATGAAGATGTTTGCCAACAAGCAGAACCCCATCGATTTTATTGAAGCAGGTGATATTGGCGCTGCTGTTGGGTTCAAGGAAATTAAGACCGGTGATACCCTTTGTGACGAAAACCATCCGGTTGTATTGGAAAATATGTTCATTCCTGAGCCCGTTATCGCCATTGCCATTGAGCCAAAAACTCAGGCGGACGTTGACAAAATGGGTATGGCCATTGCCAAACTTGTTGAAGAAGACCCCACATTGCGTGTAAATACTGACGAAGAAACCGGACAAACCATCCTTCGTGGAATGGGTGAACTTCACCTAGAAATTATCGTAGACCGTATGCGTCGCGAATTCAAAGTGGAAGTGAACCAGGGTGCTCCCATGGTGGCTTATAAAGAAGCATTTACCAAGGCAGTTGAACATCGTGAAGTACTGAAAAAGCAGACCGGTGGTCGTGGTAAATTTGCCGACATCCAATTCGAAATCGGACCTGTTGATGAAGAATGGCAAAAGGAAAATCCGGACAAACACTTCCAGTTTGTGAATGACATATTTGGTGGTTCTATCCCCCGCGAATTCATTCCAGCTATCCAAAAGGGTTTTGAAAACTCAATGGGAACAGGTGTTTTGGCGGCATATCCTTTGGTAAATATGAAGGTTCGCATTTTTGACGGTAGCTTCCACGCAGTGGACTCAGATTCAATGAGTTTTGAGTTGTGCGCCCGTTCAGGCTTCCGTGAAGCAGGCAAAAAGGCCAAGCCGGTTTTGCTTGAACCAATTATGAAGGTGGAAGTAATTACTCCAGACCAATACATGGGTGATGTTACAGGTGACCTCAACCGCCGCCGTGGAATGCTGGAAGGAATGGACAGCCGCAACAACGCACAGGTCATTAAGGCGAAAGTGCCACTGAGCGAAATGTTTGGTTATGTTACGCAACTGCGTTCTCTTTCTTCCGGACGTGCAACTAGTACCATGGAATTCAGCCACTACGCCCCGGCACCAAACAACATCGCCGAAGAGGTGATTTCCAAGCAAAAGGGCAAACTGAAGGTCGAAGATTAAAATTTCAATGTTTTAACATAGAAGCCACCGCAATTGCGGTGGCTTTTTTTCGTTTAGTGAACGAAAGACGCTAAATTGGCATTTCCGAACCAACTGTTGCTTTATGATCTTGCCGGTGGCCGAGGGGCTTTATATTGTTGAAAAGACAAGGAGCAAACTGAAGGAAGGCAACCTGCTTCCGTCCCAGTTTCTTTCTTCATTTCACCCCTTGAGTAGTAAGGCGGCCAAGTTTCTCGATTCAAAATCATTCTATTGCACTATCCCAAAGGGTAGATATCTGCTTCGCGAAGGCCAGGTTTGTCCATACATCTTCCTAGTGCACAAAGGATTGTTCAGGGGAGTAATCAGTGAGGGGAAGAATGAGATAACAACCTGGTTTACCGGAGAAAATGACTTGGTAAGTTCTATCAGCAGCTTTTTTAATCAGACACCTTCCTTTGAGACTGTACAGGCCTTGGAAGATGCTGAATTGACCGGCATCTCACATGAAGACCTGCAAATTGCGTATCAAAAGCACCCTGAGTTGAATATTGCCGCCCGGCTGATACTGCAGGTCATTTACCAGCAAGCCGAGCAAAGGGCCTATCTATCGCGGCTTAGCAAGGCTTCTAGTCGTTATGAATACTTTGTAAGTACTAAGCCACAGTTCATCAATCGGTTGCCTCTAAAGTATATTGCTTCGCATTTAGGGATGAAATTGGAGACCTTGAGCAGGCTTAGGGGGTCCATGAACCGCGCATATAAGGAATTTTCAGAAGAAAAAATTTGACATATGTCAAAAAATGTTCCGCCATTTATTGTGGTGAATTGATATTAAAATTTCTTTGAAACCCTTTCTGCTACTGAATTGTACGATTTTTCTGGGGTCAGTCTCTATTCTGGCTGGTGTTCAAGTAGCTGTTTGACACCTTTTCAATGTTGGAAGTTTGGTGCACTTTTACAATGCGATTGTATCAAACAAGGCCCTAAACTCCCTACTATATTATACCCCCGGCGTTCGGGGGTATATTTATTTTAAAATTCCTGAAAGGCACATATCGTTCTTGTTTTCCGGCAGTTTGCAGCCTTTGGCCTCACCGGCGACCAGCATATCAACAGTTCTGAGTAATACAATTCCTTTTCAGGAAAATTCAAATCCAAATGCTTTGTGGGTCCCACCAAAAAAACACAATCAAAACAATGTTTCTTGCCTCTGTAAGGTTTGCATAGTAAATTACAGCTATGCAAATTCCCAACCCGGAGCAGTTAATACTCATTGATATTGAGACAGTTTCACAAAAAAGTGACTTTTCTGAGCTATCGCAGGAATGGCAGGCCCTATGGGAAGAAAAGGTGGCCTGGCAATTGACGGATGAAATTTCTGCGGCTGAATTTTATCAGAAAAGGGCAGCCATTCTTGCGGAGTTTGGCAAAATTGTGTGTGTTTCTGTTGGCTATTTTAAGACCGAGCAGGGGGCACTACAACTCCGTATTCGGTCATTCAGCAATCACAACGAGTTGGAATTGCTCCAAGAGTTCGTTCAAACCTTGCAACAAATACAACAGGCAAGAAAAATACGGATGTGGTTCGCTGGCCATAATATCCGCGAATTTGATATCCCTTATCTGTGCCGCCGGTTAATTGTAAATAGCATGCCACTGCCTGTTTGGCTCGATTTTCAGGCAACTAAACCATGGGAAGTGCCCCTGCTTGACACGCTTCAACTTTGGAAATTTGGAGATTATAAGCATTTTACTTCACTCAACCTGTTGGCTTCATGCCTTGGAATTGTTTCCCCTAAGGATGATATCAATGGAAGCCAGGTGGGTGAAGTGTACTGGAAGTTGAACGAACTGCCACGAATAGTGGAATACTGCCAAAAAGATGTGGTAACCGTTGCACAACTCATTTTGCGATTTTCAAACCAACCCTTCTTAAATCCTGAACAGATAGTTTTTACCTGAAAGTCGTGCTACCCATTTTGAATCCTGGCCCCAGTGATTCTTTGAAAGGCAATTGTTTCGATATTACATCGATTCTGGCTTAGCTCATGGGAAATAATTTGACTACGTGAATTTGCCAAAGAGTGGTTTGCACCCTTTGAATGCTTCTCAAATTGTTAAGTTGCCTGAAAACATTCCCATTTGACCCAAAATCTTTCAAAAAAGATTTGGCACCTATTTTTATCCCATTACCTTTGCATCCCATTTCGAAAAAAGGGTCTTTGAATTATGAGCCAGCGGATACGAATCAAATTACAGTCTTACGACCACAACCTGGTTGACAAATCAGCCGAAAAAATCGTAAAAACAGTGCGAAGCACAGGTGCCGTAGTAACCGGACCTATTCCTTTGCCAACACATAAAAAAATATTCACTGTTCTGCGTTCGCCCCATGTTAACAAGAAGGCACGTGAGCAGTTTCAGCTTAACACACACAAGCGCTTGCTGGACATTTATACTAGCAGTAGCCGTACAGTAGATGCGCTCAGCAAACTGGATTTACCCAGTGGTGTTGAAGTGGAAATTAAGGCATAACAGGCCAATGGGGCAAATGCTCCGCTAGTTCTTATAAATCATTCATCTCTCAATTGGAGTCATAGGGCACCAAAAAAAGAGCTCTGAAAAAATATACTCACCTGATGGGTGAGGCAAACATATGAACAAGCCTTTCAGGGTTTGTTTACTACCGGTACTTCCACTTCCTCGTAATGTGGGAAAACCACGGAAAAGGTCGGTAGCTAAACTGGGATTGAATTCGCCTGTGCGAATGTCCTCCATAACCCTGCCGGGCACAAACCGATAAAGAATGAAAGGAATCATTGGAAAGAAAATCGGGATGACCAGCATATTCGATCCCAACGGCAAGCAAATTGCCTGCACTATTGTTGAAGCTGGTCCCTGTGTTGTTTCGCAGGTTAAAACCGTTGAAAATGACGGTTACAATGCACTTCAATTGGCTTTTGGCGACAAGAAGGAAAAGAATGCCATCAAGGCAGAAAAAAACCATTTTGCCAAAGCACAATCTGCTCCCAAATCTTTTGTAAAAGAATTTCGTGACTGCTCGCTAGAAAAAAATCTTGGCGAAACAGTCACTGTTGACATTTTCGCCGAAGGTGACAAAGTTGATGTAGTTGGTACTACTAAGGGTAAAGGTTTTCAGGGTGTAGTTAAGCGCCATGGGTTTAGCGGCGTGGGCGAACAATCGCATGGTCAGCACGACCGTCAGCGTGCCCCGGGTTCAATTGGTAACTCCTCGGATGCAAGCCGTGTTTTTAAAGGAATGCGTATGGCAGGACGCATGGGCGCAGACAGGGTGAAAATGAAAGGACTGAAAGTTGTAAAGATTTTCCCGGATAAAAACTACATACTGATTAGCGGTTCTGTTCCAGGCCACAACGGTTCCATTGTTTTAATCCAGAAGTAGTCACAGGTTGCGACCTGTGCAAGCAAAGCAGGTCTTCCAAAACCATTTAGAAGATCACAAAAGAAAAAGTTATGACAATCGAAGTTTTGAATACAGCGGGACAAAAGACCGGCAGAACTGTTGAACTGCCGGAAGACATCTTTGGTGTGGAACCCAACGACCATGTTATTTACCTGGCTGTTAAGCAATACCAGGCAGCTCAGCGTCAGGGCACCAGCAAGGTGAAGAACCGCAAAGAGGTGCAGGGTGCAAGCCGCAAACTGCACAAGCAAAAAGGCACAGGTGGAAGTCGTAAGGGTAACCTCCGCAGCCCTTTATATAAAGGTGGTGGTACCATCTTCGGACCTCAGCCCCGTTCGTATGATTTCAAACTGAACCGTAAGGTGAAAGATTTGGCTAAAATCAGCGCACTGAGCTACAAGGCTAAAGAAAACGCAATTGTTGTTGTCGAGGATATGAATCCCGAAACTCCCAAGACCAAGCAGTTTGCAGGTGTAATGAAGAGCCTTGGTGTTGCCGAAAAGAAAGCATTGTTTGTATATCCTGAAACCAGCGAGAATGTTTACCTGAGCCTTCGCAACATTCCAAACGCAGCAGGTGTGCAACTGGCCGATATTAACACCTATGACATCGTTAATGCCGATGTGATGGTGCTGACTGAATCAGCTGCAAAAATCTTCAACGAAGCTGAAGCTTAATTAAAACTGAACGATTCTGAAACGGTGCTATTAGCCCTGGCAAATTTCACCGAAAAGGAACAGCAATAAATCAAGACAGATGAAACTTACAGATGTACTGATAAAGCCGGTGTTGACCGAAAAGGTTAACAAGCAAATTGAAAAAAAGCGCAGCTACACTTTCGTGGTTGATCGTAAGGCTAACAAGCTCGAGATCAAGAAGGCCGTGGAAGAATTCTATGGTGTAAATGTTACTGACGTTAACACCCTGGTGATGCCTGGTAAAGCCAAATCGCGTTTTACAAAAAAAGGTTTCATAAGTGGCCGCAAGCCTTCTAAAAAGAAAGCTGTGGTAACAGTAGCCGAAGGAGAAGAGATTAACCTGTATGGTGAAATTTAATCCTTCCATTTTCTAACAAAAAAAAGAATGGCAACCAACCGCCGCGAAGTGTTGAACTAACAAAATCAGAACCTAAGAAAAATGGCACTGAAGAAATTTAAACCAATGACCGCCGGCACTCGCTGGAAAATTGGTAATGCATTTGCAGAACTCACTACAGATACTCCTGAAAAATCGTTGCTGGAAACCGTGAAAGGAACCGGTGGACGTAACGTGCAGGGACGCCGTACCATGCGCTACATTGGCGGTGGTCACAAAAAGAAGTTTCGTATCATTGATTTTAAGCGCAACAAGCAGAATGTTGAAGCAACTGTGCTGACAGTTGAATACGATCCAAACCGTTCTTCCTTTATTTCACTGGTTGAATATGCCGATGGTGAAAAACGCTACATCCTTGCACCACAAGGTATCCGTATTGGACAGAAAATTGTATCCGGCGAAAATGTGGCTCCTGAAGTTGGCAACTGTCTTCCCATGAAGCATATGCCTATGGGTACCAACATTCACAATATTGAAATGCAACCTGGCCAGGGTGGCAAATTGGTTCGCAGTGCCGGTACAGCAGCACAGCTTACCAACAAGGAAGAAGCTTACGCAGTATTGAAAATGCCTTCTGGCGAATTGCGCAAAGTGCTTATCAATTGCTACGCTACTGTTGGCGTTGTGAGCAACGGTGACCACAACCTGCAAAGCCTTGGTAAGGCTGGTGCAAACCGCTGGCGTGGTATCCGCCCGCGCAACCGTGGTGTAGCCATGAACCCAGTAGATCACCCAATGGGTGGTGGTGAAGGCCGTGCTTCTGGAGGACATCCTCGCAGCCGCACCGGTAAATACGCTAAAGGTGAAAAGACCCGCACAAGAGGCAAAGGCAGCGACAAACTGATTTTGCAACGCCGCGACGGTTCAAAACTGGCTAAGTAATTTTCAAATTTTCAAATTCAAGAATTCAATATGGCTCGTTCGATTAAAAAAGGACCTTATGTTGATGCCAAGCTCGAAAAGAAAATCGTAGCAGTAGCAGAAGGCAGAACAAAAAAAGGCGTTATCAAAACATGGAGCCGTCGCTCTACTATTACTCCTGATTTTGTAGGCCAGACTTTTGCAGTTCACAACGGCAACAAGTTCATACCTGTGTATGTTACGGAATTCATGGTTGGTCATAAACTGGGTGAATTTGCGCCTACCCGCAATTTCAGAGGACACGCCGGTAGCAAAAAATAATTGATTAATTGTAAGTGGTTGTAGGGTTGGAGTTACCGGAATTAACCGGTATCAAAAAACCTGGAGCCAATAATCTGAAACTGAATAAAGATGGAAGCAGTAGCTAAACTGAAGAACTATCCCACATCGCCTCGCAAGATGCGCTTACTTGCCGACCTCATCCGCGGCATGAAGGTTGATAATGCGCTTGCTGTGCTGGAGCACAATCCTGCTCACAGTTCGGTGCCCCTGGCAAAACTTGTTAAGAGTGCAGCATTCAACTGGAAGGCAAAGAATGAAGGTACCGATGAGGCTGGCCTGGTTGTTAAAGCTGTAATGGTTGATGGCGGTCGTTCGCTGAAGCGTATGCGTCCTGCTCCGCAGGGTCGTGGTTATCGTGTTCGCAAGCGCAGCAATCATGTAACCGTAGTAGTGGATAGCAAATAAGTAAAAAAAGTGCGAGTGCGAAAATTGGAAAATGGTTTTCGCCTAGCCAGGAAAATAAAAATCAATTTGAGTTTCACGACAGTTTGAATCCATTTTCAAAATTTCAAATTGTCACCCTATCAAATTTAAAACATGGGTCAAAAAGCAAATCCAATCGGTAACAGGCTCGGAATTATCCGTGGTTGGGATAGCAACTGGTATGGCAACAAAAAGGTGTACGCCGACAGGCTCATTGAGGACAACAAGATCCGCACCTACCTCAATGCTCGTATCAACAAAGGTGGTATCTCCAAAATTGTTATCGAGCGTACCCTCAATAAACTCATAGTTACCATCCATACCTCTAAGCCAGGCATCATCATTGGCAAAGGTGGTAATGAAGTGGATCGTATCAAGGAAGAATTGAAGAAGCTCACCGGCAAAGAAGATGTGCAAATCAACATCCTCGAAATCCGTCGCCCCGAACTGGATGCAATGATTGTGGCTGACACTATTGCCCGCCAAATTGAAAATCGCATCAACTACAAACGTGCCATCAAAATGGCGATTGCTTCGTCTATGCGCATGGGTGCCGAAGGCATTAAAGTGAAAGCAAGTGGTCGTTTGGGAGGTGCTGAAATTGCGCGTAGCGAAGAAATCAAAATGGGCCGTACGCCACTGCATACCTTCCGCATGGATATTGATTATGCCAACATTGCTGCTCAAACAGTTTACGGCAAAATCGGGATCAAGGTTTGGATTTGCAAAGGCGAAGTACTTGCAAAACGTGACCTCAACCCCAACCTGATAGCTGGTGGCAGCATGGGTGGCGAACGCAGGCCTGGTGATGACCGCGGACATGGCGGACATCGTGGTGGCGAAAGAAGGGGCGGAGAGCGTCGTGAACGTGACCGTGGTGGTGACCGTGGAGGCCGTCGCTAATAAGAACCAACACTGCAATAGCAGATTCTATTCAAAGTAAATATTCAAACTCAGAATAAATGTTACAGCCGAAAAGAACCAAGTTCCGCAAGCAACAGAAAGGCCGCATTCGTGAAGTGGCTAAGCGTGGCGCTTCCATTTCGTTCGGATCGTTTGGCCTTAAAGCCCTGGAGCCTATTTGGTTGAACAATCGCCAGATTGAAAGTGCACGTCAGGCAATGACCCGTGCCATGAAACGTGAAGGTAGCGTATGGATTCGCGTATTTCCCGATAAGATAATTACCCGCAAACCACTTGAAGTGAGGATGGGTAAGGGCAAGGGTAATCCTGAATTCTGGGCTGCTGTAGTTGAACCAGGTCGCATCCTGTTTGAGTGTGATGGCGTATCCATGGAAGTGGCTCGTGAAGCAATGGAACTTGCTGCACAGAAAC
Organism: Sphingobacteriales bacterium; assembly: GCA_037443285.1. Classification (GTDB taxonomy): domain Bacteria; phylum Bacteroidota; class Bacteroidia; order Chitinophagales; family Chitinophagaceae; genus Phnomibacter. The sequence goes on along the minus strand of JBBIOQ010000003.1, from coordinate 57,920 downwards.
TGCCCATCAAAACGAAATTTATTATTCGCCGCGACTATACGGCGTAAGAACTAAATAGGATTATTTGAAAACGCCGACATGAAAACAAATCCATAAGATTCCGCTTTTCATTTTCAAATTTTCAAATTTTCAAATTTTCAAATCAAAGAGAGATGTCTAAGAAAATTGACTTCAACAAAAGCCTGAATGAACTGAGCATCGACGACCTCAAGGTTCGCATTGAAGAAGATGAAGTGCGCCTTAAGAAGTTGCAGTTTGCTCACGCCATTACGCCGCTTGAAAATCCTATGAGCATCAGGGCACTGCGTCGCGATATCAGCCGCATGAAAACTGAACTCAGGAACAGGGCTTTGGTAGGTTGAATTAACAAAGAGTAGAACGTTCAAAAAAATATTGAACCAAATGGAAAGCAGAAATCTTCGTAAAACCAGAATCGGGGTTGTGAGCAGCAACAAAATGGAAAAATCCATTACTGTGGCTGTTGAACGTAAAGTGAAGCACCCTATCTATGGTAAGTTCGTAAAAAAGACCACCAAGTTTCATGCGCATGATGAAAAAAATGAGTGCAGCATTGGAGATACGGTGAAAATTATGGAAAGCCGCCCCATGAGCAAAACAAAGCGCTGGAGGTTGGTGGAAATAGTTGAGAAAGTAAAATAATTAAGCTGCACGCCACAAGCTGCACGCTTCAAGCTTCTTTGCGGCCCAACGGCTGATAGAAGCCTCTGAAAAATTCGTAAAACATTAGCCCAGTGCTAAAGCTAAAAAGCGAAAGAAAATGATTCAGCAAGAAAGCCGGTTGAATGTAGCGGATAACAGCGGTGCCAAAGAGGTGCTTTGTATTCGTGTACTTGGAAACAGTGGCCAGGATTATGCCAAGATTGGTGATAAGATTGTAGTGACTGTAAAAGATGCTATTCCAGGTGGGGGCATAAAAAAAGGTACAGTGGCAAAAGCAGTTATCGTGCGTACGAAAAACAAGCTTCGCCGCAAGGATGGTTCTTACATCCGTTTTGATGACAATGCTGTGGTGCTGCTCACCAACAGTGACGAGCCCCGTGGCACCCGCATCTTTGGGCCGGTAGCCCGCGAACTGCGCGACAAGGGGTATATGAAAATTATTTCCTTGGCCCCGGAAGTACTGTAAGGCTTAGCCGATAACTGTACTTCACCTGAAGTGAGTGACACAACAATGCTTAATAGAAGTTATTAAGCAGGTTCAATATAAAACTTCCCCTTAAAGGGAAAAAGAGTAAACAAAATGAGTAATCGTTTTCAACCAAAGTTCAACATCAAGAAAGGCGACAACGTAGTAGTGATTGCCGGTGATGATAAGGACCTGAAAAAGCCACGCACCGTGTTGGCTGTATACCCCGAAGAATCTAAAATTCTGGTAGAGGGTGTAAATATCCAGACACGCCATACCAAGCCAAGTGCTCAAAACACCAAGGGCGGTATTGTGAAGAAAGAAGCGCCAATAGCTATCAGTAACGTGATGCTGTGGGATGCAAAAGCCGGAGCCGCTACCCGCGTAAAACGCAACCGCGATAATGGCAAATTAGTTCGTGTATCTAAAAAATCCGGGGAGGTAATTAAGTAATGGCAACAACAAACTATACACCGCGCCTGGCAGAAAAGTACAAGAAAGAAGTTGTACCTGCCCTTATGAAGAAATTCGGTTATTCTACCGTAATGCAGGCTCCTAAGATTACCAAAATATGCCTGAACCGTGGCGTAAATGGTGCAGTAGCCGATAAGAAGCTGGTAGACATTGCTATTGATGAGCTTTCCACCATCACTGGTCAGAAGGCTGTTGCTACCAATTCTAAAAAGGACATTTCAAACTTCAAACTGCGCCGCAACATGCCCATTGGTGCTCGTGTAACGCTGCGTGGCGATAAGATGTTTGAATTCATGGACCGCCTGATTGCGGTGGCACTACCTCGTGTTCGCGATTTCAAAGGCATCAACGACAAAAGTTTTGATGGCCGTGGCAACTACACGATGGGTGTAACCGAACAAATCATCTTTCCTGAAATTGATATCGATAAGGTGAACAAAATCACCGGAATGGATATCACGTTTGTAACTACCGCCCGTACCAACGAGGAGGCTTATGAACTGCTGAAGGAAATGGGATTGCCTTTCAAGAACATCAAAAAGGATAATAACTAATCAGTAAATCCTGGAATTTTTAAATTATGGCAAAAGAATCAGTAAAAGCCCGTCAGCGTAAGCGTGAAGAGATGGTAGCCAAATTTGCAGAAAAGCGTGCTGCTCTGAAAGCAGCAGGTGATTATGCTGCCTTGGATCAACTTCCACGCAATGCTTCGCCGGTACGTTTGAAAAACCGCTGCCAACTCAGTGGTCGTCCAAAGGGTTATATGCGTCACTTCGGCATCTGCCGTAACATGTTTCGTGATATGGCTCTCGAAGGCAAAATACCAGGTGTGAAAAAAGCAAGCTGGTAAGCTTTCAATAAGATTGGCTGTGAAGCAGCTCTGAAATGAACTTGGTTTAATTAATCAATCAAAAAAATCCAATTATCACGCTCCGGCGTGGTGTAGGAGGAATCAAATATGGTAACAGATCCTATAGCAGACTTTCTGACACGTATCAGGAATGCCCAGATGGCAAACCATCGTATCGTGGAAATTCCCGCTTCAAACCTGAAGAAGCGTATCACTGAAATCCTGTACGAGAAGGGTTATATCCTCAAGTATAAGTTTGATGATGATAACAAACAAGGGGTTATCAAAATTGCCTTGAAATACGATGCTGCCACCAAGCAGCCTGCCATCACTTCGTTGGAAAGGGTAAGCCGCCCGGGCCTTCGTCAGTATGCCACCCCTGCAGATTTCAAGCGTGTTATGAATGGCCTTGGTATTGCTATTATCAGCACTTCCAGGGGCGTAATGACCGACAAAGAAGCAAAGAACCTGAATGTTGGTGGCGAAGTGCTTTGCCACGTTTATTAATCAACTTGTTGGCTGCCTGACAATGTAAGCCTTTAGTCGGGGCTGAAAACGGGAAGTCAGAACTATAAAAAACCAAGAATCGACTATGTCACGAGTAGGAAAAAAACCGGTTGTCCTTCCTGGTGGTGTTACCATCAGTGTTAGCGGCGACAATACGGTAACAGTAAAAGGTCCAAAAGGTGAGCTGAAGCAAACATTGGATCGCGATATCACAGTAGAAGTAGTAGATGGGCAACTGGTTGTAAGCCGTCCTACAGACCAAATCCGTCACCGTGCACTGCATGGTTTGTACCGTGCACTTTTAGCCAATATGGTAAAAGGTGTAACAGATGGATTTACCAAGAAAATGGAATTAGTTGGTGTAGGCTACAAAGCCACCAACACGGGTAACCTGTTGGATCTTGCACTTGGATATTCGCACAATATCATTTTCGAAGTTCCGAAAGAACTGAAAGTGTCAACTGCCCAGGAAAAAGGTAAGAATCCGGAGATAACCCTGGAAGGTATCGACAACCAATTGCTTGGCCAGGTTTGTGCTAAAATCCGCAGCTTGCGCAAGCCCGAGCCTTACAAAGGAAAAGGTGTGCGTTTTGCCGGCGAAGTTGTTCGTAAGAAAGCTGGTAAATCAGCCGGTAAATAATTGGAATAGTAACCTTAGGCAAACATTCTCAATTCTGAAAATTTGCTCCTCAAAGGAGCCGGAGGATATAAAATGGATAATAAAGTTATCGCAAGAAAAAAGATTCACTACCGCATTCGTAAGAAGGTGTTTGGTAGTGCAACAAAGCCTCGTCTCAATGTGTTTCGCAGCAATGCAGAAATCTATGCTCAACTCATTGACGACGCTAATGGGCATACCCTTGCATCAGCCAGCAGCCGCGACAAAGACATCGCTGCTCAAAAAGTAACTAAAACCGAAAAAAGCAAACTGGTTGGTGGCGCAATTGCCCGCAAGGCAGCTGAACTCGGAATCAAAGACTGTGTTTTTGACCGTGGCGGATTTTTGTACCATGGACGCATTAAAGCAGTAGCCGAAGGTGCACGTGAGGGTGGCATGTTATTCTAATATTCCTTCCTCGCGATAGTAAAATCAACAATCGTAAATAATGCCTGTACAACAGGCTCAATAGATTAAAGAAAAATGGCAAAAGCTATCTTGAACCGAGTAAAAGCCGGCGACCTGGAACTGAAAGAAAAGGTGGTGGCTATTAACCGTGTTACCAAAACCACCAAGGGTGGCCGTACATTCAGTTTTTCTGCTCTGGTAGTAGTGGGAAATGAAAATGGTGTTGTAGGTCATGGCCTGGGAAAAGCCAAAGAAGTGCAGGAAGCAATTACCAAGGGCATTGAAGATGCCAAAAAGAACTTGGTAAAAGTGCCTGTGATGCATGGAACCATTCCGCACGAAACATTTGTAAAAGACGGTGCCGCTAAAGTGTTGCTGAAACCAGCTGCTCATGGTACCGGTGTAATTGCAGGTGGCAGCATGCGTGCTGTGCTTGAAAGTGCTGGTGTTACCGACGTTTTAGCCAAGAGCCTTGGTTCGGCTAATCCGCACAATGTGGTTAAGGCTACGTTTAAAGCCCTGGCTGAATTGAAAGAACCCATTCACGTTGCCAAAACCCGTGGTATTGGCCTCAAAAAAGTATTCAACGGATAATAACCGTTTGATGTTTGCTGTTTGATGTTACCTGGGTTTGCACCACGCACCTGAACCTCAAACTTCAAGCTTCAAACCTCAAACTCACTACGATGAAGAAGATCAAAATAACACAGGTTAAAAGTGTAATTGACCGTCCTGAGCGTCAGAAGAAAACCATGCAGGCTTTGGGTTTGCGCAAACTGCATGCCACTGTAGAAAAGGATGCCACCCCACAGGTATTGGGAATGGTAGAAAAGGTGCTGCACCTGGTGAAGGTTGAAGAAGTAGCCGGTTAATATTTCAAAAGATTAAAATTCCAAATTCCAAACAGCAAGCAACAGCAACTATTTGGGATTTGGAATTTCATTATTTCATCATTTTATAATAGCGAGGGGAGCAAACCCCGTAAGTAAAAACCTAAGTTTATGAAACTGCATAATTTGAAGCCTGCAGAAGGCAGCACGCACAAAGAGAAGCGTTTGGGTCGTGGTGAAGCATCGGGTAAAGGTGGTACTTCGACTAAAGGTAACAAAGGCCAGCAAAGCCGCGCCGGTTACCAGTTGAAAATGGCCCACGAAGGTGGACAGATGCCCATTCAGCGTCGTATACCAAAGCGTGGATTCAAAAATCCTCATCGTGTATCTTACAAAGTATTCAACCTCGGACAGGTTGAACAACTGGTTGCTAAATACGATCTTAAAGAATTCAGCATCGAAAATTTGTACATCAACGGCCTGACAGGTCAAACCGACTTCGTAAAGGTGCTGGCAACTGGCGAAATCAAAAGCCCCATCACTTTCAGGGTGAATGCTATCAGCGATAAGGCAAAGGCTGCTGTTGAAGCTGCCGGTGGTACGGTTGAAATTGTGAAGTAAACTGGCAAGACAAATGTTCCTTTTCGTGCAACGGAAGGGACAACTGTTTTACCTACATTTGAGGCCCTTTAAATTGACTGAATTCCGTGAAGAAATTTCTAGAAACGCTTAAGAATATCTGGACGATTGATGAGTTGCGGATGAAAATCCTGGTGACTCTGGGCATGCTCCTCACATATCGCCTTGGTACACAAATTGTTTTACCCGGTATTGATCCTACTGCACTTGATGCTGTGAAAGGAAAGGCCAGCGGCCTGCTTGGTTTGTTTGACCAATTTGCAGGAGGCGCTTTTTCACATGCTTCAATTCTCGCATTGGGCATTATGCCTTATATCTCTGCATCTATCTTCATGCAATTGGTAACCATCCTGGTTCCCCAGTTTCAGAAGATCCAGAAAGAAGGTGAAAGTGGTCGAAAAAAGATCAATCAGTGGACACGTTACCTCACCGTAATCGTCACCATGTTCCAGGCTGCTGCATACATTACCTATTTGCAAAGCCCGGGTTACAAGGAAGCATTGATTCCTGGTTACCAACCGTTCTTCGCCATTAGCACCATTATTTTGCTTACTTCAGGTACGCTGTTTGTGATGTGGCTGGGCGAAAAAATTACAGACAAAGGTCTGGGCAATGGTACTTCACTTATCATCATGGTGGGTATCCTGGCTCGTCTGCCTCAGAGTTTTGTACAGGAATTCAGCGCCAAGAATTCAAAAGGCGGTGGCGGTTTCCTGGTGTTCATCATTGAAATAGCCGTTGTTATTGCAGTAATAATGGGATTGATTGTTTTGGTGCAAGGGGTAAGGAAAATCACCATCAACTACGCCAAGCAGATTGTTGGTAATAAGCAGTTTGGTGGAGCCCGTCAGTTTCTGCCTATCAAGGTGAACAGTGCGGGTGTAATGCCAATCATCTTTGCACAGGCCATTATTTTCATTCCTACCATTTTCGCAAGGTTCGATACCAGCGGCGGTTTCCTCAAGATTTTGAACGACCATAGCAATGGTTGGTATATGCTTATTTATGCAGTGCTTGTAATTGCATTTACCTACCTGTACACTGCTATCATATTCAACCCCAAGCAAATTGCTGATGATTTGAAACGCAACAACGGGTTCATTCCCGGTGTTAAGCCTGGCCAGCCTACAGCTGACTATATTGGCTCGGTAATGGATAAAGTAACATTGCCCGGAGCTATATTGCTGGCATTTGTTGGTATCCTGCCTGGTATTGCTCAGCGTTTGGGTGTTACTGCAAGTTTCTCCAGCTTTTTCGGTGGTACCAGCCTGCTGATTATGGTTGGTGTTATTCTTGATACCTTGCAGCAGATTGAAACACACTTGCTGATGCGCCAGTATGATGGATTGATGAGCAGTGGCCGCATTCAGGGCAGGCAGGCTGTGAGCAGCTCACCTATTGGTTAAGATTTTTGAAACAAGAACTGTTAGTGATATTGCCTGCCGCGTAGTCGGCAGGTTTTTTTTGGAAATGAAGTTGCACTGCAAAAATTTGAAATAGACTTGGTTTGTACAGATGTGGCTTCTGAAAAGATTTTGTGACGTGATTTACTACAAAAACGCTGAAGAAATTGAAATCATGCGGCACAGCAATCTGCTGGTGGGCAAAACCATTGCACACCTTGCCAGCATGCTCAAGCCCGGCATTCCAACACTTTTGTTGGACAAAGCTGCCGGCGAATTCATTCGTGACAACGGTGGCATTCCAAGTTTCTTGAATTACAGAGGATTTCCATACAATACTTGTATAAGTGTTAATGATGCTGTTGTGCACGGATTCCCAGAAAACCGCGGATTGAGAGAAGGTGATGTAGTAAGCATTGACTGTGGCGTTTTTAAAAATGGTTATCACGGCGACAGCGCTTACACTTTTGCCATTGGAGATCCTGGTGCTGATGTGCTCGCTTTGATGCGTGCAACCAAAGAATCGTTGTATAAGGGCATTGAAAAAGCCATTGCCAGCAATCGCATTGGCGATATCGCTTGGGCCATTCAGGAACATACAGAGCGCAAAAAGGGCTATGGCGTAGTTCGTGAATTGGTTGGGCATGGCATTGGCCGCAACCTGCACGAAGATCCACAGGTGCCCAATTTTGGCAAACGTGGTAATGGGCCAAAATTACTTCCGGGAATGACCATTGCTATTGAGCCAATGATAAACCTTGGCAAGAAGGATGTTTTTTATGATGATGATGGCTGGACCGTTCGAACCAAAGACGGCAAACCTTCGGCACATTATGAGCACACGGTTTGTGTACAAAAAGACAAGGCTGACATCCTTAGTTCATTTGCAGCAATTGAATCTGTTGAAAAGGCGAATGCCAACCTCGCCTCCGGATATTACGATTGATAGTTATTCGTTCACCTGGATATACAAACTCTGTCCCTGCGATTTCTGCGTAACATCAAAGAAAGCGAAAGCTTCCGGGTAAAAACGCTGCAGGTGATTGGTAAAGAACAGAATGCGGTAACGTGAGGTATTGGTGAGCAAGGCTCTCACGATAAATGATTCATTCCAATTGATACCACTGAATACCCATTTGCGTGGGTAAAGAAATGGGTGAAAAATATCATGGATGTGAATAATGACGCCAGGTTTCAGGCGTGGCAGAATCTCAAACAATAGGTAGTTTACATCGCTGCCCATTTTGCTTACATGCGATGAATCGATGAACAGCAAATCATTTTTTTCCAATACGTCGAACAGGGCGGGATTTACAGACTGCACATTGCTGCTGATTACTTTGCAAAAGTCGTAGTCAGTCGGCTTCAGCAACTGGTGCAATCTTTCCGGAAACGGATCGATAAAGGTGAAGGAAGGCTGAGGCTGCATCATCTGGCAGGTGTCGAGCATCAGTGCTGAACTGAAACCAGAACCTGCTTCGATAATGTGTTTGGGTTGGTAATAGCGAAGAAAAAGGTAAAGAATAAAACCATCGGTGTATTTGAAGTAACGGTTGTTGAGATAATAACGGAACCCACTGTTTTTTTCTTCAGGAAATGAGAATGTTCCAGCCATTTCATGCATGGTTTCCAGCCATTTCAACTGAGCTTGCACATGTAGCTCAATGCCCGGTATTGCTGCATTTGCTTCATGTTTCCAAACTTCTGATTCGCGTTGCTTCAGGTCTTTCACATCAAAGATGGGAGAGTAGAAATGCCCGGGCGCCACATGCGAGTTTGCTTCCATGTTTTGCACCTTGCGGGCTAAAGTATTTATGTAAGGCAAGCTGTTGAGTAGCTGCCTGATTCTATTTTTCAGCATTCAGTCATCATTTCCTGTGGCCTACGAAATTATCTGAAATCATTTAGAAACCTTTTCACTTTGGATTACATTGCTGTGAAAACAATAAAGCCATTCCTGCTACCTGGAATGGCTTTATTGTTTGTGGGATTCAGCCTACTATTTTTCCTGTGAAATAGAATCTGCCATTTGCTTCAGTGAGTCGGGGTTATTGAACATATCCATGGCTTTTTGTGCCTTCTCCAGGTCTTCAGGAGTTGCACCTTTTTCCTGCATTTTTTCCATGCCGGTTTGCATCAGGGTTCCCTTGTCAAAAGCAACTTTCCATTCACCCTCTTCTTTCTTCAATTTAAAATCGGTTTTTTCTTTTCCATTCACGGTAACCGAAACCGTTGCTTCATCTCCGTTAATCTGCGCTTCGCTGTATTCAATTTTCTGCTTGGCCATTTCGGCCTTAATGCTGTCTGTATTGGTCTTCGCGAAACTCATACCCATCTTCATCAGGTCCAGCATGCTCTTGCTTTCTTTGGTTGCATATTTTGAAGCTTCATCCACATTCATTGTCTTTAAGGCCTCAAAGAATTTTTGAGCAACTGCTTTTGGGTCGCCACCACCGCTTTTGCATGCGGCAAAAAACAAAGCAACGGCAGTCATTGTACCAAGAAAGAGATTTTTCATTTTCATGTTAAAATGTTTTTTAATGGAAGACGTATGATTAATCAAGTTGGTTAGGTCAAAGTAAAAGCTATTCATTGGCAAATAGGAGCCAAGCAAATTTTAATAACTTAATCGTTCAATTTCTTTTGCCAAACTGTTGTGGTAGAGATTGTCGACTGCCACGTATTTGAAATTCCCAGCCTGTGAAAAATGCAGCCAACTGCTGTCGCTCAGGGAGCGGCTTATACATTTTGATACAAACTCCGCACAATACATGCGGTCATCAGAGGAATAATCAAACTGCATGTCGAAAGGAATTTGTTTTGCGAAACATTGCTGCGCCAGCAATATCAATTTACTTTTTTGGCTTTTGGTTTCACTCAATGCTACAACTCCCAGCGTTTTGTTTTCGGCTGGCAGCCCAAAGCGGTAAAGGGTTTCGCGTTTCAGTTTCTGGTCGGGGTTAAACTCACCACCAATAGCATGATACACAAAAACAGTGTCGTTTTCAATGCTTGCAATACCGCAATGGCTGAATGATGGGTCCGTTTGGTTCATCTGGCGCAGCATTTCGCTGGTAATATCAGTGCCCAGCCTCAGCACAAGGTCACCACTATGAACCCGTTGTTTCATTTTTGGGTAAACAAATAAACGATAATGCTGCAAACGCTGTTGCTGGTACAATTCATTGGCATTGGGTGCTTTGGAAGTAGCACGCTGGCATCCTGTCACAGCAAAAAAAAGGACCGGTATGGCAACCAGTCCTTTCAGCATTTTTATGATATAGCTGTTAAGCCTTGTCACGGTTACGAAAGTACTCTTTTCGTTGTGCCTGGTAGGCTTCTTCCTCAGCATTTTCTATTTCCTTTTCCTTATCGTATGCCCGGATGATAGCTTTTACCAAACGGTGGCGTACCACGTCTTCTTCATCAAGTTCAATGTGGGCAATTCCATTAACGTTGCGTAAAATGCGAACAGCTTTTTCGAGGCCGCTTTTCTGGCTTTTGGGCAAGTCCACCTGCGTCATATCGCCGGTAATGATGGCCTTGGCATTGGCACCAATACGAGTAAGAAACATTTTCAACTGAAGGTCGGTAGCATTTTGCGCTTCGTCCAGAATGATATAGGCGTTGTCAAGTGTACGTCCACGCATGTATGCCAGCGGCGCAATTTCGATGGTACGGGTACTCATGTAATAACCCAGCTTGTCAGCAGGTATCATGTCATCTAGTGCATCGTATAACGGGCGCAGGTAAGGATCAATTTTTTCCTTAAGATCACCGGGTAGGAAACCCAGGCTTTCGCCAGCCTCTACCGCAGGCCGTGTCAGGATAATCTTCTTAACGGTTTTGTTCTTCAGGGCACGTACAGCAAGTGCAACTGCTGTGTACGTTTTGCCGGTGCCAGCAGGGCCAAGAGCAAACACAATGTCGTTGGTATCTGACGAGGATACCATGCGTTTTTGATTGTGTGTTCTGGCACGTACCGTTTTGCCGTTGGGGCCAAACACCAGTACATCATTGGGATTACGTTCCACAAAGTGGTCTACAGTTTCTGCGTCGTCGCCTCCCAGGATTTGTTCAAAATAATTTTCGCTCAGGTGACCATTCCGTTCAAGGTATTGAACGATAAGGTTGATTTTGTCTTTTGCAAACTCGATCTGTTCTGTGGAGCCACTTAATTTTATTTGCGTCCCGCGGCCAAGGATCTTCAACAATGGAAATTTCTTTTTAAGCAGATCAAGTTTCCCGTTGTTAACCCCGAAGAATTCTATCGGATTTACCGTTTCGAGGTTGATGATGGTCTCTGTCAAATGGCGATAGTTTTTTAAGTAAACAATGATGTTTGAAAGAACTGTTAGTGAATCACTCACCCTTCCCAAATTTATTTTTTCATTTCACTGTAACTCAAAATTAGTTATTAACGATTTGTGGAAAGAAACCATGATTGTTAATTAAAAAGTAGCAATACGCCTGATGCTGCTGGAATGTTTATTACCGGAGGGTGTAAGCAAGATGATCTGAATCTTGTATGTCAAAACATCCTTGGGCAGGTTGATGCCAAATGGCCCTTGAAATCCCGGATTTTCGAACGTTCTATACAAGGTCTGCAAATTCACTATATGACTATTATTAGTTTTTCACTTGCCATTAGTCATTCTTTTGGCAAAACACCGAATCTACTTTTAGCCCCTCAAATACACAACGGAAACCATTGCGCAAGCAACATGAGTTGGAAAACGCAGTATTTCCTCTCATTAAATTTTTAAAAAACTCAGACATGGCAACAGCAGTAAAAAAAGCACCTGCTAAAAAAGCGCCGGCAAAGAAGGCCGCATCTCAAAAGGCTACCAAACATGTTTATTTCTTTGGCGGTGGCAAGGCAGACGGTAATGAATCGATGAAGAATCTATTGGGCGGAAAGGGCGCAAACCTGGCCGAAATGGCAGGTCACCCGCAGCTCCGTCTGCCGGTTCCTCCCGGCTTTACCGTTACAACCGAAGTGTGTGTTTATTACCTGGCAAACAACAAGACTTATCCTAAGGCGCTGAAAGCTCAAATGGAAGAAGCCCTTGCCAGGATGGAAAAACTCACTGGCAAAAAATTCGGTGATGAAAAGAATCCGCTGCTGGTTTCTGTTCGGTCAGGTGCCCGCAAGAGCATGCCCGGCATGATGGAAACCGTACTGAACGTTGGCCTGAATGAAAACACCATCAAGGGAATCATTGCTCAAAGTGGCGATGAACGTTTTGCCTACGATGCATATCGCCGCCTCATTATGATGTATGCTGATGTAGTGATGGAAAAAGCCGAGGGCATTGAACCCAAAGGGGGCAAAGGCATCCGCAAATTGCTTGACGAAAAGCTGGAGCAAATAAAACATAAGAAAGGCTACGCAAGTGATACAGATCTTACTGTGGACGAACTAAAAGCTCTGGTAGTGGATTTCAAAAAGACAGTAAAAAAAGTATTGGGTGTTGAATTTCCTGATGATCCCATGCAGCAACTGTGGGGCGGTATGGGTGCTGTGTTCAGCAGTTGGAATGGCAAGCGTGCATTTGAATATCGTCGCATCGAAAAGATTCCGCATGAATGGGGAACCGCTGTGAACATACAGGCCATGGTGTTTGGTAATATGGGTAACGACAGTGCAACAGGTGTGGCCTTTACCCGCAACCCGGGCAGTGGCGAAAACAAATTCTATGGCGAATACCTTGTAAATGCACAAGGCGAAGATGTGGTTGCTGGTATCAGAACTCCAGCACCCATTAATGCATACTCGAAAAACGCTCAGAGCGAACATTTTGATACGCTTGAGAAACTGATGCCGGTTTGCTACAAGGAATTGTTCGAAATCCAAAGAAGGCTGGAGAAGCACTACAAGGATATGCAGGACATAGAGTTCACCATTGAAAAAGGCAAACTCTACATGCTGCAATGCCGCGTTGGCAAACGCAATGGTGTAGCTGCTGTGCGCATGGCTACTGAAATGTACAAGGAGAAACTGATTGATGCTAAAACCGCCATCATGCGTGTAGGCCCCAACCAGTTGGTTGAATTGCTGTTGCCCATGCTTGATCCCAAAGTTGAACTCATTCAACCAGTTATAGCAAAAGGTTTGCCGGCTGGTCCTGGTGGTGCAAAAGGCCGCGTGGTGTTTACCTCCGAAGAAGCTGTAGAATGGGCATCAAAAGGCGAAAAAGTGATTCTTGTTCGTGAAGAAACATCGCCGGAAGATGTGGATGGTATGCACAAGGCCCAGGCAATTCTCACTACCAAGGGTGGTATGACATCTCATGCTGCATTGGTAGCCAGAGGCTGGGGTAAATGTTGCATAGTTGGTTGTGCCGATATTGAAATTCATGCCGATACAAAAACCTTTCATGCAAAAGGCGGAGTGGTGATTAAGGAAGGCGATTGGATAAGCCTGAATGGTACCAAAGGCCTGGTGTATGAAGGAAGCATGGCATTGGTAGATATTGATATTGAGAAAAATCAGTCGTACAAAGACCTGATGAAACTGGTGGACCAAATAAAGCAGATAGGAGTTCGTGCCAACGCAGAAACACCAGAAGATGCTTTGCAGGCAGCAAAGTTTGGTGCTGAAGGTATCGGCTTGTTCCGCACCGAACACATGTTCTATGGCGAAGGAAGCGAAGAACCGCTGTTCCAGTTGCGCAAAATGATTGTGAGCAAAACAGAAAAGGAAAGAAGGGCTGCCTTAAATGATTTGTACAAATTTGTGAAGAAGGATGTGAAGGATACCTTGAATGTAATGAAGGGCCATCCTGTTACCATTCGACTGCTCGATCCGCCACTGCACGAATTTGTTCCGCATGACAAAGAAAAACTGCACCATCTGAGCAAAGAACTTGGCATCAGCATGAGCGTGTTGAGGAGAAGGGTACTTGCGCTGCACGAAAACAACCCAATGCTTGGCCACCGTGGTGTGCGCCTTGGCATCAGCTATCCTGAAATCACAGAAATGCAGATAAGGGCCATTTTTGAAGCAACTGCTGAACTCATTAAAGCAGGAAAGAAAGCATTGCCCGAAATTATGGTGCCGGTTACCTGCACCGTGAATGAACTGACACACCAAAAAAAGATTGTAGACCAGGTATACATCGAAGTGTGTGAGAAAATGAAGATGAAAAAAATTCCATACCTGTATGGTACTATGATTGAGATTCCAAGGGCTGCCTTGAAAGCTTCAAAGATGGCCGAGGCTGCTGATTTCTTCAGCTTTGGTACCAACGACCTCACGCAGATGAGTTTTGGTTTCAGCCGCGATGATATCGGCGGATTCCTGCCCAACTATCTCGACCAGAAAATCCTGCTTGATGATCCATTCCAGACTATTGACCAGGATGGTATTGGCGAACTCATCAAGTTTGGTACAGAACGCGGTCGTATTACAAAACCTAACCTGAAGGTGGGTATTTGCGGCGAACACGGTGGCGACCCGGAAAGCGTAAAATTCTGCCATAGGATTGGCATGAACTATGTGAGTTGCTCGCCTTTCCGCGTACCTATTGCACGGCTGGCAGCAGCGCAGGCAGCCATTGAAACACCAAGAAAAGTAAAAGCAAAATAGGGCGTTTAGGGTTTAAGACTAAACATCAAAGGCTGCCGTCTGGCGGCCTTTGATCATTGAATGAAGCAGCCTGAAACCTGCACGCAGTTGTATTTCAATAGCAAGGCAAGCGGCCATCAAAGGCGTTTGCTTACATTTACCCATCCTAATATTTGGTGTATGAAAAACTTGCCGTTAAATCCAAAAATTTTTATTCAAAACCGTCAGCGTTTCATCAAAAAAATGAAGCCAAACAGTATTGCCATTTTCAATAGCAACGATGAAGTGCCGAGCAATGGTGATGCATTGTACCGCTTTCAGCAAAACAGCGATTTGTTCTGGCTCACCGGCATTGATCAGGAAGACACCATGCTGGTTTTATTTCCTGATAATCCTGATCAGAAATATCGCGAAGTCTTGGTGCTGGTGCGGCCCAATGAACTCAAGGAAAAATGGGATGGCAAAAGGCTGCGTGCAAATGAAGGCAAAGAAATCAGTGGGGCACAAACGGTGGTATGGCTCGATAGCATTGAGGGATTGCTTCAGCAATGGATTCATCTTGCAGAAACCATTTACCTCAACACTAACGAAAACGACCGCAAATCATCATGGATTGAAACACGTGATTACCGTTATGCAAAGGAAATGCAGCAAAGATTTCCACTGCATCAGTACGAACGTAGTGCACGCATCATGAAAGAACTGCGTGGTGTGAAAACGAAGGAGGAAGTGGAAGTGTTGAAAGTGGCAGTTGACATTACACACAAAGCATTTAACAGGGTGATGAAGTTTGTAAAGCCCGGTGTTTACGAGCATGAAGTAGAAGCTGAAATCATTCATGAATTTTTGCGCAACCGTGCAAAGGGAGAGGCATACGGCAGCATCATTGCCAGCGGCGACAGGGCCCGCACGTTGCATTACGTAAGCAACAATGCTGAATGCAAAGACGGTGAATTATTACTCATGGATTTTGGTGCCAACTATGGAGGCTATTGCGCTGACCTTACACGTACCATACCGGTGAACGGAAAGTTCACGAAACGCCAGAAAGAATTGTACAACGCCTGTCTTGCCATTCATGTTTATTGCAGAAGTATTTTGAAACCCGGCATCAGCGTTATTGACTACACGAATAAAGTGGGAGACGAAGCCACCAAACAGTTTTTGAAAGTTGGTTTGTTGAAAAAGGAAGATGTGAAAAATGAAAACAGGAATGAACTAGAATCAAGGCCGTTCAGAAAATACCTGTATCATGGCATCAGCCACCACCTTGGCGTTGATGTGCACGACCTTGGTACACGCACTTCTCCTTTGCAGGCCGGTATGTTACTCACCATTGAACCGGGCATTTATGTGGAAGAAGAACAACTCGGCATAAGAATTGAGAATAACGTATGGCTTACCAGGTCTGGAAGTGTTGATTTGTTTGAGAAAATTCCTATTACCGTAGAGGAAATTGAAGCGTGCATGAAACCCTCCTAAATCCTCCTAGGGTGGAGGACTCTGCGCTCGATTCAAATCTGCCTATTGATTGCATTTTTTAGAAAGGTTCCATAGAATTTTACTGCATGAAGCAAGTACCCAATTTATTTACGCTTTTGAATTTAATCCTCGGTTGCTGTGCCATCGTTTTCCTGTTGCAAAATGGCATCAGTATTGTGGAAACCGATCCTTCGCCTGAGAGCCCCATCGGGCAGAAACTGGAACTGATGCCTGAGGCAATTTATATGGCTCCATTGTTCATTGCATTGGCCGCTGTGGTTGATTTCCTGGATGGCTTTGTGGCCCGTGCTCTCAAAGCAAGCAGCGAAATGGGCAAACAACTCGACAGCCTTGCCGATGTGGTGAGTTTTGGCGTGGCACCTGCCATGATTGTTTACCAGTTTCTGCGCCTGAGCTTCGCCAAATCGGAAGATGGTCTGGATACATCTTTCCTGTGGATGACGCCAGCTTTTGTGCTTGCAGGAGCAGCAGCTTACCGCCTTGCAAAGTTCAACCTCGATACCCGTCAAACCCACTGTTTCAGGGGAACACCTGTGCCTTCAGTAGGCTTGATGGTGGCGGCATTTCCACTCATTTACTGGACCAGCAACAACACTGGCGTGCTCAACCTGCTTACCAACCAGTGGTTTTGGTATGGCCTAGTGGCGCTGCTCAGTTGGCTAATGGTAAGCGATATTCCCATCATGAGCAACAAGCCCAAGGCATTTACCCTTCAGGCACTGATGCCTCAATTATTGGTGTCTGTTACCTGTGTTGCAAGTGCGTTGTTTTTGGGATGGTGGGCTGCTCCGGTTACCTTTGCCGCATTCGTAATTTTTTCAATCGTTTTTAAAAACCGTATTCAATGACATACACAGCCCATGTTACCATCATGCCTTTGAAAGACCTGCTCGACCCACAAGGAAAAGCTGTTATGGGCGGCCTATCCAGCCTTGGCCTCAACCAGGTGAAGGATGTTCGTATTGGCAAACACATTACGCTGCAGGTGGAAGCTGACAGTGCTGATGCTGCCAGGGCGCTTGCCGATGAGGCGGCTAAAAAACTGCTTGCCAACCAGGTAATGGAGCAGTATGAAATTTCAATTGCTAACTAGCCAATTTGATAGTTTGAAAAAGGGGATTCGAATGACTCCCTGCTTCATTTTCAAATATTCAAATTTTCAAATTCATCCATTTTGCTGTTTCTCATTCCATCTCCCATTGGCAACCTGGCCGACATGACCTTTAGGGCGGTGGAGGTGTTGAAAACGGTGGATGTGATTCTTTGCGAAGACACCCGCACATCATCGGTACTGCTCAATCATTACGGTATTTCAAAGCCGTTGTCGCCTTATCATCAGCACAACGAGCATAAAGTGCTCAATCACCTTGTCGACCAGCTAAGAGCCGGCAAAACCATGGCAGTCATCACTGATGCAGGTACACCAGGCATCAGCGATCCCGCCTTTTTGCTGGTTCGTGAATGTGTGCGCAACAACATTCCGGTAGAATGCCTGCCTGGTGCTACAGCTTTTGTGCCTGCGCTTGTAAACAGCGGGCTGCCGACCAATCGTTTTGTGTTCGAAGGATTTCTTCCACCAAAAAAGGGCCGGCATACCATGCTCACAAAATTGGCTGTAGAAGAAAGAACGATAATTTTCTACGAGAGCCCCATGCGTCTTGTAAAAACACTGGATGAAGTAGCAGGATATTTTGGCGTTGAACGGAAGTGCAGCGTTAGCCGTGAACTCAGTAAAAAATTTGAAGAAACAAAACGTGGGACGCTGAAGGAGGTTGCAGACTATTTCCGCGAAAAAGCGGTGAAAGGAGAAATAGTCGTGGTGGTTGCCGGCAAGGATTAATGATGTATAGTCGGCAGACTCAAGGGGAATCAGTTTCTTCTCCCTTTTACACCTCATCCCCCAAACCTTTGACCCATCCTCAATACCAAACCATCACCTGCTGCAGGCTCTTTCTTTTTAAATCGGGTACCCAGCAATCATCGGCCGGATAGCCAATTGGAATCAGCAAAAACGGTCGTTCATTTTCAGGTCGCTGCAAAATTTGTAGCAAGAAATTCATGGGTGAAGGGGTATGTGTAAGTGCCACCAAACCCGCATGATGTATAGCTGTCAGTAAAAAGCCAACAGCAAGGCCGCAACTTTCCTGTACATAATAGTTGTGCAGTCTGTTACCCTCTTCATCAATCTCGTAACTCTTACGAAACACTGCAATAAGTGCAGGTGCAGTTTCGAGAAAAGGTTTGTGCCAATCCGTACCGAATGGTTGCAGGTCTTCCAGCCATTCTTCACTCATGCGCCCGTTATAGCTTTCAAATTCCTCCTCCTCTGCTGCAATTCGAATTATTTTTTTGATAGCAGGATCAGTGATAACACAAAAAGTCCATGGCTGCTTGTGGGCACCACTGGGTGCGGCCGATGCCGTCATTATCATTTGTTCGATGGCTTCGCGAGGAATAGGCCTATCGCTGAAGTCACGCACCGTTCTCCTTGCATTCATCCATTGATAGAAAGCCATGGACCGTTCCACTATTTCATCTGCTTCTGGGCCCTCCCGCTGGTAGCGGATAAAAGCATGCCCGTTGATTGATTTAACAGTGTTCATAAAGCGCTGTTTGATTGTTGTTTCCCTGATGCGGGTTTAATTTGCGAAAATTTAAAAAACGTTTTCTCAGGTATGCGCCGATTCTTATTCACAATGCTGCTGTTGATTGTTGGTTTCTCGTCTCAGGGCATTGCACAACCAGACCGTTGGCAACAACAGATTGCATATATAATGGATGTGAACCTGGATGTACAAACCAACCTGGTGAATGGCAAGCAAACCATAACTTATACCAACAACTCGCCCGATACGCTGCATGAAATTTATTTCCACTTGTACTGGAATGCCTTTCAGCCCAATAGCAGCATGGATGTACGGAGCCGCGAATTGGGTACTAAGATCGTTGGTCGCAACCGCGATGGCAGCGAAAGGCAGGATTGGGATAGCCGGGTGCAGGATCGCATAAGCAAATTGCAACCCAATGAAATTGGCTACTGTAAAATCACTTCCATTAGCATGAATGGAGTTGCGCTAGCGGGAAAGGAATATGAAACCATTGAAAAGTTCAATTTAACCAAACCCATTTTACCCAAACAAACAGTAACACTTCAAACAACATTCGAAGCGCAGGTTCCGGTGCAGATAAGACGTAGTGGCCGCGACAACCCAGAAGGCATTCGATACAGCATGAGCCAGTGGTATCCGAAAGTAGTCGAATATGATTATACCGGCTGGACACCGAACCCTTACATAGCACGTGAGTTTTATGGCGTATGGGGCGATTTTGATGTGAAAATCACACTCGATAAATCTTACAAAATTGGCGCTACCGGTGTGTTGCAAAATGCCGCTGAAATAGGATGGGGCTATGATAAGGAAGGAACGCCATTAAAAGAGGTAAAAACACCTACCCGTAGTTGGCGTTTCAAAGCACAGAAAGTACATGATTTTGTATGGGCTGCTGACCCCGGCTACCAGCACATTACCCGAAAAATAACGGACGGCCCTTTGCTGCATTTCATTTTTAAAAATGATAACCCCAAAGACCCGAACTGGATGACCACTGCTGACAATTGTGTGCGTGCCTATCCATTTATGAAATCTCATTTTGGTGAATATCCCTGGCCATCATATAGTTTCATACAAGGGGGCGATGGAGGTATGGAATACGGCATGGCTTCATTGGTGAGGAGCGCATCGCTGGGTACTGCTATCCACGAGTGGATGCACAGTTGGTACCAGCAACTTTTTGGAACCAACGAAAGCCTTTATCCCTGGATGGACGAGGGTTTCACCAGCTATGCGGAAAGCCTGACAACCGCATGGCTTTTAAGCAAACCGGGTTTTGCATTTGAAGATGATTACAAAGGGTACTTCAATCTTGCACGCAGCAAGTTTGAAGAACCAATGACCACGCATGCCGACCATTACGCCACCAACTATGCGTACAGTGCCGATGCCTATTCAAAAGGTGCAGTGTTCCTTGCCCAGCTTGGATACATTATCAGCGATTCCTTGTTGCATAATACTTTGCTGGAGTACTACAGGCTTTGGAAATTCAAACATCCCAACCCGAACGATTTTGTGCGTGTGGCCGAAAAAACAAGCGGCATTGATTTGGATTGGTATAAGGAGTATTGGATAAACACCACCAAAACAATTGACTACGCCATCGACAGCATGTGGTACGATGGAAGCGGCACCAATGTGCGCATTGCACGCCGCGGCGAAATGCCCATGCCTGTGGATGTCATGATCACTTTCAAAGACAGCAGTCGCGAAAATCATTATGTGCCACTCAACCTGATGTATGGCGAAAAGCCTACGGAAGATACTTTGCCACGCATTGTATACGAAGCGCAGCGATGGACACACCGAACAATGGTGGTTAAAACAACACACAAACTCACCGATATCATTTCGGTTGAAATTGATCCTTCGATGCGCATGGCCGACATAGACCGAAGAAACAACCGGCTTGATTTGAGATGGTAATTTATACATGGAATAAAACAGAAATGCAGCTTTTATCGGCTGCATTTTTTTTATTCAAAATGTTGGTTAGGACACCTGGCATAAAAAGGGAATCCAATAATTCACCTGCGCTTTTTGGTTGTAACTTTCGACAAATTTTTAAGTCATGAAACGTTGGATGATTGCCTATTGCCTGCTGGTACTTATGGCCTGTGTCGGAAACAAAAAGGAAACTGAATCCACTCCGTTCAACGAGCCGCCTGCTTGGGCAAAAGACGCTATCTGGTACCAGGTTTTTGTTGAACGCTTCAGCAATGGCGATACCACCAACGATCCAACCGCTTCCGATATCGCCATCGCTCCAATTAACGTGAAGGCTCCAGCAGGATGGCACATCACACCCTGGACGCAACAGTGGTATCAACGCGATGATTATGCAAGTGATACATCTAAATCATTTAAGGATATGCTGCAGTATCGTCGCTACGGTGGCGACTTGCAGGGTGTGCTCAACAAACTCGATTACCTGAAAAACCTTGGCGTAAATGCCTTGTACATAAACCCCATCAACGATGCGCCTTCGTTGCACAAGTACGATCCCAATTACTACCACCATGTGGATGTGACTTTTGGTCCCGATCCCAAAGGCGACAGGAAGATGATGGCTGCTGAAAATCCGGGCGATCCTGCTACCTGGAAATGGACAAGTGCTGACAAAATGTTTTTGAAGTTGGTGGAGGAAGCGCATAAGCATGGAATGCGTGTAGTGCTCGATTACTCATGGAACCACACAGGTACTTTGTTCTGGGCTTTCCAGGATGTGATAAAAAACGGTGGCAATTCTAAATACAAAGATTGGTACACCATTTCCAAATATGATGACACTGCTACATCCAAAAATGAAATGGAGTATGCCGGATGGCTCAATATCAAAAGTCTTCCTGAATTGCGCAAAGTGAATATTACTACGCCGCGGGTTAACGGCCATGCTTACGAAGGCAATATTGATGAAGGAGCAAAGCAGCACATTTTTGCCGTGACAAAGAGGTGGCTTGCTCCCGATGGCGATGTTTCAAAAGGAATAGACGGATACCGTCTTGACGTGGCTGACCAGATTGGGCTTGGCTTCTGGCGCGACTTTAGAAAGGTGGTACGTGAAACGAAGCAGAGTGCCTACCTTGTTGGTGAAATATGGTGGCAGCAATGGCCTGACACGCTGATGAACCCCGTGCCTTATACAAAGGGCGATGTATTTGATGCTGTGATGTTTTACCAGGCCTATCGTCCTGCGAAATATTTCTTTTCCAAAAGCAATTTCTCCATTGATGCTGCTCAACTGAAAGATAGCCTGGAGTTTCAATGGAACCGATTGCTGACGCCCAACCGCTATGCCATGATGAACGTGAGCAGTACTCATGATGCACCGCGCCTGCTCACTTGTTTTTACAACCCCGGCAAATACAAGTTTCATGCATTGCCCAACGAAGATTCGCAGTACAAAACAGGTAAACCCGATGAAGAAACTTACAAGCGGGTAAGGCTTTACCTCGTGCATTTGTTCACTTCGGTTGGCGGACCACAAATCTGGAACGGAGAAGAAATGGGCATGTGGGGCGGCGATGACCCTGACTGCCGCAAACCGCTTTGGTGGCCCGAGTTCAAATTCCAACCCGAAGCGAGGAACAATTATCAGCCGGGCAAAAATCAATATGATTCTGTTGGCTTTAATCAGCAGCAGTTTGAGTGGTATAAAAAACTTATTGCCATCAGGAATGAAAATGCCGTGTTGCGCCATGGCGAAATTGCATTTGTACAAACCTCTGGCAAGATGCTTGTGTACAAAAGGTTTGAAAAGGGTAATGAAATCTATGTATTACTGAATGCAGCTGACGCTGTTGCCGAAGCCACAGTTCCTGGTGGCAATTACACCAACCTGCTTAATGGAAATGAACAGCAGGGAGGAAAAATTCAAATGCAGCCATTGTCGGCCATGATTTTGAAGCTAAAGTGACTATTATCTTTTGCTGAACTTGATGCAATGAATGATCAAATTATTCAATGATGAAACCAATTGCAATTTTCTTTTGCATCTCCTTCATTGGTATTGCTTCCAATGCACAGGATGTAAAAACAGGTAAAGGCGCGGTGATGCGTTTTGAAAAATTTGCATCTGCTTTTATTGATGCACGTAATGTGGATGTGTGGCTGCCTGATGATTACAGCAGAAAAAAGCAATATGCTGTGCTCTACATGCACGATGGGCAAATGCTTTTTGACAGCACAATGAACTGGAACAGGCAGGAGTGGATGGTGGATGAAACTGTGGGGGCATTGTTGGAAAAGAAAGCCATCAGGGATTTTATTGTGGTGGGAGTTTGGAACAATGGCAACAAACGGCATGCAGAATATTTTCCCCAGAAAGCCATTAAGAATTTAAGTAATTCCGAATACGAACCGCTCATTAAATTCATTCCTACAGGGCCACTTGCTGATAACTACCTGCGCTTTTTGGTGAAGGAGTTGAAACCATTTACCGACAGCAGTTTTTCTACCCTAAAAGACAGGAACAATACTTTCATTGCGGGCTCCAGCATGGGCGCTTTGATTTCACTCTATGCCATTTGCGAATTCCCCGAAGTGTTTGGTGGAGCAGCCTGCCTCAGTACACATTGGACTGGTGTATTCTATGCTGAAAACAACCCAATTCCTGCAGCCATTCTGAAATATCTTGATCAGCATGTGCCAGATGCAAACACACACAAAATCTATTTTGATCACGGCACAACAACCATTGATTCAATGTATGCACCTTTTCAGCAAATGGCAGATTCCATTATGCAGAAACATGGTTACGATGAGAGCAACTTGATGTCGAAAGTTTTTGAAGGTGAACCGCATACAGAAAAGGCATGGGCTAAAAGACTGGATATTCCGCTCATGTTTTTGATGAAGCGTTAGAAACGTTTTTCGTTTGCTGTTTTTCGTTTTCCATTCTCAACACTGACCTGTATTATTTAATACTTTCAAAAAACTAGAAACCAAAAACTCTCAAACTCTCAAATTCGTAAACTTTGGAACTTGTGAACGCTGGAACTCCTTGAACTTGTGAGCTCCTCATATCACCTGCAGCACAAACTTCTCCTTAAAAAATTCTTCTTCAAACAAATCTTCAATCTTCCAGATGAAAGGTTTGCGGCCGCTTTCCTGAATTTCTTTTGCAAGGTCTCCGCCTTTGAGGCAAATAAGTCCCCGTGGAACCTGGATGTCTTCTGCAGCTTCCGGATTGAATTGTTTCTTCACATCAGCAGGTTTGTGCAACAAATGTTTACTCCAGGTAAGCAAATCTTTCAATGGAGCCACTGCACGGCTTACCGCCACATCAAATTTTCTTTTGGTGATTTGTTCTGCACGAATGTGTTGTGTGGTAATGTTGGCAATGCCAGCGCCTTTTGCCACTTCATTTATCACCGTAAGTTTTTTGTTGATGCTGTCAACTGCATGAAAATGCACCTCGGGAAAAAAGATAGCCAAAGGAACAGATGGGAAGCCTCCGCCTGCGCCAATATCAATCACTTCCATGCCCGGTTTGAAGTCGAACAAGGCGGCAATGCTCAGCGAATGCAAAACATGCTTCAGGTAAAGACTGTCGATGTCCTTGCGTGAAATGACATTTATTTTTTCATTCCACTCCTTGTACAAACCTTCCAGCGCCTGCATTTGCTGCAATTGCGCAGGTGTGAAGTCGGAGAAATATTTCGTTACTATTTCCAAAAGAAAAAATTCTAAATGACCAATTGCTGAATGCTGTTGCTTTGAGATTTAAATCTGAATTTCAAATATCAAATCTTGAATCATTTCCAATTCGTCCTCGGCTTAACAAACAAAGATGCCGAGAAAATGATGTAGTAGAAAAACTGCCAGATATCGAAGATCCAAAAGAAGGGCACCAGGTCATTTTCATTCAGGCGCTTCATGCTTTTGCCCCAAATAAATCCGAGTGCTATCCAACGAATGGCCAGCAATGGCAGCGCAAATTGCCAGCAATAAAACAAGCAGGCAACTACGAGCAGCGGGTAAAATAACCAGTTGGTAACAGCGTAGGTTGCAAGCAAAAACTGGTGTAAGGGTTTGTAGAATTTGGCGGTGCTGTAATGCCGGTTTTTTTGCCTCCACCACTGGGAGAAATTTTTTGCCGGTGCGCTGTACGTGAATGCATCTGGGTCAACTACGATGGCAGTGTTTTTTTTGGTGGCTACTTTATTAATGAACAAATCATCATCTCCACCGGGAATGTGGTTGATGGATGAAAAACCCTTTGCACGATAGAACAAATCCTTGCGATAACTGAGGTTGCGGCCCACGCCCATGTACGGTATGCCTGCAAGCGCATAGCTGAAATATTGCAGCGCCGAATGAAATGTTTCGAAGCGCACCAGTTTGTTGAAGAAGCCCGGTTTCTTGTCGTGTGCGCCATAGCCAAGTACAATTTCCTTTTCATCGTGGTAGGCATCCTGCATTTTTTGTATCCACCATTCGCTGGCAGGCCTGCAATCGGCATCGGTGAGCAACATCACTTCGTACTTGCTCGATTTGATGCCAATGCTCAATGGATATTTTTTACCAGGTATGTGTTTGGCTTCCTGTGTAAGGTTTACAGGTTTCAGGTGTCGGAATATTTTCTCCAGTTCTTCCAGGAAAAACTTGGTGTCATCAAACGAGTTGTCGTTAACCACCAACACTTCATGCGTGGTAGGAAATTTTTGCGTTAGAATGGGAGGAAGGTTCTTTTCAAGGTTGTGTGCTTCATCGCGGGCACAAATGACTACACTTACGGGGTGCGTTTGCGATTGAAACTTGTCTTTTGATTTGTAAAGCACCAGCCGCAAAAAGAAAAACAGGCTATAAAAAAGCTGAATGGCAGTGACGGTGCAGAGTATTACGAAAATGATAAAAGGCCATTGGTGCAATATATCGGTCCAGTTCATTATTAGTGGATTAGGTGAGTATTGGGGCAAACCTGTGACTGCTTACATGAAAATCTGCCGCAAATGAACCATCAAAAATAGGCTTTGAGCGTTGGGTGAGGGTGGCCATACAGAAAATGTTGGATGAACGTGGATAATTAGAATGGAATTCACCAATGATTCATTTCAACGTCTCAACATTTTCACTATGCTATATTGCTGCCGCTAACTTTGAAAGGATTATGATGCGGATAGCGGCAGCAGCGCTTTTTTTCTTTTTGTTGGTTCCGGTTTTTATGCAGTTATCTGCTCAAGGGTGGCTGTCAAAAGGCGAACGCATACCCTTTCAACTTTCGGTGCCCGACAGCGCGTTGAGCCCAGGCATACTGGCCATAAAAATATCTGCTGTCGACAGTGCTTTCATTTCCTTCAGGCAGGTTGGGGGCAAATGGAAAACCGGTAATGCCGGGCTGGATGCGGCTTTCAGCAAATTGGGTGTTTACCGTGTTGACACTTTGTTTGCTCAGGCTATCAACAATGCATGGTACAACGAAAACGGAAGTGCAGTGTTGCAAATGCAGCAGTGGGGTTTCTTTCGCTGGTTTTGTATCCGCTTTTCAAATACGGTTTCGGTGAAATCGGCCTGGCAAATGATGAGCAGCATGCCTCCACTGGAAGTTGCAGAACCTGTTGGAAAGATTGTTCAGCAGGCCGTGCCGAATGACCCTAATTTTTCACAACAATGGCACCTGCAAAACACCGGGCAGTTTGGCGGCCTTGCCGGTGCCGACATTAAAGCTTTACCTGCATGGGACATCGAAACGGGTTCATCAGACGTTCTTGTGGCTGTGCATGACGGCGGCATTCAAATTGATCATCCTGATTTGCAGCAAAACATCTGGTCGGGTATCGGGTACAACTTTGTGACCAATTCCCCCATCCTCACTGCGGACAAGCATGCCACGCATGTGGCAGGCATCCTGGGTGCCGTTTCCAACAACAATTTGGGTGTAAGTGGCATTGCAGGTGGTAATGGCAGTACAACATCAGGCTGCAGGTTAATGAGCCTGCAGATTGTGGGAGGCACACCGGTACAGGCTGCTTATGAGGCCAATGCTTATCTTTTTGCTGCCAACAATGGTGCGGCTATTTCGCAGAACAGCTGGAGCTACAATGCACCTGATTTCTTCCCTTCGTACACAGCTGATGCTATTGACTATTTTATTGCCAATGGAGGCGGAACGGTTTTGAAGGGTGGCCTTGTAGTTTTTGCTGCCGGCAACTACAACAATGAAAACTTCTACTACCCGGCACCATACAGCCGTGTGGTTGCAGTGGCCGCAAGTAACCAATTTGATGTGAAGGCTTCCTACTCAAGCTTTGGCACGTGGGCGGATATTACAGCTCCGGGTGGAGATGCTTCGGCACCCATCCTGAGTACCATCAGCGGTAGCAGCTATGGCAGTTTGTACGGTACATCCATGGCATGTCCGCAGGTAAGTGGCGCAGCGGCATTACTGGCTTCGCATCTCAAAGGCCGTGCCCTTGCCGATGATATCAGAAGCCTGTTGCAATATGGTGCAGACAATATTTACCCCCTTAATAGTGGTTTTACTGGCAAACTGGGTGCGGGCAGGCTCAATATTTTCAAAGCCTTGCAGCGTGCTGATTCTATTGTCCGTTTGCCAGTGCTCAACCCGGTTACCAGTGCTGCCATTGCGCTGCAATGCAGCCAGGTAAAACTGTCATGGAACAATGCATCTGCCAATTCGCAGGTGTTGGTAGCCATGGCGGCGCAGGATGCATTCATTGGAAATCCTTTCGGGAAATACTATGCAGTTGGCGATACAATTTCTACAGGTGGCGTTGTAGTGTATAAGGGCAACGGCGGTGAATTGAATTTGCCTATGCCGGTGGATGGCAGCAAATGGCAATTCAGGATTTGGGTAACTGATGCAACCGGCAGCAACTACTCCGTCGGTGTGAACCTTTACTTCACAGTTCCAGGCACGGTTACCTCCACTGCATTTACACCAGCTTCAACAAGCATCATACTTAACTGGCAAAGACAATGCCCCAATCGGGGTGTGTTGCTGGCGTGGTCGGCCGATGGGTTGTTTGGTACACCAACCGGTGACCCTGCCAGCGTGACCACCATTGCCGGAGGCGGACAGGCACTTCAATTTGGCAACCAAACAACCTTCACACACAATGGTCTCCATTCAGACCAGGGATATTTTTATGCATGGTATCCTTACCTGTACAATGGAATCTCGTGGGAGTATGGTAAGCCAATGGTTACCAACGCATCTACGCTCTGTGGCATCGCATCCTTGCCTGTGGAGGAAAGTTTCACCAGTATCAATTTTCCACCGGAGCAGTGGCGCATCATTGATGGCGGGCCCAACGGCTCGGCTATTCCCGACCACAGCACCTGGCAGCGTTCAACCCTTGCTGGCAGCCGTTCGGGCGACAATGCCTGTGCACTAATTAATGCCTATACGCAAAATGGTGGTGAGTCGAAAGAAGTGCTGCGTACCAGCGCCTTTGTTTTGCCCTCAATAGCCGATTCTCTCGTGGTTTCGTTTGATTATTCCTACCGTGCTTATGCGGCCGACGCTGATGTGGCTGATTCGCTTGAACTGGCATGGACAGCAGATTGTGGCAACACCTACACGAGCATCTGGAAAAAAGGCGGTGTTGCTTTGGCCACGGTTGATGGTTTATCGACGGCTGAATTTGTTCCGTCAGGCCCTGACCAGTGGAAACAATGGCGACAAAACCTGCTGCCATTGTTGCCGGCCAATTCTCCCGCAAGTTTCATGTTCCGGGCTACCAATAAATTCGGGCAAAACATCTGGCTTGATAACATTTCGGTGAAACTATTTACACCACCAATAAATGATGCAGCCATTGTGAAATGGGCCTCGCCAACAGATTCATTTTATTGCAGCAATTCTGTTTTACCCGTCATTACCATTGCCAATCGCGGCACAGACACATTGCGAAGTGTCTGGTTGAAATGGCTGGTAAAC
Organism: Sphingobacteriales bacterium; assembly: GCA_037443285.1. Lineage (GTDB taxonomy): Bacteria > Bacteroidota > Bacteroidia > Chitinophagales > Chitinophagaceae > Phnomibacter. The sequence goes on along the minus strand of JBBIOQ010000003.1, from coordinate 29,415 downwards.
GGAACCATTTCTGATTCATTGCAACTGCAGGGATTACGGGTAGCTTACCAGAAAGACACAACAGTTCCTTTGAAGGCTATCGTATTTCCTTCCGGCATTAGCAGCATCGAATTCAGATGCAGTTGGCCCAATGGGAAAACAGATGAAGCAACCAAAAATGATACCCTGCGGAAATTCATTGCCATCACTTCCACAGCTGCATTGCCTTTGCATGAATCCTTTGAAACATCAACAAACCTTCCTGCTGGCTGGCTGAGCATTCCTGCCGCCAATAAAGATTGGAAAATTGCTTCGGTTCCTTCCTTTGACGGCAGCCATTCGGCCATGCTCAACAGGTTTGATGATACGGTGCCATCAAGCAGTATTGAATTGGTGACACCGGTTTTAAAGCCCAATGCCGGTGCCGATTCTTTGCACCTGAGTTTTGCAGTGGCAAACAGTATGAAAACTGTAAATGGTGCTGTTTATTCAGATACGCTTGAAATCTATGCCACTACCAATTGTGGCCAAACAAAACAACTGGTTTACCGCCGGGCCGGGCTTGTTTTGGCGACAACCGGCAGTAGCACTAATATATCTTTTGTACCCCGTTCAAGCGGCGACTGGCGGGTGGATACAGTCGACCTTACGCCGTTGAAAACGCAATTGTCTGGCGGATTCCAGTTGGTTTTCCAATTGGTGAAAGGCAATGGCAACAACCTTTTTCTTGACGACATTCATATTCTGAGCAAAACCATTCCCCCGGCGCTCAAGGAAAAAGGATATGGTGTGTATCCCAATCCATTTGCTGGTTATTTCTCCATCTGGCACCTGCAACCGCCTGCAGAATTGCGATCGGCCAGGTTGGTGAATGCAACCGGGCAATTGCTGCAACAGTGGCAATGGACCAGCGGCACGGCACCTCAGATTATCCCCGTAAACGGAACCATGCTTGCAAAAGGAATGTATTGGATTCAACTCAAGTACGAGGGCTACAGCCGTACCATTCAATTGCTGAAGGAATAGAACCAATTGGCGGGCTTGCACGTTTTCATTAACAGAACACTGACAACAATCAGATTTGGCCGCGCTTCGAATCAGCTATTTTTGCACCACATTTTTGCAAAGGATGACAACAACAACTTATACGCCTGCATCCATCCTCACAGATGATGCCCAATTGCTCAGGATTGCCGAAAAAGTAAAACTTGCCCAAAGGCTAACACCCGATGAAGGTGTTTACCTTTTTGAACATGCCCCCCTCGGTTGGGTGGGTGCACTTGCCAACATGATGCGTGAAAGACTGCATGGTGACAAAACTTATTTCAATCGCAATTTTCATATTGAACCTACAAATGTCTGTGTGTTCAGCTGCAAATTTTGCTCATACAGCAGGCTGTATAAAAATCGCGAAGAAGGCTGGGAACTGAGTACGGAAGAAATGCTCAACATTGTGAAAGGCTACGATGGCCAACCGGTGACAGAAGTGCACATTGTTGGCGGCGTTCATCCTAAAATGGACTTGTACTACTTCATGGATCTGGTAAAACAGATAAAGGCTCACAGGCCCGACCTTCATATCAAAGGCTTTACTGCAGTGGAGCTTGATTATATGTTTCGCAAGGCAAAGGTTTCGAACGAGGAAGGCATGAAACTATTGCGGGATGCGGGTTTGCAATCACTGCCCGGTGGTGGCGCCGAAATTTTTGCACCGGAAATCCGGGAGCAAATCTGTGCCGACAAAGTAGATGGAGCGGGTTGGCTCGAGATTCATCGCACTGCGCACAAACTCGGCATGCACAGTAACGCTACCATGCTTTACGGCCATGTTGAGAACTATGCTCACCGTATTGACCACATGGAAAAGCTGCGCCAGTTGCAGGATGAAACAGGTGGCTTCAACACTTTTATTCCGCTTAAGTTCAGGAACCACGACAATGAAATGAGCAATGTGCCTGAAACTACGCTGATTGAAGACATGAGAATGTATGCCATCGCCAGGTTGTACATGGATAACTTCCCGCACATCAAGGCTTACTGGCCTATGCTAGGCAGGCATAATGCACAACTAAGTTTGTCATTTGGCGTAAATGATATCGATGGCACCATTGACGATTCGACCAAAATTTACAGCATGGCCGGCAGTGAAGAACAATCGCCCAGCATGACCACCGAAGAATTGGTGACTCTCATTCACCAGGCAGGAAGAACTGCTGTGGAAAGAGATACATTGTACAAGGAGATAAAAGTGTACGAAGCATCAAGGCCGGCAGCAATGGAAGTTTCGCTCAACTAAAAAAGTTGTTTCACACAATAGCGTCATTCGTTTAGCCTTTATTTTTTGGTGAAAAATATGCCCGCAGGTTTTATTAGCCTGCGGGCTTTTGTTTTCGCTATAGTTTCATGAACTATTTTAGAGGCTATGTTGATTACATGGAATGATTTCGAAAAGGTGGAAATGCGGGCCGGCACTGTGCTGGATGCAAAACCATTTGAGAAAGCCAGGAAGCCTGCCATCAAACTGTGGATTGATTTTGGACCGCTGGGCATCCGGAAATCTTCGGCGCAGATATCGGCCTTGTATGACTGCGATTCATTGATTGGAAAACAAGTGATTGCGGTAGTAAATTTTCCACCCAAACAAATAGCCGACTTCCTGAGCGAATGCCTGCTATTGGGTGTTTACAATGCTGACAATGAAGTGGTGCTGCTGCAGCCCGAAAGGCAAGTGCAAAATGGCGGGAGGGTAGGTTGATGACAGCTATTCAAACCACCATAAATACGCCTCTCGGAAACATTATCATTACTTCAAATGGTAGTGCAATTACCTCCATACTTTTTTCAGACGAAGGGGTGGTGATCAACACTACGGAGGACGACTTGCTGCTGCAAGCAGTTGGTGAATTGAATGAATATTTTTCAGGGCAAAGAACAGCTTTCACTTTTCCAACAGCACAAAGCGGTACCGAATTTCAACAAAAGGTCTGGCAGCAATTGCAAACTATTCCCTGTGGCAAAACCATTTCCTACAGACAATTGGCTATTCAACTCGGCGATGTGAAATGCATTCGTGCTGCAGGCACTGCCAATGGAAAAAACAAGCTGGCTATTGTTGTTCCATGCCATCGGGTTATTGGAAGTGATGGTGCTCTTGTAGGATATGCAGGGGGCTTGTGGCGAAAGATGTGGCTGCTGGACCACGAAGCCAGAATGCATGGTAAGGCAATGCAGGCGTCAATGTTTTGATTTGCTTTCCCCCTGGAGCCCGGAACCGGCACAACTTCATACTCCAGAAATATTTACGGGCACTATCGTGGTACATTTCCTGTGTAACATATCATTTTCCTTGCTACGGAAACAAATTCTTTATTTCTTCATCCGCAAAACACGAACCAGTTATGCTCACTGCCATTCACCCCAAATTGCCTATGCGCAATAAGGATATTACCAAAGATTACTACGTCAATCATTTGGGTTTTGAAATGTTTGGCAATGCCGATTACGATGGTTATCTCATGCTGCAGAAAGACAGCATTCAAATCCATTTTTTTGAGTTTAAAGATTTGAATATGGCTGAGAACTACGGGCAGGTGTATATCCGAACAAATGCCATTGATCAACTCTATCAGTCATTGGTGGACAACGGCGTGAACATTCATCCATCAGGGCATCTGGAAAAAAAGCCATGGGGCCAGCGAGAATTTTCTTTGCTGGACCCTGATAACAATTTGCTGACTTTTGGCCAGGATGTTTGAATTAGGGCGATTTCTTTTTATTACAACGGTGAGACGCTGGTTACTTCAAATCTTCCGGGGTGAAAGTGAATGGCAACAGGTCTTTCGCATTTTTCAATACCAGAATTTTTCCTTCCTGGCCTGCCAGTATCAACCGGATTGGATGATGCAGCCGGTATTCATATTCCACCAGGCTTTGGCGGCAAAGCCCGCATGGCGAAGCGGGATTGTTGCTTTCTCCATCGAGATTTTGGTATGAGATGGCTATGGTGTCTACCGGCTCATCGGGGCAGATGGAAGAAAGTGTTGAGAGCAGCACTCTTTCAGCACAAATGCCCACAGGGTAGCTGGCGTTTTCCTGGTTGGTACCTCTCACTATTTTGCCATTAATGGTACGTGCAACTGCTGCCACCAAAAACCTGCTGTAAGGTGCGTAAGCGCTTCTGGTGTGTTGGCGTGCTTCTTGCAGCAAGGTGCGGTCGCGTTCGTTCAGATCATCTTCGTTTTCAAATTCTTCAAATTCAAATTGGTGTTGGTAAGTGGCCATAAGCATTGCTTTTTAATGATAAAAAATCCTTCCCCACAAACGGAGAAGGATTTCCTAACGGCAAATAAATATACGCCTTTATTTAATGTTCCGGAATATGCGCTTCCATCGCGGGCCGTTTTCCCAGCTAAACCAAATGAAGCTTGCCTTGCCCACCACATGGGTTTCAGGAACAAAACCCCAGAAACGGCTGTCCTGGCTGTTGTGTCGGTTATCACCCATCATCCAGTAATAGTTGTACTTAAACATGTAGGATGTTGCAGGTTTTCCGTCTATGATAATGGCTCCGTTCTTCTTTTCGAGTGTATGGCCTTCGTATACGGTAATAAGACGCTCGTACAACGGAAATGTTGTATCGTTTAGCGGTACAGTGACGCCTGCTTTGGGAACTGTAAGCGGACCATAATCATCAAGAGTCCAACTGTAATGGCTGTCGAAGGGAAACAAATCGGAATATGGAATCGTCATAACGCTTACCTCTTTCACGTTTTTCATTTTGCGAAAAACATCTGCATCGCCCAGCGTCATATTCAGCAGGTACGAACTATCTGCCTGGAACTGAGCAGCCTGTTGCAGTATTTCTGCATCCTTGTTATCCCAGCGCAGGTTAAGCCCAAAATTTTCTTCAAGGTTTGCAAGGTCAATGGGCGATCCGTTGGTCTTAACACGATAAGTAATCTGGCTGCCTTCGGCCAAATAAGCTGGTTGGTCGTTGATGAAAAGCCTGCCTGCTTTTACCTGCAGTTTATCACCGGCTACAGCCACACAGCGTTTGATGTAGTTGTCAGTTTTGTCCATGGGGTGCACCAGTATCTTTTCGCCCCAATCGGCCATCAGTGCATCGCGGTTGCCTTTGTAGTCACGGCGAAGTACATCGTAGTAAGGATTCTTGGAACCATAGTCTGGGTCGTTGATGACCGTATCTCCCAATGGGAAATTGAAAACAACTACGTCATTGCGTTCCACTTTTTCATATCCGGGAATTCGTTTGTAGTCGAGCTGGATCCATTTAAGATAAGAGGGTGCCTGCGAAAAAGGCATCAGGTTGTGTACAAACGGGAAACTGAGTGGCGTTTTGGGAACCCTTGGGCCGTACGCCATTTTGTTTACAAACAGAAAATCGTTCACCAGCAATGTTTTCTCCATGGAAGGTGTGGGAATGGTGTAGGCCTCGAAAATGAATGTGCGGATAAGCGTGGCAGCAACAACTGCAAACACAGCGGCATCAATCCACTCGCGGCTGCCAGGCTTTTTGTAGTTTCTGAATACAGCATGGCCGGCATATTTTTCGTTGGGCGAAAAACCGAGATAGGGGAAATAAATAAAAGGCAAAAACACGGCAGCGGCATGTTGGAGCACATTGAACCTGCCGAAATGCATAACGAAGATGATGGTTAGCCAGATGGTAACAAACTGCCCTGCAATGGGAATGAACTGCAGCCAGAACCAC
>JBBIOQ010000003.1:6682-23691 GCA_037443285.1 Sphingobacteriales bacterium | reverse complement strand
CTGTATTTTTTCGATGATACACCAGGTGTTGTAAAAGGGAACTAGCGCCTTCCAGGGATCGATGCCAGCTTTTTTGAACATTCCGTACATGCCCAGGTGCCATCCAATAGTGCCAATGATAAAAAGAATCCAGCCCATTATGCGTGTTTTTGTTTGTACAGCGGCCAAATTAGGCCAACAGGTATTAGCGGCAAAAATATCCTTTAGTGACGATGGGCCAAGCTACCGGTGTAGTTTACCATTTTGTTTAGAGATTGGAGCATTGGAGACTCTTGCAAAATCAACGAAAAGGTTGGTACCCACAGGCCACCCCAACGGTTTAAAACATTATGGTACATGTGATTTTTATCATCATTCAGCAAGCCGGTAGCCAATAATTTTCCGGGCTGCTATGCAGGAGTTTTCTATAAAAGAGGTTGAAAGGCTTACAGGCATCAAAGCGCATACATTGCGCATTTGGGAGCAGCGCTATCATATTGCCTTGCCACACCGCAAGGATAGCCAACACCGGTTTTATACCAACGAAGATTTGAAGCATATCCTTCGCATTGCATGGCTTTACAACAAAGGCTACCGCATTTCCATGATTGCTGCCCTTACCGGGGAAGCCGTTGCTGACATCATTGAAAAGGAGTTGAATAACGGCAGCTTTTATGATGATGTCATTGCACAGATGCTGGAGGCAAGCAAATGTTTTGATGAGCCATTGTTTACGCGGGTGTTTGGCAATGCGGTTGTTCAATTAGGCATGGAGAAAGCTATGCTGGAGATTGGCTATCCTTTTCTCGAAAAAATAGGACTGCTTTGGATGGGCGATAGTCTCATACCTGCGCAGGAACATTTTGGCAGCGTTCTTATCCGGCATTTTCTTATCCGGGCTATCGACAGTTTGCCTGCAGTACACGGTTCACATCCACCCATTGTATTGTTTGCACCTGAGGAGGAACACCACGAGATTCCGCTGCTTTTCATTCATTACCTTTTACGCAGTCACCAGCATCCTGTTCGTTATTTTGGAGCAAATGCTGCTGCCCAGGCTATTGAATATTTTTGCGAAAAGAAGCCATTTGCGCATTTGCATTATCACCAGGTGACCAACTTCACGCACCTCGATGTGGATGAGTACCTCGAAAGTTGGTGCCTGCGTTTCCCGGCAAAGCGGGTCATTTTAAGCGGAAGATTGGCCAGTGCTGTGCTATCACCACCAGCCAATGCACGCCTGCTGTGTAGCATGGAAGAATTGCTGTGCTATTGCAGGAAGCCATTTGCAAATGTGTAAATGCCGCACTAAAATGAATTGTTTTCATGTTCCATTTACAGGCGGTCATTTCGTTTCAAAATGCATCTCTTGTTTGATGCTTTGTAAGTAATCTTGCACGCTGTTTTTTTATTACATAGCAAAAAATATTTGGACGAGTATGCTGTTTTCTTCATCCGTTAATGCAAATCCCGATGTTCAATAAACTGACGAGCTATTGTTTTTACTGCATATTATTTTCTATTGCTTTGAGTAGTCAGGCGCAGTCGCCAAAAGTGCTGCATGTGGTAACTCACAACCGCACAACCGTCATTACCGACCCTTCAAAAGGCGTAAACAGCTACAGTGGCTGGGGCAAATTTCCTTCGGCAACAGAAAGTGTGCGTAGTGTAAAGTTGCTGCTCACATTGGGCAGCCCCGACAGTATGCCTACTGCTCACTGGGACTATTGCGATGTCATCAGTATTCGCAGGCAGGGCGGGCAGCAAGGCGCCGACCGTAAGTTTGAAATAGGTAGAATGCTCACTCCGTATGGCAGTATTTTTGGCAAAGGCTGGCAGTGGCAGTGGGAAGCAGATGTGAGCGACTTCAGCCCATGGCTGCGCGACAGTGTGGAAATTGAATACCTGCATGCCGGTTACGAACCAGTGACAGTAGGTTGGGCGCTTACACTTGATTTTGTGGTCACATATGGTCCGCCTGTAGCTAAGCCTTTGGGCATGGTGCCCTTGTGGAACGACAAGTTCAAATACGGCGACCCTGCTAATAAAATTGATTCAACCCTTACGCCGGTGGAATACACAGCACCGGCTGGTGCAGCATGGAATCGCATTCGCATACAGCATACAGGGCATGGGGCGGACAGGCCCCGTAACTGCAGTGAATTCTGCAGCCGCTGGCGAGAAATTTATGTGGATGAAAAATTGGTAGACCATCGAAACATGTGGAAGGATTGCAGCATAAATCCTTTGTACCCGCAGGGCGGCACCTGGATATTTGATCGTGCCTACTGGTGCCCCGGCGACCTTCAATTACCCGATGTATTTGATGTGCCCGTAAAACCCGGCAAGCACAAAGCCTCCATGAAAATGGAACCCTACATTGCTACCGACAACATTCAGGCCTATGAGCACATTGGCTCATACCTCTTTCAATACGCCGCTCCTGCGCAGGCATACGATGTGGCGATTGAAGACATTGTTGCACCTACTTCAAAGCAGCAATATTTACGTTCGAATCCTGCCATTGCACAACCGCGAATCGTGATCCGCAACCTTGGCCGCAAATCACTCACCAGCCTGCATATCAGCTATGGAACGGAAGGCTTCGCAAGAAAATCCTATGAATGGAAAGGCAATCTTTCTTTCAACCAAACAGCAACTTTAGTGCTGCCGGGAGTCATTGACAGCAAACCGGGAGCAAACAATTTTGTTGCTGAAATATCGCAACCCAATGGCAAGGCCGATGGCTGGAGTGGCGATAACAAAATGACCAGCAGTTTTACTGCACCACCTTTATTGCCGGAGCAATTTGTCATTCGCTATAAAACCAACAACAGGCCGCAGGAAGATTTCATCAGCATTGTAAATATTAATGGCGATACGCTTTGGAGCCGAAAGCCGGAAGGTGCAAAACCCAATACTTTGTATACTGATACCATAAAACTGCAGCCAGGCTTTTATGCCATGCAACTGCGTGATACTGCGGGCAACGGTTTACAGTTTTGGGCCATGCCACAGCAGGGCGATGGATACATGCGATTGATGGATATGAAGGGGCGCCTCATTCACGTGTTTGAAAGCGACTGCGGCAATGGTGAATTGATGTCATTTGAAGCTTCACCGCAGTTCGTGACAGATACGGTGCATGTGCAGGGAGCTTTCTCCATGTTCCCGCGCCGCACCAGCGATAAGATTGAAATGGAAATGCAACTCAGCAGGAAGGCAGATGTGAGCGTGAAGATTACCGTGGATGGAATACTCTACCAGCAGCACGACTACAAACAAATAAAGGATGGCAATTTCACCTTCAGTCTTGCTCAACTTCCCAAAGGACGCTACGTAGTGGATGTGTACGTTGAAGGAGAACGTAAATTTACCGGCAGGGTAAATCGTGATTAGTACCTATTGTTTCCTGCAACGAATGTGACAAACTGCGAGGAATGTAAATGCATGGTTGTTGTTCAGAATCGCACATTTTCCTGCACATCTGCAACAGTGATTTGCTTGTCGGACAAAATCACCAGGCGCTCAACAATGTTGCGCAACTCACGGATATTACCGGTCCAGTTATGCTGCTGCAGCAATTGCACAGCAACTGGTTCAATGGATTTTTTGGCAATGCCATATTCAGCACAGATGTTGGTAAGGAAGTGATCCACGAGTAGCGGAATATCATCGCGACGTTCATTGAGCGATGGCACATGAATGAGAATGACACCGAGGCGATGGTAAAGGTCGAGCCTGAATTTTTTGGCTTCAACCTCTTCCATCAGGTTTTTGTTGGTAGCAGCCACAACACGCACATTCACTCTTATTTCTTTGTCGCCACCAACACGTGTTATGGTTCCTTCCTGCAGGGCACGCAGCACTTTAGCTTGCGCATCCAGGCTCATATCACCCACTTCATCCAGGAACAGGGTTCCTTCGTTGGCCAACTCGAATTTTCCAATGCGTTGTTTTACTGCTGAGGTAAACGAGCCTTTTTCGTGGCCGAACAATTCGCTTTCGATCAGTTCGCTAGGAATAGCTGCGCAGTTCACTTCCACCAAAGGACCACTGCTGCGGTTGCTTTGTTCGTGGAGCCACTTTGCAACCAGTTCTTTGCCAACGCCATTGTCGCCGGTAATCAGCACACGGGCATCTGTGCGTGCCACCTTGGTAATGGTATCCTTTATTTTTTTAATGGGTTCGCTTTCACCAATCATTTCCTGCACCCTGCTAATCTTGCGCTTCAACACTTTGGTTTCGGAAACCAGCGTGGTTTTGTCGGTAGCATTGCGGATGGTGATGAGCAGCCTGTTCAGGTCGGGTGGTTTGCTGATATAATCATAGGCACCCTTCTTCACAGCTTCAACTGCGGTTTCAATATTGCCATGCCCGCTAATCATAATCAAGGGCACGTCGGGGTTAATTTCGCGGCTTTTGTCGAGAAATTCCAGCCCATCCATTTTGGGCATCTTGATATCGCACAGCACCACATCGTAGCTGTTCTTTTTGAATTTTTCAAATCCGTCTTCTCCGTCTTCGGCTACATCCACTTTATATCCTTCATGCTGAAGAATTTCGCTTAATGTATTGCGGATGGCTCTTTCGTCGTCTATAATCAGAATTCTGGACATAAGTCAATTGAAATCAAAAATGAATTGGGGATGAATGAAAAAGGAAAAATGGTTGAACGGGTGTGTGGTTGGGTATTTGTGACACAGCTACGCAAAAATCAGTCCAGATTTTTTGCAATCATTTCAGCCACATCCAACACCTGCACTTCATTTTCTTTTTCCTTCACTTTTACTCCATCCGTCATCATGGTGTTACAGAAAGGGCATGCTGCAGCAATCACAGAGGCACCTGTTTCCAAAGCTTCGGCCGTACGTTCCCAGTTTACTCTTGTGCTGCCTTTTTCTTCTTCCTTAAACATTTGCGCACCTCCGGCACCGCAACACATGCCATTGCTGCGGCAGCGCTTCATTTCCACCAGTTCCGCGTCCAGCGCTTCCAGTACTTTGCGCGGCGCTTCGTAAATGTTGTTAGCACGGCCCAGGTAGCAGCTGTCGTGGTAAGTAATTTTTTTTCCCTTGAATTCCCCGCCTTCCTTTAGTTTGATCCTTCCTTCATCAATCAGTTGTTGCAGCAAAGTGGTGTGGTGCATCACTTCATAGTTTCCGCCCAGTTCGCCATATTCATTTTGCAATGTGTTGAAACAATGCGGACAGGTAGTGACAATCTTTTTTACTCCATAGCCATTCAATACCTGGATATTCTGGAAGGCCATCATCTGGAACAAGAATTCGTTTCCGGCGCGGCGGGCAGGGTCGCCGGTACACATTTCTTCTGACCCAAGAATGGCATAAGAAACGTTGGCTTTTTCAAGAATGGTTGCAAAGGCCTTCGTCACTTTCTGCGCCCTTGCATCAAAACTGCCTGCACAGCCCACCCAAAACAATACATCCGGCAACTGGCCTTCGGCAGTCCATTGTGCCATAGTTTTCACATGCATAAAATCGCTCTCGTTTTATCTGGGGTTGAAGTTATTGGTTTGGCTGCACCCGACCCAACACGAAAACCAGGTTTCAAACACGGTATTTACTCAATGGGAATATTTGATATAGTCTCTTATTTCTGCCCGGTTAATTAGAATTTTTAGGCTTGTTTTTACTAAGCCCGTCAATCCACGATTTCTGCCAGCCTATGGAATAAGTAGTGAAATCCTGCCCGATGCGCACCACTGCACCCGTGCTGACTGCAAATTTCAGGGAGCTCGTTTTTCCGGTTGGGAACACACCTGTAAGTCCAATTCGTGCATTGGACTGCCTGTCATCTTTCACAGAATTTTCGATAGTAGTTTGTCCTCCTACGTAATAAGTTGCATCGAAAGCAATCCACATCACGGGTTTGAAATTGTAACTAATATGTGTTTGAAAAGCGCCCATTGGGTCTTGTGTGCGGGTGTAGGTACCAGGGTAGAAACTATTGTTGTTGGTGAAAAACCAGATACCCGAGTATACGTCGACCATCCATTTTTTTCCCAAAGGTTGCGAAAGGGCCAGTTCAGGCCTGAAAGCCCACCGATTGGCACCCAGGTTGATTAGCTTACCGGTCATAAACTGGCCGGTTGGTGCAACAATATTGATGCTGGCACCAAGAATGGTTTTTTTAGCGGTCGTTGATTTTCTCATTTCTGCCAGCGTAGCTGCCGGAGCGCCATGAAACAAAACTGAAAACCGCAAGCGCATGTCGGAATATCCCGACCGTGTGATGCTTTGCTGTTGGTCTCCCACATCGCCGGATACCTGTGCCCATGAATAGGGCAGTGCCACCAGTGCTGTTGAAGTAAGACCGAAGAAGTTTAACGAACGTGCGATAGCAAAAGATGCGGACTCTACATTGGCCTTAATGTTTGTTACAGGAAGGGTTGGGTCGGTTACTACTCCACCATGCGACAATACAAAACCAGTAGTTAGGGAGGTGGTTTTTAAAGGCACCTGCACATAGGCTCTTGGGTCAAGGTCCTGGGCAATGATAGCAGATGCAGACATCAACAGAAATAGCAATGATATAACCGGCTTAATGTATCTCAAAGCAGAGGCATTTAATGAAATCCTTGAATATTGAAATTAATGTTCCAAAGGTAAGCCTCCTGCCTATGGTGTTTGCATTCATGAGTATGAAACTGTTTCATTTCTATCGTCTTTCATCCAATTTGCGATGATGGATTTTTTGTGTGAAACCTGCAATGAATGGAATGGACGAATTACATTGCCCATTCATTCTTTGCTGGCGTAAACATCAATGCATTATACCAGGAGTGAATGAATCCATTCAATAAAACACCCGGTTCAAATATGTTCACCAAGAAACTCATTCTTTCTGCTGCACTTGCTTTTAGTCTAATTGTTTGTTTCAGCCAGTCATCCAATATTTATCACCAGGGCTGGATTGATTTCAACAAAAACGGCAAAAAGGATTTGTTTGAAGATCCGTCACAACCAGCAGCAGCCAGGGCGAAGAACCTGCTCAGCCAAATGACAATGGAAGAAAAAACCTGTCAATTGGCTACGCTTTACGGCTATGGTGCGGTGCTTGCAGATCGATTGCCTCAGGCGGGCTGGAAAGACAGCGTATGGAAAGATGGCATTGCCAACATTGATGAACAACTCACCGGTTTGCGGAAGGATACGATGTACGCTTTTCCCTACTCATCACATGCGCATGCCATCAATACTATTCAAAAGTGGTTTGTGGAAGAAACAAGGCTGGGTATTCCTGTTGATTTTACTACTGAAGGTATCCGTGGGCTCAACCATATGAAGGCTACCTATTTTCCATCGCAACTGGCGCAGGCCTGCACTTTTGATAAAGAAATGGTGAAAAAAATCGGCGACGTTACAGGCCGCGAGGCAAGGGCATTGGGCTATACTAATGTGTACTCGCCCATTCTCGATGTGGCTTCTGATCCGAGGTGGGGCAGAATAGAAGAAACCTATGGATCCGATCCTTTTTTAGTCGGACAATTGGGCAAACAAAATATCCTGGGCATCCAGCAAAACAAAGTAGTTTCTACGCCAAAGCATTTTGCCGTATATGGCGTACCGGTTGGTGGTCGCGATGGGGCGGTTCGTGTTGACCCGCATGTGGCGCCACGTGAAATGTGGGAACTCTATCTCGAACCTTTCAGAATTGCATTCCAGCAAGCAAAGGCAAAGGGTACCATGGTTTCTTACAACGATTATGACGGTATACCCATCATTTCAAGTCCCTACTTTCTTACCGATATTTTGCGCAAGCAATTTGGATTCGATGGCTACGTGGTCAGCGACAGTCACGCCTTTGAAGATTTGTTTGAAAAACATTTTGTGGCAAAGGATTCGGCCGATGCTGCCAGGCTGGCCCTGACAGCCGGCATGAATGTGCGTACTGATTTTACCAATCCAAGACAGTTTATCTATGCTGTGAGAAGAGGCATCAAAAACGGCAGCATTCCAATGAACATCATTGATCAACGGGTGGAAGAAGTGCTGCGGGTAAAATTCTGGCTCGGTTTGTTTGACCAGCCTTTTACTATCCATGAAGAAGCTGCCGATGAAATAGTAAATAACCAGGAAGCAAGGCAACTGTCTGCTGATGCCGCAAGAGAAAGCATCGTGTTGCTGAAAAATGAAAATCATCTGTTGCCAGTTGATAAGAATAGGATTTCTACCATTGCCATTATCGGGCCTAACGCCAAAGAGGAGTTAAGCCTGATGTCGAGATATGGTCCAACACATGTAAATGTTGTTACGCTTTATGATGGAATCCGAAAAGCATTGCCATCCAATGTAAGGCTGCTCTATGCGCAAGGCTGCACACATATTGACAAGCATTTTCCCGAAAGTGATATAGAAGATTTTCCGCTGGATACCGAAGAACAAAAGGCATTGCAGGACGCAGTGGAGGTGGCTTCAAAAGCCGATCTGGTGTTGTTGTCTGTTGGCGACAACCTGGAGACCGTTGGTGAATCGCACAGTCGCCTCAGTCTCAATTTGCCCGGGCGCCAGGAAAATTTGGTGCGGGCCATTGCGGCGCTCAAAAAACCTACGGTGCTCATTCATACTGGCGGCCGGCCAACAACCATCAACTTCGCAGCAAGGAATTTGCCGGCTATTTTGGAAACATGGTACCTGGGCGAAACATCGGGTGATGCCATTTCAGATGTGCTGTTTGGTAATTACAACCCGGGAGGAAAACTCTGTGTGCCTATTCCAAAAAATGTTGGGCAAATACCGCTTTCATTTCCCATGAAGCCTTCGGCAGATGCTGGCGAAAATGCTGGTGTCAATGGCTTTCTTTTTCCTTTTGGGTTCGGGCTGAGTTACACTACTTTCAGTTACAGCCAGCTTAAGGTGAACAGCTCAGCATACACCTCCGATGGAAAAGTATACGTTACTTTCAAAGTAAAGAATACAGGCGCTGTAGCAGGCGATGAGATTGCGCAACTGTACATACACCAGGAATTGAGTTCGGTAACTACCTATGTATTGAAACTAAGAGGCTTTGAAAGAATCAGCCTCAAGCCCGGCGAGGAGAAGGAAGTGCAAATGGTGCTCAATAAAAATGATTTTTCCATTTTGAACAGGGAAATGAAGCGGGTAGTGGAGCCAGGTTTTTTCGATATTAAAATCGGCGCTTCTTCGGATGACATTCGATTACAGGAAAAAATCAGGCTGTAGCAGTACAATAATCTCCGGATTCCATGGAGTGGGTGTAGGATAAATCATACAGCAAACTCGGTTGATAAATTAACAACCGCTCCAAATACCTCGTCCCTATTTTTGTCGGGTAATATGCTTGCCAACAGAGAATATATTTTCCTGATGATTGCCCTTGCAATGGATGCGGGGGAACACTGCCGGTTTTAAGTTACGAGTTACAGGTTTTAGGGTACAGTTTCAATGCTGTTGCCAATCGTTATTGATTATCATACTTACCTCTCCAAAAAAGTTTTATACTATGGAAACTGCTGTTGAAAGCCGTTTGCAAAACAATTCCGTTCAGGATTTCCTGCCACTGCAGGGTACAGATTATGTTGAGTTTTACGTGGGCAATGCCAAACAGGCCGCCCATTTTTATATGAGTGCTTTCGGTTTTCAGGCGCTGGCCTATGCCGGCCCCGAAACCGGCATAAAAGACAGGGTGAGCTATGCGGTGCGCCAACACAAACTCACTTTTGTGCTCACTGCTTCATTGCGTACAAGTAATGCCATTGCCGACCACGTTTACAAGCATAGCGATGGTGTAAAAGTGCTGGCATTGCGGGTGGACGATGCGGCCGATGCATGGCACCAAACCACATCAAGAGGCGCAGAAAGCTTCATGGAGCCTAAAAAAATCGAAGATGAAAATGGCCAGGTGGTGCTGAGTGGCATTCATACCTACGGAGATACCGTGCATCTTTTTATCGAAAGGAAAAACTACAATGGTGTGTTTTTGCCCGGCTATCGTGCATGGAGCAATCCACACTTTCAGCCTGCCGATACCGGCCTGCTGTATGTAGACCACTGTGTGGGCAATGTGGGTTGGAACCAGATGAACAAATGGGTGAAATTTTACGAAGAAACTATGGGCTTCCGCAATATCCTATCCTTCGATGACAACGACATTTCCACCGAATACTCGGCGCTCATGAGCAAGGTGATGAGCAATGGAAATGGCTTTGTAAAATTTCCCATCAACGAACCTGCAGAAGGAAAAAAGAAGAGCCAGGTAGAGGAATACCTGGAGTTTTACAATGGTGAGGGTTGCCAGCATGTGGCACTTGCTACCAATGATATTGTGCGTACTGTAACTGAGCTTCGCAGCCGCGGCGTGGAGTTTTTGCAGGTGCCTACCACTTACTACGATGACCTGCTCGACAGGGTAGGACAAATTGATGAAGACCTCGAACCTTTGAAAGCCCTTGGAATTTTGGTAGACCGCGACGATGAAGGCTACCTGCTCCAACTGTTTTCCAAGCCTGTAGAGGACAGGCCAACCCTGTTTTTCGAAATTATTCAGCGGAAGGGCGCCAAAAGTTTTGGCAAAGGAAACTTTAAAGCCTTGTTCGAAGCCATAGAAAGAGAACAGGAGGCCCGAGGGAATCTGTAATTTTGACCGTGATTATGCGTTATTCATAAAACCGGATTGTTCATGTACTTACGCCCGTTTCAAATATTGCAGATGAAGTGTTCCTGGCTCAAGCCTATTGTTGGTTTTTGCTTTGTAATGGCAGGGCTGGTTTCTGTGGCGCAACCGCCAAAACAATCGGATTTCCTTTCATTCCAGAAATCATTCAAAACAGTAAATGCGGCTTTTGCCGCCAACGAAGACTCGCTGAAAAAGCAGTTTGAGGCCAAAGGGCTTAAATGGCCTGCCAGGTACATGTACATCCGCAGCTTCAAGTTCGATAGCCAGTTGGAAGTTTGGGTGAAGAGTGACAAAAAGGAGAAATACCGCCTTTTTAAAACCTACAAAGTGTGTGCACTGGCCGGCGGCCTTGGTCCCAAAAGGCTGGAAGGCGATTACCAGGTGCCCGAAGGTTTTTACTATGTCAACCAGTTCAGGCCGAACAGCAACTACCACCTGGCATTGGGTGTAAATTATCCCAACCCGAGCGACCGTGTGCTGGCCGACCCTGCACATCCCGGTGGTGAAATTTTTGTGCATGGCAGTTGTGTAACCGTTGGTTGCATTCCGCTTACCGACCCTATGATTGAAGAGGTGTATGTGCTTGCTTCGGTAGTGAAAAATGAAGGGCAGGATTACATTCCCATTCATGTAATGCCCGTAGTTTTCAAACGTGAAAAAAGCCGTGAAGCGCTTGAAAAGTTTATTGAGGTGCGCCCCGATTACGAGCCATTGGCCCGAGTTCTTGAAAAGGCCTATTACTATTTCAATGAAAAAAAGGAACTGCCCAATATTGTCATTAACCAGAAGGGCGAGTACAAATTATTGCAGGACTATACTTTGCCCAAAGCGCCACCGCCACCTAAGAAATTTGTTGAAAACACCGAACCTCGTAAGAGTGCCTCCCAGGTGGTGAAATTCAACGACACCGATTTCTATTCTTATGTAAACTCTCAACCCAAATATCCCGGTGGACTCCAGGCATTTCAGCAGTACATTGATGGCATAGCTGAAGAGCTTTCCAACCTCATTCCGGAAGGTGGTGCTAAGCGCCTTTATATCGATGTGGATTTTGTGGTGGACGCCAAAGGCAATGTGGTGAATGTAAAAGTGAGCAACAAGGCGAACAACGAAATGAACAACATCATCATTCAGCGTTTTGAGTCCATGCCAACCTGGCAACCAGCCATGCGTCAAGACAAGCCTGTTCCCATGAAGCTGGTGCAGAATATTATGGTGGATGCCAAACCGCCCAAGCCTAAAAAGGTGGAACAGGATGCCGATGAAAGCTGATTATTATTCAGCAATCACAGCCTGGAAAGTATCAGGTGTTTGCTGCAAAAGCAATGGCTTTTTTCCTCCCAAAAATTTTTGAATGGTTTCCTCATTATAATGCCTCACAGTAAGCACTGTGAGGTTTTTTTGTACCATTACATGCAGCCATTGCCCGGCTTTTTCGGCAATGTGTTGGAGCCTTTCCTCGCGGTGGTCAAATACCGCCATAAAGCGGATGGCGCCGTTTTGCGTAAGGTTTGGTTTTGTTTTTTCCTCTTCAAACAGTTGGAACAAACGACCCACTGAGTGCTCGCCAATGAAAGAATAATCCCGCGACATAAAATCCATCAGCACCTGGTTTTCCTTGCGCACAATAATGGGCGGCAGCCTCAATGCTTTCTTCCTTGTAATGGTGGTGCCCGGCAATGCGGGATCAAGAAAACATTTTACGTACAATGGAATACTTTTTTCAAACAGCGGCTTTACCGTTTTGGGGTGAATGACCTGTGCGCCGTAGTAAGCCATTTCAATGACTTCTTCGTAGCTGAGTTCGGGAATGGGGATGGCATCGGCAAACTGCTTGGGGTCGGCATTCATTACCGAAGGCACATCTTTCCAGATGGTCTGGTTTTCGGCATCGAGCAGGTTGGCAAAAATGGCGGCTGAAAAATCGCTGCCTTCGCGGCCCAGGGTAGTGCTCTCATTTTCTGCTGTGCATCCTATAAAACCTTGAGTAACCACAATACCGGCCTTTGCCAGCATGGGTTGCAGGATTGCATGGGTTTGTGATGCTGTAAATTCCCAATCGACAACAGCGTCCCGAAAATTGTCATCGGTGCGCAGCACATCACGTACATCAACCCATTGGTTATTGATTTTTTCTTCTTTCAGGTAAAAGGACAGGATAGTACTGCTGAGTAATTCGCCGATACAAACCAACTGGTCGTAGTAAAAATCGTATTCACGCACAGGCCTGTCGTTCAGCATCCATTCAGCTTCCGTAAAAAAATCGCCGAGTTGTTCAAGGCAGTCGTTGTATTGCAACACCAGCAGGTATTTTGCCGTGGTAAGGTGTTGCTGCTTCACCTGGTCAAAAAGCATGAGTGCATCCTGCCTGCGGTTTTCGAAGAAAGCCTCTGCTACTTTTTCCAATGCATTGGTGGTTTTTCCCATGGCGCTAATGACCAGCAGCAAAGGCCTGCCGGGTTCCTGCCTGAGGATGGCGGCAATTTTTTGAATACGTTCAATGGTGTTGAGACTGGCTCCGCCAAACTTGAATACCTGCATACAATTTTTGAAATGAAATGAGGACGATTTATTTCCAAAGGGCCACAAAAGTACGAGGTGCAGGCTTGCTGCCTCATGTTTTCACAATCATTGCAAATTCCGGAAGCATCTAAAGCAATTCATGTTAAATTGCCTAACATTTTTTAATAGATTGCCATCATGGAAAGATCCCGAAAACTAATGACGCTGGATGAATTCACCATCCAGGAACTGCGCAATTTTCCCCAGGCTACCGGCGAATTGAGTGGCCTGCTCAGGAGCATTGGTCTCGCATGCAAACGCATCAATGCCGAGGTAAGCAGGGCGGGCCTGGTGGACATTCTTGGTGCGCTGGGAACAGAAAATATTCAGGGCGAAGAAGTGCAGAAGCTCGATGATTTTGCCAACAATACACTCATTGATTTGCTGAACCACAGCATTTATTGCGCAGGTGTGGGCAGTGAAGAGAATGATGATATTGTAGTGTTTGATGATCACATCAGCAACAACAGCAAATATGTGTTGCTGATGGATCCTTTAGATGGCAGCGGCAATATTGATGTGAATATCAGCATAGGAACTATCTTCTCCATTTTCAAAAGAAAATCACCGCTTGGTACACCTGTTAACATCGATGATTTTTTACAACCCGGCAACCGAATGGTAGCGGGAGGATATGTAATTTATGGCAGCAGTACCATGTTGGTGTACGCTACCAAACGTGGGGTAAACGGTTTTACGCTCGACCCAATCGTTGGTGAATTTTGCCTGAGTCATCCTGATATGAAATGCCCTACGCATGGTAAGTTCTACAGTGCCAACTACGGCAACTTTGGCAAATACAGTAAGGGCGTTCAAAATTATCTGAAGCGCTGCGAAAACAAAACATCCGAAAGCGGAGGTCCATACACCGAACGCTACATTGGCAGCATGGTGGCCGATATTCACCGCAACCTGGTAAAGGGCGGCATATTCATGTATCCCGGCACCACCGAAAGGCCTAAAGGAAAACTGCGGTTGTTGTATGAATGCAATCCTTTGGCCTTCATTGTCAGCATTGCCGGAGGCCATGCCACCAACGGCATCACGCCCATCCTCGATATTCAGCCGTCCTCATTGCATCAGCGCATGCCGCTATTCATTGGCAGCATCCAGATGATGGAAGAACTGGAAGATTGTTTGAAGGAAAAGTGAGGAAGAAGCTGCACGCTTTACGCTCTGCGCTTCACGATTTTGAAGTTTGAGAAAAATCATATTGCATGAGCCCGGAAGAGTTAATAGATTAATGCAATCTAAACTCATCCGCATGAAAAACTTCAAGGAACTGCGCATTTGGCAAAAGGGATTTCAAATTGCTGTTAGTTGTTACAATTTAACAGCTGTATTTCCAAAAGAAGAAAAGTATAGCATTTGCTCACAGATAAATCGGTGCAGTTTGTCCATTGCCTCCAATATAGCAGAAGGCAGTGTAGGAAAAGTGAAAAGGACTATGCGAGGTTTATTGAAATCGCCCTCGGTTCCTGTTTTGAATTGGAAACCCAATTGTTGGTTGCCCGAGATGTGGGCTTTGGTGGGCAGGATTTGATCAACCAGTTGTTGGCAGAAGTTCAGGATGAACAAAAAATGCTTTCCGGTTTTTTATCAAAATTGGGATATTAGTTGCAGGTAGTTGGCTATTTTGCGCCAATGAGTGGCAAGCCGTTTCAGCATACGTAGTTGGCGTGTAGCGTGTAGCACATAGCTTGCAGCTTTAGTTATGACCATCATCTCCGTAAAAAATCTCACCAAAAAATACGGTTCTTTCGAAGCGGTAAAAGGCATTTCATTTGAGGTGCAGAAAGGTGAAATATTTGGCCTGTTGGGGCCCAACGGCGCAGGCAAAAGCACCACGCTGGAAATTATGGAAACACTCCGCGAAAAAACCAGTGGAGAAGTGACCATCGCCGGCTTCAATCTGGATACGCAACCTGCCGAAATAAAAGGCATCATCGGTGTACAACTGCAAACAAGCGGATTTTACCCGGGATTGAATTTGGTGGAGCTCATCGAAATGTTCAGCGGGCTGTACAACCGCAAAACCGACCCGATGGAACTGCTTGCGCTGGTGAACCTGAAAGACAAAGCAAAATCTAAAGTAAAAGAACTGAGCGGTGGCCAGCGGCAGCGTTTCTCCATAGCAACTACGCTGATTAATAAACCCACCATTGTTTTTTTGGATGAACCTACTACCGGCCTCGACCCGCAGGCACGCCGCAACTTGTGGGAACTCATCAAAAAAATAAGGAATGAAGGCGCCACGGTCATCATTACCACGCACTACATGGACGAAGCCGAAGTGCTTTGCGACCGTGTAGCCATCATGGATTCAGGAAAAATCATCGCCATCAATACACCCGATCAACTCATTGACGACCTGATTGATTCGGGCTTTGAAAAACCCCGCGAAGTGAAGATGGCCAACCTCGAAGATGTATTTATACATTTGACCGGTCACGCATTAAGGGACGAATAAATCACCAGAAATAAACAAAAACATGAAGCAAATCGCAATTGCATGCATTGCATTGGCAACAGGTATGGTTGCCCACGCACAAACCAAACAAACAACAAAACAACCCGCCAAAAAAGCTCCGGCAAAAACAACTGCCGCAGCACCCAAACAACCAGCCGTTGTATTGAAGAACGGATTGGATAGTATGAGTTATGCCATGGGTGTACTCGATGGCAGTTTTTTCAGGCAGCAGGGTGTAGAAAAACTCAGCTACAATGCCCTGATGGAAGGATTCAAGGCCGCTATTGAAGGCAAACAACCATTGATGGATCAACAAATGTGCGACATGACGTTAAGACAAAAACTGCAGGAAGCTTCCATGAAGAAAGTGCAGCCCACCATTGATGAAGGTCAGAAATTCCTGGCCGAAAACAAGAAGCGCCCCGAAGTAAAAGAAACAGCAAGCGGGCTGCAGTATGAAGTGATAAAACTGGGCACAGGCCCCATG
The DNA here is from genome assembly GCA_037443285.1 of Sphingobacteriales bacterium. GTDB lineage: Bacteria > Bacteroidota > Bacteroidia > Chitinophagales > Chitinophagaceae > Phnomibacter. The sequence continues at coordinate 7,534 of JBBIOQ010000003.1, read as the reverse complement.
CCAAAGGATACCAATGTGGTAAAAGTGCATTACGTGGGCACATTGCTCAACGGTACCAAATTCGACAGCAGCCGCGACCGCGGCGAGCCTGCCACCTTCCAGCTGAACGGCGTTATCCGCGGCTGGACCGAAGGCCTGCAACTCATGCCGGTTGGTTCCATCTACAAGTTCTACATTCCTTATACACTGGGCTACGGCATACAGGGAAATCCACCCGTGATTTCTGGTGGCAACATGCTCATATTTGAAGTAGAGTTGTTGGATATTGTACAATCCGGGAATTAAAATTCAGATTCAGATTCAGATTCAGATTCGGATTTAAAATTTGAAATTCAGATTTGAGATTTGAAAAACTGTAATATTCATTTAGTTTAGGTAGCTGTAAATTTTGTTATGGCTACCTATTCTCATTTTTACGAGTTACCAATTTGGCAAGAATCAAGGGCATTGTTTGGACTGTTGCATGAATTGATGCAGCAAAGCCAGGCAATGAAAGATTTTAGATTCAGGGATCAGATTTTTGCAAGCGGGGGATCAATTATGGACAATATTGCCGAAGGGTTTGAACGTTCCGGAAACACTGAGTTTACAAATTTTCTTTCCATCGCAAAAGGCTCGTCGGGCGAAGTGCGTTCACAACTCTTCAGAGGCATTGATATGAAATATTTTCCAGAAACAGAAACAATGGAACTTATCGGCAGATATACGGAATTGTCATCTGCAATCACCGGGTTCATGGATTATCTTAACCGCTCTTCACTTCGCGGCCAAAAGTTTAAGAACCGGATATGACCTTCCCGATTCAAACTCCAATCAAAAATTTCAATCTGAATTTGAATCCAAATCTGAATC
>JBBIOQ010000003.1:0-6582 GCA_037443285.1 Sphingobacteriales bacterium | reverse complement strand
CCGATTCAAACTCCAATCAAAAATTTCAATCTGAATTTGAATCCAAATCTGAATCTAAATCTAAATCTGAATTTACATGGACCCCCGTTACCCCATCCGAAAATACGAGCCGCAGCCTTTTTCGGAAGCACAAAAAGAGCGTTGGTTAATGGACCTTGCACAGTTGCCAGTGTTGCTGGAAGCAGCTGTTCAAAACCTTGATGCAGCACAATTGCATACGCCATACCGCGAAGGTGGCTGGACCGTACACCAGGTAGTGCATCATGTTGCCGACAGCCACATTAATTCGTACTGCCGCATGAAACTGACGCTTACAGAAGACAATCCCACCATCAGGGCTTACGATGAAAATGAATGGGTGAAGCAGGCAGATGCCGAACTGCCGGTGAACAACGCCCTCACCATATTGCATGCACTGCACCAACGCATGTACCTGCTCATGAATAATGTAACTGATGAACAGTGGAACCGAACCTATGTGCACCCGGCCACTCAAAAGCAGCAAACACTTTGGTTTCTCCTTGGGCTCTACGCATGGCACGGGCGGCATCACGTGGCGCACATTACCAGCCTGCGTGAACAAATGAATTGGTAACTATCTTCGGCCTCCTTAAAAAGAGGCTTTTTTTATGACGCACGAACTCAAACCATGGCAGCAAATAAGCAGCCGCTATATACACAAGGAAAAATGGTTTAGCCTCAGAGCCGATAAGTTGCTCAAAGGCAATGGTGAGGAAATGGATCCTTACTATGTGCTGGAATACAGCGATTGGGTAAATATTTTCCCTGTGACCAAAGATGGCCGGGTAGTACTGGTGAAGCAATACCGTTATGCACTGGGCACCTTCAGCATAGAAGTGCCCGGCGGCATTATGGACCCACACGAAACCAACCCGCTTGATGCTGCCAAACGTGAACTGCTGGAAGAGACCGGCTACAGTTGCGGACATGTGGAAGAGGTGGCAGTAGTAGCTACCAACCCTGCTACACAAAACAACAGGCTGCATTGCTACCTGGCAACCGACTGCGAATTGACGCATGAACTCAACCATGATGAAAACGAGGAACTCGAAGTGATGCTGGTTAGTATGGAGGAAGTGCTGAACATGCTTCGCAACAACCAAATCATTCAATCGCTGCACATCAGCAGCATGATGTACTCCCTGATGAAGCTCGGGAAAATTACCATGTAAACACGTTCGTTCTTGTATTCTTTCCAATGGTTGGTATTGCCGGCCTGCCCTCGTTTGCCCATCGCTTTTTTAGCATGCTTTTCCCTGCAATAAAATCGACAATAGATTATAGCCTATGTCGATGAGGACACTATTATTATAAATAAACCTTTGGCAAATTCAGTGGTAACTTCGCCCACAAAGTTTCTTAAAACGCTAAAAGATTAAATATGGAAAGCAACGAATCCCAGGGCAAATGTCCTTTCATCGGTGGTGCGCTGAAGCAAAGCGCCGGCAGCGGCACACGAAATCGTGACTGGTGGCCAAACCAGTTGAAGCTGAATATCCTGCGTCAAAATTCTGCACTGTCCAACCCCATGGGGGAGCATTTCAACTATGCTGAGGAGTTCAAAACGCTCGACCTGGATGCAGTGAAAAAAGACATTTTCGAATTGATGACTGCCTCGCAGGACTGGTGGCCTGCCGACTACGGACACTACGGCCCATTCTTTATCCGGATGGCCTGGCACAGCGCAGGCACTTACCGCATTTCCGATGGCCGCGGCGGTGCAGGCTCGGGCACACAACGTTTTGCCCCACTCAACAGCTGGCCCGACAATGCAAACCTCGATAAGGCACGCCTGCTTCTCTGGCCCATCAAACAGAAATATGGCAGGAAAATTTCATGGGCCGACCTTATGATCCTCGCCGGTAACTGCGCACTCGAGTCTATGGGCTTCGAAACCTTTGGTTTCGGTGGTGGGCGTGAAGATGTTTGGGAACCTGAAGAAGATATTTATTGGGGTTCTGAAGCCGAATGGCTGGGCGATAAGCGATACACCGGTGACCGCGAACTGGAAAACCCGCTGGCTGCTGTGCAGATGGGGCTTATTTACGTAAACCCTGAAGGGCCAAACGGAAATCCCGACCCGCTGGCTGCTGCCCGCGACATCCGCGAGACCTTTGGCCGTATGGCGATGAATGATGAGGAAACTGTGGCGCTCATTGCCGGCGGACACACATTTGGCAAAACGCATGGTGCTGCCGACCCCGGTAAATATGTGGGCAGGGAACCTGCGGCTGCAGGCATTGAAGAGCAAGGCCTTGGTTGGAAAAACACCTTCGGCACCGGCAATGCCGACGACACCATTACCAGCGGCCTCGAAGGCGCCTGGACCACTACGCCAACAAAGTGGAGCAACAACTTTTTTGAAAACCTCTTTGGCTACGAATGGGAGCTTACCAAGAGCCCTGCAGGCGCCAACCAGTGGAAACCAAAGGGCGATGCAGGCGCCGGTACAGTGCCGGATGCGCACGACCCGTCGAAGCGGCACGCACCATTCATGCTTACCACCGATTTGTCTTTGCGGGTTGATCCTGCCTATGAAAAAATATCCAGGCGTTTCTACGAAAACCCTGATCAGTTTGCCGATGCGTTTGCCCGTGCATGGTTCAAGCTTACGCACCGCGATATGGGCCCCATTTCCCGCTACCTGGGCAAAGAAGTTCCGGCAGAAGTGCTAATCTGGCAAGACCCCATTCCTGCCGTTACGCACCCGTTGATCGATGACAATGACATCGCTGTGCTGAAGGACAAAATACTGGCCTCCGGGCTTTCTGTTTCCCAGCTTGTATCCACTGCATGGGCGTCGGCATCCACCTTCCGTGGTTCCGACAAACGCGGTGGCGCCAATGGTGCACGCATTCGTTTGACCCCGCAGAAATACTGGGAAGTGAACAACCCGGCGCAATTGGCCAAAGTGCTGGATGTACTTGAAGGCATTCAGCAGGAATTCAATAATGCCCAGGCTGGCGGCAAGCGTGTTTCTCTTGCCGACCTGGTAGTGCTGGGTGGTTGTGCGGCTATTGAGCAGGCAGCTAAAAAAGCTGGCTTTGAGGTGAAACTGCCTTTCACACCCGGGCGTGCTGATGCATTGCAGGAGCAAACCGATGTGGAATCGTTTGCTGTGCTGGAACCCATTGCTGATGGTTTCCGCAATTACCTCAGCAGGCGGGCCACGGTTGCTTCTGAAGAAATACTGATCGACAAAGCACAACTGCTCACGCTGACCGCTCCTGAAATGACCGTACTGGTGGGTGGCATGCGTGTACTCAACACCAACTATGATGGCTCACAACACGGGGTGTTCACCAAAACGCCTGAAGTTTTGACCAATGATTTCTTTGTGAACTTGCTCGACCTTGGCACTACCTGGAAAGCAGCCGACCCGGTGCAGCAGGGCTTCATAGGTACCGACCGTGCTACCGGTGCAGTAAAATGGACTGCCACCCGTGCCGACCTAATATTTGGTTCTAATTCCGAGTTGCGTTCTATTGCCGAAGTGTATGCCTGTGCTGATGCAAAAGAGAAGTTTGTGCAGGACTTTGTGGCAGCATGGACCAAGGTGATGAATCTCGACCGATTCGACCTGGCTTGATTACAGCTCCGTGAATCTAATCTGAAGGTGGCCCGGAAACGGGCTGCCTTTTTTATTCAGTAATTGGCTATTGCTTTCTCATGCTGGATTCTAGCATTAAGCCTGTTTAAAAAGTGGTGTAATGTAATGGCTGGTAGAAAACCCAAACCGGTAGTTGAAGCAGCCAATCAAACGAAAGCCTGATTGTTACATTGCCAACGAGCAGGGCTTTGCGAAGGCTGGGGAATAGACTTCCGTCCGCCGGGCTACCTGAAGCTAAATTTATAAATTAATGTTGATGATTTGCACATAGCTAAATAGTTATTCGTCTGCCCGATATAAAGCCAAATTGAAAAACAAAAAGTTGAAACACGGTTTACGTCCGCCCAGCTTTTGCAAATACCAATGTTGTACGCATACCCTTTCTCCTCGGTCATCTACAATGTGGGTCTGTGTCCACCCGAATGATGCTTGCCGTGTGTAGGGAAAGGCAGGCTCTTTTGCAAGGTTGGCTTTTGTGTGTTGGCTTGAGTGCCTTGCAAATGTGCCTGACTTGGAGTATTGGCTTGTTGGGTCATTCAAGTCCCAACGTCTGCTGGAAATAATTTTAACTTGAAATACAAACTAAAAACATTCACTTTGCTATCCGTATACAAAAGAGTTGCATTATTTATAGTCTGCAATTTTAATTAGCTTGGTCACATTTAGAACAATAATCTTTCTGCCTTTTGTTTCAAGAATTTTATCTTCTTTAAATTCAGAAAGAACCCGTACTACATTTTCTCTTGCTGTTCCAACAAGGCTGGCTAAATCATCTCTGCTCATATTTATTTCAACTGGCATACCAGCCTGAAAATTTATTTTGTACTTTTCTCTGAGAACAACTAGTTGAAGTGCCAGTCTTTCTCTTACAGATTTTTGAGCAAACATGCTAAGGCTATTTGCTAATACGGCAAACTCATGGCTTAATGTTTTTAATAACCGCCTGCTTAATACTTTTGAACGGTTCAGTGTTTCTAAAAAATCTTCTTTGGGTATAAATGCAATTCTGCATTCTTCCAATGCTGCTGCACAATCAGGATAACGGTTTTCGGAAAGTATAGCATGGTAACCCAAAAGTTCACCTTTGTTAGCTACATAAATGATTTGCTCTTTAGCATCCTTGTCCAATTTGTACTTCTTTACTTTCCCGTCAATTATATAGAAGATGCCTGCAGGGTAAGCTGCTTCCCTGAAAATGATTTCTCCTTTTTTATAAACCTGTTCCGTTTGGTTAGCGGTAAGTATTTCCAAATCATCCGCAGGCAAATCTGCCAGAACGGATTCACTTTTAAAATCCCATTTATCTATTGGAAATACGCCTTTAATACTCATTGTAGCTGCAAATTTACCTTATAAAAATTGATAAAACTCACTTTTTGAATTGAGAAGGTTTACCGCCACTGAGGAATATGTGAGATAGCTTTGCAGTATGAATACACAACAATCAGCCAAAAAAGACCTGTATTACACAAACGACCATGAATGGGTTGACTTTCAGGGTACTGTTGCATATACCGGAGTTTGCAGTTTTAAGCTTATTGGTTTTAAAGCAATTCAACAGGTGCTTTTTAATAAGTCATTGGGCTTCAAAAAAAGAGGCGATTTAATTGCTACAATAAAGTATAACGATTATATAGTTGAAGCACACATGCCGGTTGATGGAAAGGTACTGGAAATGAATACTAATTTAATTTATAGCGATGATAACCTACTGCTGAAGTATGCAGAAAGTGTATGGATAGCCAAAATCGCCCCGTCTCTGCCACATGAAAGAAGCGGTTTACTGCTGCCCAAACAATACCAGATGAATGGCAAAAGTAAATATGCAAAATAATAACCTTGAAATTGTAAGAATATAAATATGCCTTTACTCGAAAAAAGAATTAATACCGAAAGTTGGTTTAGCTCTGACGCACAGTTTAACCAGCTTTATCCTTCTTCTATTCAGTTGCTGGCGCAGCGGCATTGGACACCTTTGGTTGTAGCAAGAAAGGCTGCCAATTATTTAGCGGCTGAAAGCAATATGAGGATATTAGACATAGGAAGCGGCGTTGGTAAATTTTGTCTGGCTGCGGCACATTACAAACCCATGGCGTTTTATTATGGAATTGAACAAAGAAAAAGATTAATAAATTATGCAGATGCGGCAAAAGAAAAGCTCCGGATTGAAAACGTTTCTTTCATTGAAGGAAATTTTACTCAAATAGATTTCAGGAATTACGACCACTTTTATTTCTATAATTCGTTTTACGAAAATCTTACAGGTACTGATAAAATTGATGATAGTATTGATTATTCCCTTGAATTGTACAATTATTACAACCGCTATTTGTATAAGCAATTAGAGCAAAAGCCGCCGGGCACCAGACTGGCCTCTTTTCATAGTCTTGAAGATGAAATACCAAAGGGCTACCATATTGTAGGTTCTGAAATGAATGAGCTGCTTAAGTTTTGGATAAAAATATAATTATATGAAATTAGATTTTGAATATGAAGTAAGTGAATTAACCGGTGAACTTAAAGCAGCCGATGGCTATTTGGAATGCGAAGCGATTGTTTTAGCAAACATAAAAAAACATGTAGATAGAAATATTTCAATAATTTTTATTGAAGGATATATTAAACGACTGCATAAATACTTTGAAGATAAGGCGGTAATAAACAAGGGTAATGCAGATTGCGCAAATTATAAGTATGCGGCAGGTTTTTTAAATACAATAATAGCAACACCTTACTGGCATAGCTGGATTAAGACTACAGATTGATAAACCGTACAATAAAATAGTTTAGGAATGAATAATATAATTAAAGCTCCAAAACGCAATTATTTCCTGGCACTCTTTAATCATAAATGTCCTCATTGCAGGGAAGGTAATATGTTTCAGGATAATGGTTCTTTGTAATACTCCCCATTTTTGAGACCAAAAGGTCAGGGAGTTAAGTTAAGAATT
>JBBIOQ010000002.1:56896-109363 GCA_037443285.1 Sphingobacteriales bacterium | reverse complement strand
ATCGTGGCACAATGCGTTCGCCGAGTACTGCAAAATTGGCTTCCTTGGCCATGGCAAGGGGATTGTAAATGCGGCTGTACTGACCCTGGATATTACTTGCCGGCGAAAAATAGTTAGGAGTTACATTCCCATTTTCATCGTACTCAAACACACTCATGTTGGGCATTTTCAAATAGGCAACGTTGCGAATGGCGCCTTCGTTGGTGCTCAGGTAATTGCGTCCCTGATCGGTATGTGTATAAGCAATGCTGGTAAAGAATTTTATTTTATCGGACACCACATAGTCCAGGTTGATGCGGGTGTTAATACGTGTGAGGTCGGTACCAACAGTGGTGCCGCTTTGCCCGAAATAACCCATCGACGCAAAATATTTGGCTTTTTCTCCACCTCCGGTCATGCTGAGCGTGTGATCATGCAAATAGCCTGTTCGGGAAATTTCATTTACCCAATTTGTATTGTTGCTGTAATTGTAGTACCAATAAGGATCATTGGGGTCGTAGTTGAATTCACGAACCGATTGCGTATTCAGGGCAGAACCGTTGCGATTCATATAGGCTTCGGGAATCAAAGTAGAATACTGACCGCCATCCAGCATAGGAATGGCATCAGGCAATACACTGGCCGACCCTTTAAATGTGTAGCTTATTTGAGGCTTGGAACGGATACCACGCTTTGTAGTAATAACGAGTACACCATTGGAAGCCCTTGAACCCCATACAGCTGTTGCGGCAGCATCTTTGAGTACGGTAATTTCTTTTATGTCGGCAGGCGAAATATTGAGCAATTGTGCATATCCCTGTTCATCGGCTGTACCAAAATTGAAATCGCCGGGAATCTCCGTTTCATAAGGCATGCCGTCCACAACAATCAACGGATTGCCGGCACTGTTGATACTGCTGGTGCCACGAATGCGAATATTCATGGCTGCACCAGGGTCGCCACTTGAAGCAGTAATATCCACACCGGCAAGCCTGCCCTGCAAAGCCTGGTCAATACTCGCGGCCTGCATTTCTTCCATGTCTTTTGCATTGATCTTGGATGTGGCAGTTGTAAGACTTCTGTCAGGTACTGGCACCATGCCGTTGTCAGTTTTTTTCGTAGCCAGCACAACAGCTTCGCCCAGGTCAATCGTTTCACCTTCTTCCAGCACAAAATTCAGCACCGATTTGCCGGCTATTGGCAACACCAGCGTTTTATACCCTATGTACGAAACGGATATTTTGTTCTTTTCGCTTTTGATGCGCATTGAGAAGTTGCCTTCAATATCGGTGGTTGCCCCTTTCACTATGCGGCCATCGGCGTCCATTTCACTGATGGATGCACCCTGGATGGGCGCCTTGGTCTTCTTGTCGGTCACTTTGCCGGTTACAACCTGTGCTGCTGCCCCGGTTGTTTGTGCTGCCACCATGCCGCCGCAAAACGCTGCAACACTCAACAGGAAAAGAGTATGTAAAATCTGATTTCGCATGTGATTATATTTTTCAGATCATCCGTTTAGTTTTTCAATGCCTGCTACCATTGTTTGGGTACCGGCTTATTGCACATACTTCATGTAGTTATCAACCAGGTGAATCATGCATCGGTTGCTGATGTAGTTGCTTTGCGCATATACTACGTTTGCATACCTGTTCAGCATATCCGTAAGTTTCATGGAATTTATGGTACTGTTATTTACAAACACATTGGTTGGGTCACCATTGTTTTGCCGCAGGAGTGTTTCATAGGAGCCGCTCTCACGACCATCAGTACCCACTGAAATTTTGTTCAGAAAATGATACTGAATGAAACGGATTACCAATTCCTGGTCGAGTGCTGCTGTAGGTTTGTAGTTAGGCACTTTGTTGGGCGCTGTTCCTGTTCCGGGAAGCAATCCGTCATTTACCGCCTTGAGTATAGAAGCATTATCCGGTATGAAAATGGTGTAGAAAACCCCTGCAGCCAAACCCGTAATTTCTCCTGTGGTGGTGTTATAGATTTTAGAATTCTTCAGGAAATTCCAGTAACTGTTGAATTGTGACGTGGTAGGCGTTCCCAGTTTTTCAATATGCTTACCCACATTCAGTTCGGTGTAGGTGAGCAGACGGTCAATGTAAACAGCGGTGCCATTACTTGCCTTTTCGGTAGAAGTAGCAACCGCCTTGTTGCTGGTGGAATCGAGGTTGCCGCTGGCATCTATTTTATTGCCATTCCAGCGTATAAATTCGCCACCGTAAGTCTTGTTTACTCCATCACTGGTCAGATTTTCAAGGTTGCTGTTAGGGGCTGGAACCACCAGTTGGTTTACTATACGCAACATGCGTACAAGGCAGGATGAACCTACGACCTGAGTGCCACCTCCGGGTGGAATATAACGCCACTGAAAACTGGGATTATTATCCACTGAAGCATCGGCAAAATACCCAGCCTTATTCCATGCATCATTATTAACCATGAACAGCACGAAACGCTGCGATGGGTTTGATACAACATATTTCAGTTCCTGATCCAGCAGGCTCTTCATGTAGCTGTATTGTGGGTTCAGGTATACCTTCCCATAAACTGTACTGAATACGTTGGCTTCCTGCACTTTGTTAGTGCCATAGAAAAAGCCATTGCTCAAAATTTTCTTGTCGAATACATCCGTTGCAGGATTGAATCGTGCGGGCTCGCCCAGGTAGTTGAAGCTATTGCTGAATTTGCTCGGCCATACTACTGTTTGCCACATGTGCGCATTCACAAAATCGTAAAGAATGCCTATGGGCAAGGCATCCAGGCTACCATAATACTTCAACAAAACATTATTGAGATAGTCGAGCAATGCAGTGTTATTGGGCGCAAACAGCGAGTAGCAGTTTGACTGGCCATCATTATCCTGCGCCTTCAAAAAGTTTTCGTTGATTAGTGAAAATGCAAGGTTGCTGTTGAATACCTTGGTATACACGTTATCAGGCTTGCCTGTAACGGTCTTGTATCGGTCGGTAACCACAGGGTTCAGTACAAATTCAACCAGGTACTTGTCGAATATTTTTTTGAATTCACTGAATTCAGGCTTGGAGGAGAGGTATTCATCAATGCTGGGCAGTGGTACCAGCACTTTGTTTACAACATGAATAACACCATTTTCAGCCATGATATCCTTCTCCACAACTGAGGCATCCAGCACATTAAAACCAGTGAATGTAGCGTTGGGGTAGAAATAGTTATAATCAGCGGCGGGAACAGCTTTGGCGCTTAAGAAAGTATCCGTAAGCACTGAAACATACTTATTGTTGTTGTCTGCTTCCACCCAGTAAGTAGTACCGTTGTTGTTACGATTTCCGCCAATCGCTTTTATGGGAAGTCCTGCTTTGGTGGTTGCATCATAAACACCCGTGTAGTTGGCAGTTCTGCGCCTGAAGGCACTGTTGGCAACCCAGCCTGCATTACTCTGGTAGTCATCAATCCTGTCCTTTTTAAAGGCGTTATATACAATGCAGTAGGTAACTATTTTCTGACAGGTAACAGAGTCCATCTGTTCAACACTGCTGATGCCCTTTTCTTTGAAATACACATTGAACGCAGAGTCATTGGGGGCAAACAAGGTCCAGTAGCCGGCAGAAGAAAGCGTGGTTTTGTACCCCGATTTATCAATGGTTGCCAACAAACTTTTGAAATTTCCTTTGCCGGAAAGCACCTGGTAAATAGGCTGTTCCAATCCCGCAGGTCTTCCATAATATTCATCCCAGGCCTGTTTTCGGCATGCCGGCAAAATCATTACGGACATGAACAGCAAAGCGAGACCATGACTGATACCTCTACGCATGATATATTACTGGTTTATCAGAATTAATGAAATGGCTATCAATACCCCTGTTGTATTAGCAATGAAAAAATCCTTCGATAATAACTTGACAAATTGATGTATGGGTGAAGTGGCTTCTGTGAAGAAGCAATTGGAGTTATTCCTTGAAACACTGGTGACACGCCAAGGCCATAACGCCTCAACAGCAATTCGTTTTTCATATCAAGCAGCAGGTTGGTTTGTGTTGATGTTCTATCTAAGCAATCAGGAGCATTATCAATTTCCTGTTAAAAGTATAAGACAGATATTCAATCACTATCCTGCTCTATCCTGAAACATAGCGGAATGCCTGAAAATTATTTACGCAATCGTTCCCGGAACTTCTTCATGCAATAATTTGCCACACCATGATTTCACTGCTTGGGCAAATTCTAATTCTACCCCATCGATGGAAAACGGTTGGCGTGTTGATTTCCCCGGACATTGAACGAAAATGCAGTATACATTTCAATTCGACTTTTGTAACAATTAAAAATGTCTTTTACTTTTTTGCCAGCTTGTACATTTCGGAACCCGCCAGTAAAAAACAACCGAGTCCATAATCTTCAAAATCGGGGCGGCTTGTGTAGGTAACCGGTTGTCCATCCTTCGGTTCCTTACCAGTCCCCTGCACAAAACCCAGTGACCCGTCAGGGTTCACACAATCCTTTGCCATGGCACTCCAGGCTTTTTCAACCACAGGTAAATAGGTTTTTTTGTCAATCAGTTTGTGGTTGATACCGAATGCCATGCCATAAACAAACAATGCTGTTCCCGACAACTCCTTGCCGCCAAAGTGGCTTGAGTCAGCAAGGCTCACATTCCAGAAGCCGTCCGTTCTTTGCAATGGCAGCAGGGCTTTCAGCATGTCCCGGTAATCCTGCAGGTATTCAGTATAATGTGGGTTGGATGTCGGAAGCAACTCGAGTGTACGCACCAACGCTGCTACCACCCAACCATTTCCCCTGCTCCAATAGCAATTGGCACCATTGGGCTCTTTGTAAGGGGGCACAAAATCCTTGTCGCGCCACCACAGCTTTTCAGCAGTATTGTATAGGCCCTTTCCTCCATGGTTGTTCCTCGAGAAGGAATACATTTCATACATCCGCCTGAAATAGGATGTGTCTTTCAGTTGCACACCCAGCCGTACAAAAACCGGCATTGCCATTTGCAGCGCATCAATCCAATGCCAGTCATCCACCTTTTCTGTCTTGCACACCAGGTCAATGCTGGCTTTAATGTCCTTGAGCCTTTCAGGCTGTGGATCTATTTTGTACAGGTCGAGGTAGGTTTGACCGCAGGCCTGGTTGTCGGCGTTGCGTGTCTCTATGCCGCCGCGCAAGCCCCAATTATGTTTTACTCCCCAATCTACCGCATATGCATAGTATTGCATATCGGGCTTTATGGCATACAAGGCCATCAGTCCTTCATAATACACGGCACGGGTCCAGATATTGGATGGCCGTTCAATATTTGTAAATATGGGCTTCCCGGGGTCAGGCCATTTCTGCATGAAATAATGGTTGGCATGTTCCATTACTTTCAGAATCTCCTGCCTTTTCGGTCTGGGCGAAGCAGCAGAGAATACTGTTGGCAATAAAAACAATGCAATAGCGATGAATGAAAATGCCCGGGGTAATGTGAAGCAGGTTTTCATGGCAACAGCGTTGATGAGTTATTATCAACATCTGCCCTCATGCTTTTGCAGAACAGGCAAAATGTTGATTGAGCTTGCATATTAATGCAAAGCATCACAACCGCTGTCCTGTTGCATCCTGCCCTTTTTTAGTAAGCCTGGCGTTGCTTTGAATGAAAGCAATTCAAAGATATTTTTTCAGAAACTGGACAAATCGGTACACATCGCTGAAGTTGCTGGCGAGACCCAGTGAAACACGAATAGCGCCTCGCATACGGCCAAGGGCATAAATCATGTCGTGGTAAGTGCCAATGCCCTGCGTGGTAAAATAGCGGGCCAATTCTTCGGTGGTAACGCAATTGTTGATTTCATCAATGCCGGGATTGCAGAAGCAGCCGGTGCGCAACGAAATGTTGGCTTCATTGGCATCCTGCTCCACGCCTTCATAAGGAATAGCCTGGCCCGCTTCATCAAACAAATTGAAAATGATAGTGCCGCCCCGGTTGGTTATGTCTTTGGGGCCAAATACATGTACCAGGGGTTCGCCGTTGGCATGCTTCAGTTGCTGCATGGTTTGCAGCAGCCAGCCAGTTAAAATTTGCACCCGCTGGTTGATGACATCTATACCGATACGCTCAATATATTCCAGCCCGATTTTCAATGCAGGAATACCGAGGTAGTTGAGTGTACCGTCTTCAAAACGCTCATAATTTTCGGCGAGGAAAAAGTTGTCACTGCTAACAGAAACAAACCGAACGGTGCCGCCGGCAAACCATTGTTTCTGCAACTTGTCAAACACCCGCTTGTGCACAAACAGTGCGCCCATGCCTGTGGGGTAGCCAAAGATTTTGTAGAAAGACATCGAAACGAATTCGGGTTTCACTTTGCCCAAATCGAGTCGATTTGTGGGCACAAATGCAGCCGCATCCAGCAGCACATCCCATCCTTGTTCATGTGCCTTGTCAATCCACTCCAGCGAATGCTTAACACCCGACACATTCGACTGTGCAGGCATGGCAAACAGTTTATTCTTTTTGTCGGGAAACGCACCAAGATGGTGCTCCAGCAAGGTTTCATTGATGCGCAGGTCTTCAATATGTACGGGACTGTACGTGTGCCCGGCGCCTTTCATTTTGCAGTATTCACGAATGCCGTTTACCGAATTGTGATTATCAAACAGCAACAGGAAGTGCCCGTTATCATGGAAAGGATAGCCTTCACCTATAATCTTCAGTGCCTGTGAGGCATTGGCCGTAAAAACAAGATGGTAATCGTGTGCATTGAAATAATTGATGATGTACTGCCGTGCTTCGTCGATAAGTTTTCCAGAAAGCCTCGAAGTGGGGTTGGTACTGTGCGGATTGCCAAACACATTATTCAACAGCAAATCGGTATGCTGGCGCACCTGGCTGGCGCCATACAGATTGCCACCGGTGTAATCAAGGTAAATATGGCCCTGTTCATCCAGCCGATGGTACTCTGTTTTGCGCAGATGGTCGAGCATGGAAGTAGCGGCGTAGGCAGGGTTTTCGGCGAGAAATTGATTTTGCTGTTCTTGAAAATCGGTGGTGTCAGCAATCTTTGGAGCGGCAAGCATGGCGAATCAATATTTGGCTGCAAATAGCGTATTTTTTTTGAGGCAAGGAAATGATAAGAGTCACACTGGCGCAATGTGTTAGCCACCGAGACTCTAAGGAGGCACAAAGGGCACGGAGCAGGTATTCCTGCTGTGCTAATGAAACTCCTGAATTGTCGACAATTCACTTTCTGTCTATGCCTCGAAAAGTTTGCCTACAAAAGGCCGGCTCAACTTGAAAGAAAGCTGACTGACTGATTCAGATAACTATTTGGGTGTTGAAGTTCGGTTTTGTACAGGGTTCAGCTTTTTAATTGCACATCGCATTCGTTGAATACTTCGCACCCTTTCTATGTTCTTTTTTGCTTGCCCAAAAAAGGGCCCCCGAAACATATTACCCCCATGTTTCGGGTGGGTGCCTTTATTATGCGAAGGTGCTGCTGTAGTGCCGGGCTTTGGTTCCCTGATGTCGTTCCACTTTTTCTACCTTCCTTCAGGTATTTGCATTCTATTGGCTCATGAGTACCTATATAACTATCCTTCCTTTATTATCATTTTACTCCCGATAGCTATCTGGATTTGTGCACCTGCCTTCATCAAAACACTTCAATGCAATTCCTTCATAGCTGCGGGCACAAATATATTTTTCGGAGTGCTGTTCATGATGAGTAGTTCATCCAGGAACGAAGATTCGTTGTCGAGAAAACGCAACACCCTTGAAGCAGGGTTGTTTTTGAATAGCTGATAAAATACATCGGCGCCATCTATTTTGCGTTCGTGCAAAACACGGAGTAAAACACTATCGTAAAAACGAAAGCGAGCAGGTGTTGTTGAAAGATTGAATCCGTTTGACTGCTTCAATGCATGCACTATTGCATGGCTGTGTTTCTGTATGAACTGGAAGGTGAAGCCGGTGGAGGCTTTTGTTTGTCCACCTGCTGTTCCAATGTACGTCACCTTTCCTTGCTGAACGGGAAAGCGCAGGTTGGTCATGGGAATGATGCCATTCTCTACTTCAGTAATGGTATAATTTTCAAGTTTTAGTTCAGCGGTAATGAATTGTTTCAATGCATCATCGTACGCATCGTCCTGTAGTGTTTCTTCGGTAAATAATGTGTATTCTACCAATGCTCTTTTGCTGCTTACCGGCAGCATGTATACAAAAGCACAGCCATGTTGCTGACTGGTGCGAAAGTTCATGAGGTCGGCCTGTGCCGGGTTGAAAAAATCTTCAGCAGTTTCAATCCACCAGCCTCTAAAATGCTGGAGCAGGTAAAATTCTCCGGGCTTGAAAACAGGGTCCTGTGAAAGCACGGATGAAAAAATATGGCCTGCTTTGAATGTGGAGTCTGTTGTTGTTACCATACCTGATGCGGCATCTATTTCTTTCACCGGCGCATAGTGCACCTGCACATTACGGGCGTGACTAATTACACCAAATGCATTTCGATAGAAATCAATGCCCCGAATCATTTTGTAGGAATAGCCATGCAGGCTGAGCGCCTTCTCGCCGCTGAAATGTTTTACAAAAAGTTCATCCCAGCAGTGATGAACCAGCTTTTCGAAATAGCCGGGTTGCCTTTCCCAAAAACACCAGGTACGATCGTTGAGGCTTTTAGGAGCTTTGTCAACGATAAGAATTTGCTTGTCCTTGAAAGCTTCATCGCCGGCCAAACGCACAGCCAGCGAAAGGCCTGCACAGCCTGCACCCACGATGATGATATCGAATTGCCGAATAGAATTTTCACCTGCTGAAGTGAGTGACACAACGATGTTTAATAGCAGTACAACTGCCGGTGCAAAAAAATTATTTCGTTTGCAATCGCCTTTTGTCGGCACGCACTTTGTCCCAGTATTGTTTGGCTACATACAGCATGCCAAAACTTTCACCATGTTCTTTGCCGATATGTTTGTGATGCATTTTGTGCGCCCATCGAATGGTGCGAACATAGGTGTTGTTGCTGCGTGTAAACCATTTGAAACGCTGGTGAATAATAACATCGTGCACCAGGAAATAAGCAAGGCCATACAACGCAATGCCAAAACCAATACCGGCCACCCAATACACACCGTTCTGCAAACCCAGCATGATGCACAGCCAACTCGGGATAGCGAAGATGAGAAAAAAGGCATCGTTTTTTTCGAACACATGCCCCCGTGGGTTGTGATGATCTTCGTGCAGGTACCAGAGGAAGCCATGCATCACAAACTTGTGCGTAGCCAATGTAACTGCCTCCATGAGGAAGAAAACGCCGAGGGGAATGAGTATCCAGAAAATCCAATGCATGTTTTAAAGTAAGTAGTTAGATGTACGAAGGGGTGTGAGGTGCAAGGTGTGAGGTGTAGAGTTTGGGGCGAATGGCTGTTGTCGGTTATCTGTTGTCGGTTGTTGTTCTGCTACTTCATCATCGTTCGCAGCAGCAGAAAGAACATGAACTGAATGAGTAACAAATTTATCGCGAAGAGGTTGTCTTTCCGGAAATTGAGTTTGTGAAAAATAGCAAGTATCAGCAGGCTTACGCCAAACCAACTGAAGTAATTGAGCCAGGGAATATCGGGCGTTTTCCAATGCCAGTAGCCAAGTTTTACAGCCACAGGCTCCATTACCCAATCGAAGATTACTGCCAGCAAGGCGCCATCTGAAACAATCGATAAAGCACTCCACCATTTTGGAAAACGATGATAAGTGCCTTCCGGGTTGCGGCGCAGCCGTTGGTGCAGCATGTGCATGCCAATACCAAGGCAGTAGGTGGTTACCAGCCATTGCGCCCCAATAAGGATGGGCACCTCATGCCATTTAGGCCCGAAAGGCTTGCCGTAAACGTAATCGCCAAACAACAAGCCGGTGTGCACACCCAGGTATTCTGCTGCAAAACCTATGACAAAAGCCAAAAGTGCAAAAACGATAAATGGCCATGAAAGGCTTTGTTGTGTCCAGAAAATAAGTGCCAGGCAAACCAACAGGTTGAGTGGTGTAAGGCTGATGAAGAGTTGTGCATGAAAGAATGCTATGGCAATGAAACCTGAAATATGAAAAGCAAGTGCAATTTGTGTTGCAATTGCCTGTCGCCGTGGTGCATTCACAGTAAGGTTGGTCATTGTGAAACTGGAATTCGATAGTCTTTTGCAATGAGTTGAGCAGTGATAGCTGCGCTGCGCAGGCAAAGCGGAATGCCACCGCCGGGGTGAACACTTCCGCCAACAAAATATAACCCCTTCACCGATTCGGAGAAATTAGGATGACGCAGGAATGCCGACATCCTTGCATTGGAACTGGTGCCATACAAACTTCCCATGTAAGATGCAGTGCGGCTTTCGATGGTTGGCGGATCCAATACCGCTTCTGTTTCAATCAGCATTTCCAAATTGGTTTGCAGATGATCACTGAGTTTGGTTAGTACACGCTTTCGCATTTGCGGAATCCACTCCTGCCATGGCTGGCCTGTGTTGGCAGGTGCATTCACCATCACAAACCAGTTTTCTTTTCCAGCAGGTGCCTGGCCGGTTTCCATTTTTGAAGTGATGTTGATGTATACAGTAGGATCGTCGTAGAAAGTTTTTGTTTGAAACAGGTGATGAAATTCACTGTTGTAATTACTGCTGAAAAAGATATTGTGCAGCCCTAATTGATCAAACGATTTTGAAATGCCCCAATAAAATATCAGCGCACTGCTGCTACGCTCCTGTTTCAACAACTTCTTTGCTTTGTGCTCATTGCTGAGTAAACGGCCATAAGTGAAATAGGCATCACAATTGCTCACCACCACATCAGCTGCGAGGTTGTTTCCATCCACTACAACGCCTTTCACCTTGCCGGCATGGTGAATGATGCGCTGCACCGGCCTGTTGAAATGAAACTGAACACCTTTATCCAATGCAAGCTTATATAATGCATTGGTGATGCTGATCATGCCGCCTTCGGGATAGTAAGTGCCTTCGTTCATTTCCAAATGCGGTATGAGCGTGAGCATGGCCGGTGCTTTGTATGGATTGCTGCCGTTGTACGTTGCATAACGGTTGAACAGTTGAACAGCTTCAGCAGTCTTGAAACTTCTTTTGTTAAACCCATGCATGCTTGAAAACAAATGAGCGGGCTTCAAATGCCAGATGGCCTTTAGCACACTGCTCCATTCAAATGCACTCAATCGATGCAGTGTCTGCCCCAGGAAAATCTCGCCGATATGTGTGTAGAGTTTTTGAGAACGCTGCAGGTAACGCAAGACGGTCTTCTCATCCTCGCCCAGCACTTCCTGCATTTCAGCTGCAAATTTCCCAGGTTCGGCCCAAGCAGTAATTTTTTTTCCATTGCTGAAAAAATAGCGGCAGGTTTCACCGGCACGCCTATAGCTGAAATAATTTTCAATGGGAACACCTGCAAAACGAAACAAATCTTCCACCAACTGCGGTTGTGTAAACAAGGAAGGACCGGCATCAAAAGCATACCCATCCTGCTCAAACCAGCTGAGTTTGCCACCCGGATAACTGTTGGCCTCAAACACTTCAACCTGCCAGCCCTGCAATGCCAACCGAGTTGCCGCTGCAAGTCCTGCAATGCCTGCGCCAATGATGATTGCCTTGCCGGGTTCTTTCATAGTATAAATGTAAAGATGCTGATGGCACGAGACAATGCAGGCACAGTTTAACTGGCTATAGCAGGTTCGGCTTTCGATAGCAGGTAATCCTGCAGCAGTGGGAAAGCAATTTTAAACCATGCTGTGTACCGGTGCGCCGAATTAACAAGGTCAGCCTTCACTTCTTCCATCGATTTATAGCAATACGATGCCACTTCATTACTGTCTGGCTTCACTTCGCCATTGTAGCGGCCAATGTATACATGGTCGTATTCATGCTCCATGAGCCCATTGTCAAAATCAGCTTTGTAAATAAAATCAAAGGCTTTGGTGAGCTCAGCAACAATGCCCATTTCCTCTCGCAGCCTGCGCTTTGCAGCAGCCATTACTTCCTCACCGGGATACGGATGACTGCAACAGGTGTTGGTCCACAAACCGCCACTGTGATATTTTGAAATAGCACGTTGCTGCAGGAGCATACGGTTTTTATCATCGAACAAAAAAATGCTGAAAGCCCTGTGCAGGTGCGGCTTTCGGTGTGCTTCCATTTTTTCCATGGTGCCAATACTTTCATCGGCCTCATTCACCAATATCACCTCAGTTAATTCGCTGTTCATCGTGCATTAAGGCCTTGCAGCCATGTTTCAAAAATGAAAGTACTGCTTTTACAGCAGGTTAAGTTGGCTGCGCAACCCTGCTTTCGCCAAAATGAGTGCCTTGCCAAAATTCGGGATGCGGATGCGTTCTTCCATAATGCGGTGAGCACGCAGTTGCTTAATTTTTTTGAACAGTGAATAGTAATATTTGTAAGCAACATAAACCCCAAACCTTGCTGTGAGTGGCAGTTGCAATATGCCGCTGTATGCATGTTCAAAATCGCGTTGAATATCTTCTTCAATCTGCTCCTTTTCCCTTTCAGTGAAGTTCCTGAAGTCGCAGCCTGGAAAATAAATTCTTTCCAGGCCTTCATAATCTGCCTTCACATCTCGCAGAAAATTTACTTTCTGAAATGCTGCACCCAAACTGCGGGCAGGTGCTTCAAGCTTTTTGTACAACTCTTTATTGCCTTCGCAAAAAACATGCAGGCACATTAATCCCACTACTTCGGCGCTGCCATAAATATATTCTTCGTATCCTTCCTTGTCGTAGGCCTTACGTTGCAGGTCAAACTCCATGCTTTTAAAGAAAGCATCTACCAGGTGCAGTTCAATATCATATTCATTCACCGTTTTCTGAAAACTGTGCAAGATGGGATTGAGACTGATTCCCCTGCTGATGGCTGCATAAGTTTCAGCTTTGAACTCTTCCAGTAATTCACCTTTGTCGTGCTGGTGAAAAGTGTCAACTATCTCATCGGCAAAACGCACAAAACCATAGATGTTATGAATAGGCTTGCGCATCTGGCTGTTCAGCAGGCGGATGGCACTGCTGAATGAAGTGCTGTACTGCTCTGTGGTTACACGGCTGCACATTTCGCTTACGTCATGAAATAGTTGCATCATGGCTTGTCAGATGAATTGAAAATTATTGGAAAACGTTGTACCTGAAATATAACAACAATGTTTCTTGTTCTATGTTGAAAACAACATCAAAAAATTTTCCCAATGAGTTTGGCCACTACTTCCCCACTGATTAAACTGGGTGGTACTCCCGGCCCTGGCACGGTGAGTTGCCCGGTATAAAACAGGTTTTTCACTTTCCTGCTCCGTACCGATGGCTTAAGGATGGCGGTTTGCATCAGTGTATTTGCAAGGCCATAAGCGTTCCCTTTGAAGGCATTGTATTCGCTAATGAAATCGGTGGTTGAAAAGGATTTGAAATAAACAATGCTGTCCATGATTTGCACCCCGGTGCGCTGCTCAAATCTTTCCGCTATCTGCGTGAAATAGCGTAGGCGCAAAGCATCATCATCTCCATTGAGCCCTGCTGCAATAGGAATGAGGAAGAAAAGGTTTTCGCAGCCCGGAGGCGCCTGCGTAGTATCGGTTACTGATGTGGCACTAACATAAAACAGCGGATTGTCGGGCCAGCGGGGCGTAGTGTAAATATCCTGCGCATGTGGTGCAAACGAAGTGTCGAAAAACAGCGAGTGGTGCAGCAGGCTGGGAATTTTTTTGTTGATACCCACGTAATACAACAGGCAGCCAGGCGCCATTACACGTGTGCTCCAGTAATTGGAAGAGTAAGACTGATATTCTGGCGAAAGCAGTTTTGTTTCAGTGAAGTGATAGTCGGCACCACTCACCACAATGTCGGCCTCCAGCATAAAGGCTGCACCAGCTGCATCGGTTCCTTTGACGGCATTTGCATTTCCATTTGTCACCTGTATGTGTTGAACATCGTGCGAAAACAGAAAGGTTACACCTAACTCTTCGGCCAGCCGATGCATGCCTGCTGCAATCATGTACATGCCTCCTTCGGGAAACCAAGTGCCGCCTTTGATGTCGGCATAATTCATGAGGCTGTACAATGCAGGTGTGTCTTCTGGTAAAGCACCTAAAAACAACGCGGGAAACTCCATGAGTTCCCTGATTTTGGGATGTTTGAAATGGCGTCCGAAATGTTTTTTGATGGAAGTAAAAACATCCAGCCGGAGGACTCCTTTCACCAGGTCAGCATCCAGAAATTCAGCCCAGCTCTGGCCAGGTTTAAATACCAGGTTCTTCATACCTACCTCGTATTTGTAGGCTGCCTCTTCCATCACTTTATCCAGCGCTTCACCCGCACCCGGCTCCATTTTATCCAACAAATTCTTTAAGGCTTCGTAGGAGGCGGGAATTTCCCATTCGTCATCCGGCCAGTACACCCGGTACGAAGGATCCAGGCGGTTGAGTGTGTAGTAATCAGAAACCTTTTTGCCAAAACTGGCGAAGTAGCGTTCAAAAACATCAGGCATCCAGTACCAACTCGGGCCCATATCGAAAGTAAAGCCTTCAGCCACCAGGCGACGTGCCCGGCCACCGGGCTGATCATGTTTTTCAATCACAGTCACCTTCCAGCCATCCTTTGCCAGGAAGCTGGCTGCAGCCATACCGGCAAAACCGCTGCCAATTACTATTGCCTTTTTTTCCGATCCCATAGCGTGATGCAATAAAAAGTCCCGCAACATTTTGTTTAACGGGACACTGAAAATAGTTTGAAATTTCCAGAACGAATCAACTGCGCTCCAACTGCGATTTCAGCAGTTTGCGTGCAAAGTGAATGCGACTCTTAATGGTGCCCAGCGGCTCCTGAAGCATATCGGCAATTTCGTGGTATTTGTAGCCATCGAAATAGAGCATGAATGGTTTTTTGAAGATTTCAGGAAGGTCGTACATAGCCTTGTTTATCTCTTTCAGCTTCAGGCTGCCCTCGGCTGAATTGGCCACTGTCCCTTGCTGAAAGTCGAGCAGGAAATCGGTATCTGTTTTGTCGAAAATGGTATTCTGCTTGGATTTGCGGCGATAGTTGTTGATGAAAATATTACGCATGATGGTGTAAAGCCATGCCTTGAGATTGGTGCCTACGTTGTATTTATCACGATTGGCCAGGGCACGGTACATGGTTTCCTGGATCAGGTCCCGGGCCGTTTCATGGTCACGGGTAAGCGTAATGGCGAAAGGACGCAGGAAATCAGAATTCTCCAGCAACAGCTTATCAAAATCAATACTTGACATACCCTAATTGTTTAATTTCAGAAAGGGTAAAGTTAAACGCAATGGTTTCAGTAATCCAAACTTTTCGTTTAATTTTTTTAGTTAAAAGGTGAAACAAACAATTCAGGAATAAAAAAAATCCTCCGGTGGAGGAATGAGCAGGTTTGATAATTATTGATAATCAAAAAGTTCCGATGTATTCAATAGCTGCCTGCAGCGAATGAATAAAATGGACACCCGCAGGAATTTTCTTCTTATAGTGGTGCGTCAACTGCCCGGAAAGGGCGAAATTGGCTTCGGGCATCAAGGTGATGAACTGGTTAAGGAACCGCTCGAGGTTGAAATTGCTTGCCGGCGAAGTGATATGTGTATACAGTTGGTTTTGATTCTTAGCCTTTACAACATACTGCAGGTCTTTGATGGGAACATTGCTGCCGAGATAAAGAACCTTGACACCCCTGCTTTTGAACATGTAATAAGTGAACAGTAAGCCAAGTTCATGATGCTCGCCTTCTGGCAGAAAGAGCAAAACAGATTTATCCGTATGCAACCTAGACTCTGCACCTTCAATCCCCACAATCAATTTCTGGCGAACAATATTGGTGACAAGGTGCTCCTGGGCCGGATTGATATGGTTGGTTATCCAGAGAATGCCAATCTTTTCAAGAAAAGGAAAAATGATTTGGGTTATTGCACGTTCTATTCCCCTTGCCATGATAAAATTGTCGATGATTTCCTCGAACTGGTCAAGGTCAAGGTCAACCATGGCATGAATGAGGTCATTAATGATTCTTTCCTGTTGGGCGGGCGCCTGTGCCAACGACAGAATCTTGTCACGCATTTCATCAGTTGTCATCCGGTCGATGCGTGACACTTTGAAGCCATACTTATTCAGCAACGCGACGTTGAGCAATGTCTTCAATTCGCTGTTGTTGTAATACCGGATGTTGGTACCTGTGCGCTGAGGATGCAGGAAGGAATATCGTTGCTCCCAAATCCGGATAGTGTGTGCTTTGATTCCAGAAAGATTTTCCAAATCTTTTATTGTGAACAGCTCCATAGAATCTGATTATTTGGCTTTTTCCAGTTGATTAGTTCCAGGCCTGGCAACTCATTAAACCACCTTTCGCATGATATAACAACAACAAACCACAGATTGTTGTGTAATCAATTTTAAAAATAAGGCTGGAAAAATTCCACAGAACTCAATGCAGGCTTTCAGCATACAATTTGTTCAGGTCTGCCACCTGTCTTTCTTTCCGAAAACGCTCTATGGCAAGTCTTTCGCCTGCCTGCCCCATGCTTTGACGCAACGGTTGCTGCATAATGAGCAACCGGAGTTTTTCGCAGAATTCCTGCAGGTTACCCTGGTCTACTGTAAATCCCGTTACACCATTTTGCACAATATCATCGATGCCGCCGGCCCTTGTTGCCACCACCGGCTTGCCCGATGCCTGCGCCTCCATGAGTGAAACAGGCGTGCCTTCGTTGAAGGAAGTGAGTGCAATGACATCAAGCCCTGCCATGGCTTTGTCTACCTCTGTTATCCAGGAAGTAAAAGTGATGTCGGCTGCTATCGGCCGTTCGGGAAAGAAGGTGAAATTGAGCTTCATTTCAGCGCAAGTTTGCTGCAGTTTACGCCGCAAGTTTCCATCGCCTATTATGAAAAACCTGGCCTTGAGACCACCATGCAGGATGTTGTGAGCAACCTCTAAAAACAGTCCGTGGTTCTTCACAGGCACTATGCGGCCTACGATACCCACGGCTACTTCATCATCATTTAGCAGATATTTCCGCCGAAAATTCGAACGCTTTTTATCACGGTCTTCAGCAAATGATTTGAGGTCAATTCCCAAAGGAACAACGGTTACTTTTTCGCCTTCGCAAATTTTGTATTCGCTTACCAGTTGCTGTTTTTGCATAGGGCTCAGGGCAATGATGCGGGTGGTTTTCCTGGCAAGAAAACGCTCCAGCCTTACTATCAGTCCACTAATGGTGGCGTTGTAGTATCCATGAAACATAAGGCCATGATAGGTGTGCACCAGCACAGGCACATGCTCAGCCGAAGCTGCAAGCCTGCCTAGTAAGCCTGCCTTGGCAGTATGTGTGTGCACAATATCGGGCTTGAATCTGCGCAGCACCTTGCGTAGTTCAAGATAAGCCTTGAAATCGCGGACCGGCTGAAGGCTACTACTGAACCCATCAATACGTTCTTTTCTGATACCCGGGAGATGTTCAGTAAGATAAGCCGCTTCAAACTCATCTTTATCGCCACCTCCTGTTATGAGCAATACTTCGTGCTCCAGCTGCAGGTGCTGCGCCACCTGTAGGGTGTCCATAGTGGTGCCTCCAATTACGAGACGACCGAGTATGATGGCAATTCTGGACATGCTGGTTTGGCCCGGTAAACAAGATTTCAGCTAAAAAAATCAGGCCACAATGTTGAAGTAATTGAGGTACCAATCAATGAAGTTGCTAACACCATCCTTTACACTGGTTTCAGGTTTGTATCCAAGGTCATTGATGAGGCTGGTTACATCGGCATAGGTGCGTGGCACATCTCCCAACTGAATAGGCAATAGGTTGCGCTCCGCTTTGCGGCCCAGTTTTTCTTCAATGGCTTCAATGTATTCTGTGAGTTTTACAGGTGCATTGTTGCCAATATTGTAAATGCGGTAGGGCGCCGAACTTGAGTCGCATTCCGGATTCTTTGCATCCCAATTTGGATTCGGCTTTGCCGGGTTACCTACCACCCTTACCAGTCCTTCCACAATATCATCCACATAAGTAAAATCCCGTTGCATGTCGCCATAATTGAACACATCAATCGGCCTGTTTTCAAGTATGGCTTTGGTGAAAAGGAACAAAGCCATGTCGGGCCTGCCCCAAGGTCCGTAAACGGTGAAGAAACGCAAACCGGTAGTAGGCAAACCGTACAAATGGCTGTACACATGCGCCATCATTTCATTGGCCTTTTTGCTGGCTGCATACAGCGTCATGGGATGGTCGGCAGGTTCGGATGGATTGAATGGAATGTTTTCGTTGAGCCCATACACACTGCTGGTGCTGGCGTATGCCAGGTGTCCCACTTTGTTGTGACGGCAGCACTCCAACAGGTTCATAAATCCTACTACATTGGCATCGATGTAGGCATAGGGATTGGAAATGCTGTAACGCACCCCCGCCTGTGCTGCAAGGTTTACAACGGCTTCAAACTGTTCGGAGGCAAACAACTGCTGCAGATTTTCCCGGTCTTCCAGTTTCACCTGAATGAACCGATAATTGGGATAGGTATTGCTCTGAACGAGCGAATTGTAAGCCACTTTATCCTTTTCTATTCCGGCAAAAGCCAGCCTGTTGTATTTGAGGTTTGTATCGTAGTAGTCATTGATGCAATCAAGACCAACCACCTCATGACCATCGGCCATTAAACGGTTAGCAAGATGAAAGCCAATAAAACCGGCAGTTCCGGTAACAAGTATTTTCATTCGTAAGATTAAGTTTCAAAAATAAGGATAGGCATCAAATAGGTCGGTAAAGGTTGAACAGGCAATCATGCTAATTGTTGTTGATAAGCATCGTAAACACTGGATATGCCTTGTTCCAGGTCGATGCTGTGTTTCCACCCTAAGGCATGAATTTTCGAAACATCGAGCAGCTTTTGTGGCGTGCCGTCAGGCTTTGAAAAATCGTGCACAATGCTGCCTTTAAAACCCACTACCCGCTGCACCATTTGGGCAAGTTCCAGTATGGTCAGGTCCTCGCCGGTGCCAATATTGATGGGGCCTGGTTCATCAAAGTTTTCCATCAGGAATAAGCAAGCTTCGGCCAAATCATCGCTATGCAAAAACTCCCTGCGAGGCTTACCTGTTCCCCATATGACCACCTCATCAGCTCCCTGCATTTTGGCTTCGTGCATTTTGCGAATGAGTGCAGGCAGTACATGGCTGTTTTTCAAATCAAAGTTGTCGTTGGGTCCGTACATATTGGTAGGCATGGCCGAAATGAAATGGCAACCGTACTGGGCCCGGTAAGCATCACACATTTTTATGCCCGCAATTTTTGCAATGGCGTATGCCTCGTTGGTTGGTTCCAATTCACCCGTGAGCAGGTATTCTTCTTTGATGGGTTGCGGGCAATGCTTTGGGTAAATGCAGCTCGAACCCAGGAACAAAAGTTTCTTCACCCCGGCGACATAGCTATGGTGAATTACATTGTTCTGGATGCTTAGGTTGTTGAACAGAAACTCAGCAGGATAAGTGCTGTTGGCAACAATCCCGCCCACTTTTGCCGCAGCAAGAAAAACATATTCAGGCCTTTCCTGTTGAAAAAAAGAACCTACAGCCGTTTCGTTGCGCAGGTCCAATTCCGCTGATGTTCTTGTAAGTATGTTGCTGAAGTTCATTGCCTGGAGTTTGCGCATAATGGCACTTCCGACAAGGCCGCGATGGCCTGCAACAAAAATCTTTGCATTTAAATCCATGAGCGATGAAACTAATAAATTATAACAGCCTTTGCTATTGATTTATTCATACCTGTTCAATACCTGGTAGCCTTGTTCCTGCAACATTTTTTCGCGCCTGAACAATGCGAGGTCGGCCTTCACCATTTCGTTTACCAGCATATCAAGTGAGTATTTGGGTTCCCATCCCAACTTTGTTTTTGCTTTTGATGCATTGCCAATCAACAGGTCAACTTCTGTTGGGCGATGGTAGTTGGCATCAATGGCCACCACAGTTGTTCCTGGTTGTACCAGCACGCCTTCACCGGCCGATTTCACCACTGCAGTTTCTGCAATGCTCGAGCCCCTGAATTCTACTTCTATGCCTGCCTCCGCAAAAGCCATCCTTACAAATTCACGTACCGTGGTAGTAACGCCGGTAGCCACCACATAGTCCTCGGGGATATCCTGCTGCAGCATGAGATACATGGCTTCCACATAATCTTTTGCATGGCCCCAGTCGCGCTGTGCATCCAGGTTGCCGAGGTATATCTTATCCTGCATGCCCAATGCAATCCTGGCAACGCCCCGGGTTATTTTACGAGTCACAAAAGTTTCACCACGCAGCGGACTCTCATGATTGAAGAGTATCCCGTTGGTGGTGTACATGTTGTATGCTTCGCGATAGTTGACGGTAATCCAATAGGCGTACAGTTTTGCCACAGCATAGGGTGAACGCGGATAAAAGGGCGTTGTTTCTGACTGTGGCACCTGCTGCACCAACCCATACAGTTCACTGGTACTTGCCTGGTAGAAACGTGTTTTAGTAGTAAGGCCCAATATCCTGATGGCTTCCAGCAACCGAAGTGTGCCAACTGCATCGGCATTGGCAGTGTATTCAGGCGTTTCGAAACTCACTTTTACATGGCTCTGTGCGGCAAGGTTATAAATTTCATCGGGCTGCACCTCCTGAACAATACGAATCAGGTTAGTGCTATCGGTCAGGTCGCCATAATGCAACTTGAAATGGATGTTCTTTTCGTGTGGATCCTGGTAAAGGTGGTCAATGCGGTCGGTATTGAAAAGCGAACTGCGACGCTTGACACCGTGAACTTCATACCCTTTTGTAAGAAGTAATTCACTCAGGTAGGCGCCATCCTGACCGGTTACTCCTGTGATGAGTGCTTTTTTCATAAATAGGTTTAATAATAATCCGGCAATGTACTACTGCCTGAGAAAGTTATGAGTGGGGCACAAAATAAATTACTCAACGCTAGCTGAAGCCGGCCGTCGAAGGTATTGAGAAAATTTGCGGGCAATTTTGAGCCAAACCGTGAAAAAATATGGCTTCAGATTGTTCACTTTCCACGCAAGGTGGTTTTCAATGAAGGAACTTTTCCGGCTTGCTACAGATTGGTTGGAAAGTCCACCGAGCCTCATTTTTACCAATATCAAGGGCAGATAAATGGAAGGAATGTTGTAACGAACCATTACTCTCAGCATGTATTCATAGTCTGCTGCCACCGGAAAATCAATATTGTATTCACCGCATTTCTCCAGCACTTGCCGGGTGATGTAAAAACCCGGGTGCGGAGGCATCCAGCCAAAATAAAATTTGCGGGGAGAGCCGCTGCCCGATTTCCAATAGCGAATGATTTTGTTGGTTTTTACCTGGTCCACATACACCAAATCGCCATAAATGCAGGCCAGCGGCAGGTTGCCAATTTTTTCAACAATGGATGAAATGACTTTTGGCGAAGCAAGCATATCATCAGAATTGAGGATACCAATAATATCACCGGTGCAATGTTGCAAGCCTTTGTTCATGGCATCATAAATGCCCTTGTCGGGTTCCGAAACTGAAAATTTTACCACATCGGCAAACTGCCGAACTATTTCGAATGTCTTGTCGGTTGAACCGCCATCAATAACTACCGATTCAATGTTTTTGTAATCCTGGTTGCTAATGCTTAGCAGGGCATCGGCAATGGTTTTTTCACTGTTATAGCACACGGTAATGATGGAAACCTTCATCTTACTTTCCATTCTGCAGGCTCTCCTTGTACCAGGCTACCATGCGGGCAAGCCCCTCTTGCGTTGAAAATCGCGGCTTGAAGCCATCGGCAAAAACCTGCTGCGCCTGGTGAAAAGTTTGCGTTCCATATTTTTTCACCCGCATCGATGAAATAGGAAGGTCTTTGCCCGAAAGTTTAATGATGATATCGAAAGGCTTTGCCATCATTAGCAGCAGGCCTTTAGGTATGCTCTTTGGTTTAGGCTTGCCAAGTGCCGAGGCAATGGTAAGGCCAATTTCAGAGGTCTTCAGATGTGGCTGGTCGGCATAATTATAAATATGGATACCACATTCCTGGTGGGTGAAAAGGTAAATGGTTGCTTCGGCAAGGTTTTTCACATATGCAATCGACTTTATGTTTTCCCCCTTTCCTACGTTAAAATACCGGCCACGGTTAATCTGGTCAATCAGCCGGAACATATTGGCCACATTGCCTTCGCCAAACACAAGGGCAGGCCTTATAATAATTACCGTTCTCGATTCATCCTGTGCATACCATTGTGAAAGCACATTTTCGGCTGCCAGTTTGGAGGCACCATAATCATTAGTAGGGTGCGGAGAAGTAAAATCAGTAGTAGGTGCATTTCGCTCACCATATACTGCCACTGAAGAGTAGAAGATTATTTTCTTCACACCAAACTCACCTGCTATTCTTGTTACCAGGGCAGTGCCTCCTTCGTTCACACCAAAATATTCTTCCTGCTCCACACCAAAATCCTTGTGCGCTGCTGCTAGATGAAAAATGCAACTGAACCGGTGCTTTTCGAAAAGCGGCCGCATATCGCTTTCGCTGCGCACATCTGCTTTGTAATTGATGCAATTGCTGTGTTCAACCTTGGGTGCATTAATATCAGCATTTATAAACCGGATATTTGGGAACATGCTAATGATATGTGTCCCGATGAACCCGGAACCTCCCGTAATCAATACTGTATTGCCGGTATCATTACCGTTGGCAAATTGGTTATCCAAACCCGTACCAAGATTATCCACAGATATCTATTAGATGAAGGAATTCAGGAATTTCAAAAATAGGATTCGCCTTTTGGCAACGGACGCAAAAATAGCAAGGTGAAAATTACCATACCCAAACAATTTTAGGCCCAATAAGTTTCATCTATAGACTCCCCGTTATCGTAACCAGTCAAAATTCAACCTTTACAATCCGGCGGTAAGGATTTCATACAACAATCATTTCATTGAAAAAATTCCTGCAAATTTTCTGAACCAAAAACCTGGCGGAATTGGGCTCAAAAGTCAAAGCCTGCACAATGCCGTTTTCCAACCCATAGGATTCAATCTTGTTAATGTAGTCAACAAAAATTTCCTTTACCGGTCCTTTTATTGAAATAAAGAATTTTGCAGTATTCGTATTCCAGGTATTGGCACCCACTTTTTGAAGGTTGGAAAAATGAAACACAATCAACTCCTGGTTATCGGCATAAAAGATGCCGTTCTTTCTTGTAATCTTTATGTTGTTCAGATTCCACGGAGCTACATCAATTGCAACATTTTTTACAATGTGCAGTGAAGGGTACATTGCTGGCCATTTGTCTAGAAAAATCTGGTCGCTGAAAAAGTCATGCGGAAAGTCCGGCATTCCCGGGTACCAACTTTCACAATCGGATTTCCATTGCTGCAGGCAACGCAATCCCTCGCTATCATTTCTGAATCCATTGATGGCTACATTGAAATGGCCATAGTGCGTAGCTATCAGCTGATGCAAGGGATGGAAATGATGCGAACAAATGAGGATGCTTTTTTCTCCCATTTCCTCCAACAGGTAGTTGGCCGATTGATAAAACAGAAGGTCAGCATCCAGGTAGAAAAGTTGATCTACCTCTTGGTATTTGTCAAAAATGAAAAGACAAATATTGGGCGTAATTGAAAAATAGAACTGCTTCTTATCGGCATACTTCGAGATATCAATTGAAAAATATGTCTTGTATTCTGCCAGAGAAACAATTTCAAGATTAGCATCCTGCAGGGATTGCAGGTATTCAAAACATGCATCATCCAATGCCAAAATGTAAATTTTGAAACTGGGCGTATGTGCCTTAACAGAATCAATAAGCGCAAGGCCACGTGGCAAAAACCTTGAATCAAAATATGTACAGAGTTGGATCATACACTACGCTATTGAAGAAAACCAGAAAACAGAACTGGCTCCTACCTTAAAGTATTCTAGTTCATAATATGGATGCGCAAGACGTTTGAACAAACCCAACGACCGGCTTTCGCCACAATATGTTCTTCGCTTATTTTTCAAAAAACTTTTCAGCCAGATGTAACATTCGGTCAGCACTACCCTAATTGTGAGCAATTGTGCAGGCACCATGCAAATGTATTTCACATCCAATGCACGAAGCCTTTTGAATAGCGACACTAACTGTTCATCAGAAAGTTCTGTATCAATGCGGCCGAGATAAACCACGGTTTTGTTATTCACTTCGGGCATTTCGTTGTTTATATCAAGCCGCAATACACGGTCAAACACATTCAGGTGCTGAAGCCGGTTTACCGAAGGCACGAAATCTGAAACAGCAACCTCAAGTTTTGACTGCACTTTTATATTGTATTCAACATAAGCAACACCACATCCAATTGAAAACAATTGGTTACAACCGGCTTTCTCAACATTGTTGGCAATCCAACTGCCCAGTTCGCAGGTTCGCAACACTGAATCCAAAGCCTTGTAGTCATTAAGATTATCGGGTATGTAATAATCAGGCTCATCGGCATTTATCCTTACAGCATCCCAATTTTCAACGGTGTTGATGGCCGGAGGCTCTTTTAAAAACAAACTATAGTGCGGAAACCTCATAATCCTTTTTTCAAACAAAACCGGTTGACAGTATCAATCACTTTTTCGATTTCTGTTTCCGTGTTACCAAAGGAAACAGGCAGGCTCAGCGTGGTAGCATGAATCTCCTCAGCTATGGCACAAGACTGACCGGATAATATTTCTGCCATTGCTACTTGTCGATGTGGCGGCACCGGATAATGAATTTCGGTGGCAATTCCATTTTCAAGCAACCATTGCCTGAGTTCGTCCCTGTGCGAGGTGCGCACATTGAAAATGTGAAAAACATCATAGTAGTCTTTGTGTACCTGCGGCAATACAAGTCCCTTGTGCAAACCATGAAAATACATATCTGCGCACCTTCTCTTGTGAGCCGTAATGGCATCCATGTGCTTCAGTTTTATACACAGGAAAGCAGCCTGCAATTCATCCAGTCGTGAATTGTATCCAACTACTTCATTATAATATTTCTTAGCGCTTCCATAATTCCTGAGCATCCTGATTTGAGCAGCAATACCGGCATCGTTGGTAGTAACGGCTCCTGCATCGCCCAATGCACCCAGGTTCTTTGTGGGGTAAAAACTAAATGCATTGGCCACTCCAAAACTTCCGGCCAATTTTCCTTTGAATGAAGCGCCATGCGCCTGGGCGCAATCTTCAATTACATGAATGCCATGTTTGTTTGAAATAGCCAGTATGGGCTCCATATTGCAGCACTTGCCATATAAATGAACCACGATGACAGCCCGGGTCCTGCTTGTAATTTTTTCCTCTATCAAATCAGGATTGATATTGTAGGTTGCTATATCGGGGCTCACTAACACAGGCTTCAGACCCAACTGGGCTACTGCAAGTATGGTAGCGATATAGGTGTTGGATGGAACCAAAACTTCGTCGCCGGCCTGTAGGTTCAATGCACGCAGGCAAAGCACAATTGCATCCAAACCATTGGCCACTCCTACAGCATGCTGCACGCTGCAATAGTTGGCAAAAGCCTCCTCAAATTCACTGACCTTTTTTCCGAGAATGTACCAACCGGCATCGAGAAATTCCGAAAATGCTTGTTCGTATTCCTCCCTGAAAGGCTCATTAACCCTGCGGAGATTTTCGTAGGGAATATTCGTGTCAGGCATAGGGATCATAGATATAGTCTTCAGGATCATATTTTTTTGATGCAAGCACCATCAGTATGGCATCGGGTGTAAACTGATCCATCCAATGATAATCACGAGGTTCAATAATGAGGCATTTGGCAGGGGAATTAAGCAAAAACTCTTCAACCACCATACCCGGACCCGATTGGCTGCATACCCTGCACGAACCTTTGATGCAAATAGCAGCCTGAACCGTTTGGTGATGGCGGTGGTTCCCCCGCACCGAATCATCAACACCATAGATATAAAAAACCCGCTTGATGTCGAAAGGAATCACCTTCTCTATTACAGTAAGGTTGCCCCTGCTGTCCGTATTAGTGTGTAAAGAAATGATGCTTGCCATTTTAGTTCAGGTAATGCTGCTAATTGCCGCAAATATCTGTGAAGCGGCTTTTTCGGGCGTGAAATTTCTGATTATCTCGTAGGAACGCTGCCCCATTGCCTTCATGTCCACTTCATTATTCGTAAATCTTTTCATCAATGCCGAGAGTTGTTCGGTATTTGTAGCCTCAAATGCAAAGCCATTTTTTCCTTCATCCACAAGGTCGCCGGCACATCCGCAGTTGGTGGAAACAATTACCGGCTTTTCGCAAATCATTGCCTCATTAATTACAAGACCCCAGGTTTCAGAAATACTGGGAAGCACCATTACATCGGCCGCAGCAATCAGTTTCACTACCTCGGCCAAAGGTTTAGCTCCCATGAATACTACATTGTCAATATTTTGTTGCTCACAATGGTTCTGCAATTGGTTCAGTAATTCTCCTCCACCTACAATCTGCAAACACCAATCACTTTTGAGCATTTGAAATGCATTCAACAACGTGAATAGATTTTTTTCCGGTATCAATCTGCCAACAAAAATGAATGTTCGTGTATGCGGTTTGTTTTGAACCTGCTGCTGGCGCTGTGCAAGAAATAGCTGCCTTATTTCATCATTGTCTGTGGCCTGCACCCTCAGGAAAATCCTGCGCTCAGGCACACCCAACTTTTTAAGGTACCGACGGTGCGCATCACCATAACATAAAACAATAGAGGCAAAACGTAACAGGAATGATTTCAGTTTTTCCTTGATAAAAACCCGCTTTCTGTCGGCTTCAGTAGAGTCAGCAACTACAATCAGTTTCTTGCCTACCAAAGGAGCCATCAGTATAACTGCCATGTACAAAGGAAGATCGTATCCAAAAACCATTACATACTTACAGTGGCTTCGGAACAAATGGGGCAAGCCTTTGCGCAGTTGTGCTAAAGGACCGAACTCTTCCAATGATCCTTTGTGCAATAAATCGTATTCATAACGATGATACTTGTTTTCTTCGTTGCCAATGCCATGTCGGGATGATTGAGTAGAAGCAATATGAACTACTTTAAACTTTCCTCCGTTTTCATGAACTATTGCATTCAGCTCACTCAATACTATTCCAGTGTAATGACTCCAGAGTATATTATGAAACGCAAGCAATTCAATTTTTTTCACGAGGCACCTCCCGTTTCCTGAATGACCGGCGACATTCTCAATTTGCCAAACACCTGCTTTCTGGCAAGGAGAATCAGAATAAGTGTTCGTAACAACTCCATTGAAAATAGCACGGTAGCTGCTGCATAATACCCGTAAACCGGAATAGTGAGTGCAAAAAGTACCCAGGTAACAATGCTCACCGAAACAGTAACGGCAAAAATCATAATCGTCCTTTCGCCCTGAATGAGAAAGTTTGAGTAGAGGTTTGAAAGGCTTTCGAGTACCCTGTAAAAAAACACAATTGGCAATATGTAAACGACAGGCAGATATGATTTTTCAATGATATCCATTCGCACACAAATAAAAACACATGCCCAAAGCAAAATGAAAATAGCTGCAAATGTTGCAAGCATTATAGCATAAACTTTTTTCGTTTGACGGTAGCTCTTTTGCACATCCTTCTCTCTGAAGAATTTGGAATACCAAAGTAAATTGAATGAACTGAAAATCAGGTTGACCGGTGTAGTCAGGAAAACAGCAAGGCTGTATACAGCCACTTTTTCGAAACCAAAGTTTCGTTGCAAATAATACTTGTCGACAAAAGAATATACAATACCAACAAACACACTGCCCAGCATGGGAAATCCAATTTTCAAAGCCTTGCGGATAATTTCCCAATTGAATACCGCTTTCATTTGCCCAATGAAGTAAATGGTCAGCGGCATGAAGACGACAATAGATACCAGGGACTCAACCATGAGCCTGTTTTTAACCTTTGCTTCTTTCAGAAAATACAGCACCAGCACCGAACCAACGCTCATGCCCAGCACTTTGAATAAATTGTAGATCTGAAACTTTGCGGGCTTGTTGGCAGCTATCAGGTAAGCCTGCAACATAACCTGCTGTATAAATGAAAAAACATACAGATAGATGTACACTTTGCTATGGCTGAACACCGCATTGTCGACTCCAATCTTGTGAAACAACTTCTGTTCCAGTCCTCCGATTTGAAGCGCAACAATCACCAGCACAAAAAGCGCCAATGCAATCATGTTGACATTGAAAAGCATCATCCTCCGCTTGGTGCCTCTAAAATCAAAATACAATTTGGCCTGCGCAGTATCCAACCCTGCTTTGATGATGTAGGCCATGTTCATAATCACAAAGAGCAGGTAGGAAAATGCACCAAATTCTTCCTTGGTCATCAGGCGAAGAAATACAGGCAGAAAAATAAACATGGACCCTTTGGCAACCACATCCAGCGCAAAAACACCAAAGAACCTTCGGACAAAAGCAGAGGCAGTAATCTGCTTGAATTGCGATTTTATCCGTTCAGTAATGTTCATGAATTTCACTCGTTAAATCAATTTCTGCTTATCACTTCCAATGCAGTAACCCTTTCCTTGTAATGATAGTACAACACATGTGCGAATGCAAAACAATACCACAGTTCAGGCCCCATGCTAAGACTGCCACTAATCATACTTGAAATAAAGCCGTAGAATACTATTAAAGGCACTATCGCTATTTGGGTGCGCAGCAGCACCTTCACTATTTTGTAACCGCTAACCACGAAATAAGTAACAAACATGATACCGCCTGCCACCCCCAATGCCATCAAAGACTCCAGTACCATATTGTGCGGATAAATTTTCAATACCCTTTCTTCCAGAAAATCACCTAAAAATGGTGACTGTTGAAATTGCTTCCATGCATTGCTATACAGCATTAGTCGTTCGGCGGTACTCTCATCTTTTTCGCCTATTCCCGAAAACCTCTCCAATACAAGCGAAAAAATATCGAGCAGCCCAAAATAGCCCATCACAAGTAAAACGAGTAATATGCTTGCAGCAAGCCAGAGTATTGGCTTCATTTTGCGCTGACCAAACAGCCTGGATATGATGAGCAACAGCGCCAACAAAGTAAAAAAGATGGGGCCTTTGGAAAGTGTAACTGCCAGGTTTACCATTCCGATTGCCGCTAAAGTGAGATAGAAAATACTGTTCTTCCAATTCAGCCTGTCATAATACAACTGCACTGCAATAAAAACCAGCAGGAAAGAAGCAAGCATGCCCGATGTAATTGGATTCAGCCGTTCATTGCCCTCAAACCTGAAACCGCGATCAATGATGTAATCGCTGGGTGTAGTAATAACATTATACAACAACAGCACATTTAAAGCAGCAAGTGTAATCAACAATGAAATGTTGAAATAACGCCACTTCCAGAATGCCACTTTGGTGAAACATCCAATGCAGGTGATAAAACTGAGCACAATGGCAAAGGAATAATACAAGAATGGACTTGACCCCAGTTCATCTGTATTTACTGTTGTATCGTAAATAATCCTGGTGGAATAGATGGACCAGAAAAATACAAACAGTACAAAACTTGCAGGCCGGTGAAATTGGTTCCACTTGAGGTTGAGGTATATGGCATTTAGGCCCAGGACAAAAACCCATGCCCTTGCAAGAATAGAAATTACATTGGAACCAGATGGCACCAAAAACATGGTAACGAAAGTGGATAGCGGGTAGGCAAAAAATAATGAAAGAAAGAAAACTGCAAAAAATCTTCTCAATTTTTCATCGGCAATTGGCGGATTGGTATTTACTAATTCCTGCATCACTTATTTCCTGCATCCGTTGTTTTGCGTCATTGTGAATTCAATACAGACTGGCACATGGTGCCGTAATTCCTGATCAAATCTGACTGGTATTTTTCAAAATTCTTAGTACCAACTTCGCCGGCCAGGTTTTTGTTTCCTGTGCGGTAATAATAATCATCGGCTCCCCACCAGATGATTCCTTCCATTAAGCTCACTGGTTTGCATGCTGCAATCATCACCTGAATCCAGTTTTTAAATTCGGCTTGCGGTATGGTTTTCATCCCAAACTCCTGGTTGGAAGGATGGTAACGATGCCAAATGAAAATGTCGAAAGGCTTGTTTAATGCTTTTGCCAATTGTGCAGTGTTGCGTGTATTGGCCGCCACGTAGGCGTAGTTGTTGGTTTGTGGTGTATTGTTAGGATAATAGCTGTACAAACTTGGCAACAGCACATCCACCTCCTGCAACAATGCAATAATTTTTCGGTTCGCCATTTCCACCCTTGTGCTATCCCAATAACTTGTAAAAGGCATTCCGTAGTAACCCCATTTTGCATTAGGCCGTTGCATTTTGCACAACTGCAATAATGCTTTGTATTTCGACATTGCTGTGCGAAATTCATTGCTCGCTGAATCTGCCTTTTCCAAAACACCAATCAGCGGATCTTCCCAGTCAATGACCGCAATTCCCTGGTAATTCTTATCCGGTATTTTTTTACCTATGGATGTGCGCAACAAGGCCTCATCGTATACACCATCGTCCTCGGGATCAAAATCAGATGCGTAGAGTATAGGTATGGAAGTAATATGATTATCCTGCTGAAACCGCTTAGCTGCGGCGGGCAAATTTTCCATCGCCATATACAACTTCTGACCCGATATACTCAGGCTGCTACCAACAATAAGCATCAAAAAAAACAGTCGGTATTGAATAATCATTGGTGTGGTGTTAGCGCAATTTCGTTACCTAGATTTCAACCCTTTGATTTGGTTTTGCTACAGCGATATTTGCCAGGAAGAAATATACATACAGCAACAGTGTAGCTATAGCAACCCCCAACATGCCGCCCACAATGCCAGACATCAGCCTGCCCGGCTTTTTCTTTTTCAACGGATAAATGGGTTCGTCAATCACCTGGATGAGTGGCGTTTCGCGAAGAAGGGTATACTTTGAGACCTCGAGGTTCTTCAAAATTTCACCGTAAGCCGCAGTGAGCACTGTAGCATCTGTCTGGCTTCGTTGCGCACTTACCAACGGTGCCTGCCTTGACGGGTTTAGGTTTGCATCAACTGAAGCAGCCCTGCCATAAAGTGCCCTGTTGAGTGCATCATGAATGGAATCGGCCTTTGCCTGAAGCAGTTCAACATTTCTCCTGCTACGTTTCGTTTTGGTTTCAGTGTAAAAGTTGGAAACTTCCAGCATCAATCGCTGTGTAAATTCTTTTGAAAATTTTTCATCGGCACCTGTGAAAGTGACTTCCATGATGCTGAGCTTTTTGTCGATTTTGCCAACGTATAAATCTCCCTCTGAAATACGCTTGTAAATTGCCCCCAGCACACTGTCTTGCTGACGCGAAAAACTACCGCGGTCAGCATTGAGTGGAAACCCTATTTTCTTTTCATTCTTCGCCAGCGGCTTCAATTGCAAATAATAATCCACCAGGGTCATTTGCTTACCATTATTAGTTGTAGGTGAAAGCAATGCCCTCTCTATCATCTTCCTCGAACGCACCAGTTCCAATATATTATCTCCTGTGAATACACCACCCGGAGTGCCCAAATCAATGCCGAACGATGCCGCTAACCCGCCCAAATTGGAAGAAATCGGGTTGTCTTCATCGATTGAGAAAGTGAGCCTTGCAATATATTTCGGTGGCGTGAGCCAGGCATAAGCAATGCCAGCCAACCCAAATACAAAGCCTGTCACCAGGATGACCAAATAATGTCGAATTACAAAACTGATGGCTGGACCAAGGATCCTTTCCAACTTAGCTTTCCAAAAATTGATGACCGTCATGGTGTATGCTTAACGTACAAATTTGCTGACAAAAAGATGGCTGCCAACCGTGGGAATCCTACCCATTTTTTTCGCCATTTGTTTATCAGGGTTCAAATATAGAGAAAGGAGTGAGTGGTGAAGTAGCCGCAACATTTGCTGATACCAGGTTTGTGCCTCTGGCCTAATCCCTGCAGAATATGTATGCATCCTCATGCTCCTGCAAATAGCATTTATTAATTCACCGCATCTTCCCGCAAATTCACCTGGAAAGCTTCTTCCCAAAGTGCCAGGCTTGCCAACCTCCACAAAAAAGCATCGGGCAGTCCGGCCACTTCTACATGGCTGCACAGTTGAAACACAATGCGGCTTTTACGAACCACTTCCAGCAAGAAGTTCTTGTTGGAGGTCACGAAAGATTCCGGCGCCTCAAAACCCACTTTCTTTTTGCGCCACGCAACATCGCTACCCAGCAAAGGTGCGGCTGTCTGGCGCAGCAAATGTTTCGACCATCCATTGGCAATTTTCTGGTTCGTCGGTAAAGAAAGACACCACTCCACCAAACGATGGTCCAGAAATGGCAAACGCGATTCAACAGAAAATGTCATTGCATTCTTGTCTTCATACCGGAGCAACATGGGTAAGGTGCCTCGGAACATATCATGAAGTTGGTAATGTGCAACCGATTCGGAAATGCTTGCCTCTGCCAGTTGCGCAGGTTCAACACTCAGCCTTTCAGCTATGCCCTTTTTCAATACAGGTTTCCAACGGCGCCTTTGCCAGTTTGCTTTCCTTACCGGATGGCTGTGGTACCCCCAAATGGCTGCTGCCATCAGGGGTGAAATTGAATAGTTGCTCAAACTCCTGGATGCCAACAGCAGTGCTTTGATGAATGTTTCGTTTCGCAAAGCTGCACCTAAATGCAGGTGATAGCCCATCAGTATTTCATCGGCACCCTGACCATCCAATAGTACTTTCAACCCAAGGTCATGAGCTGCCTGCATTACAAAATACTGCATGGCAACGCTGGTGGAATGAAAAGGTTCTTCCTGGTGAAATACCAATGCCGGCAAAGCCTCCGAAAACGCTGTTTCAGATGGAGTGAACATTTTGCTTTGCAGATGAAATCGTTGAGCAACGGTTGCTGCAAAATGCAATTCACGGTTGCTGTCGCCTGCAAGTCCTGCGGTAATGGATGCAAATGGCTGTTCTGATTTTTTTGCATGCAGACCAGCGGCAATCGCTGCAATGAAAGAACTGTCAAGGCCGCCACTCAGGCAGGTTCCCACCCTTACATCACTTCTCAGCCTGAGTTCAACAGCGTTACTGAACTGGTCAAGAAAGGCCTTTTCATAAAAGGATTCCTGGTGGCTATTTGCCTGCAGGTTTAGGGAATAATAGCAGGTCTTTTTGAAATTGCCTGAATCCAGGTTGAGTACCGCATTGTGCGCAGCTTCGAGCTTATTAATGCCTTTGAAAAAGGTTTGTGCCGGCTGTTCTGCCTGTTCAAAAACCAGGAAATTTAAAGCAGCATCCACCTGCAACTCGGCCTGCCCAATCAATGGCAACAATCCTTTTATTTCAGAACAAAAAATGAATCTGCCACCGCTCTCGGTATAGTAAAATGGCTTTTCGCCAAACCTGTCTCTCGAAAAAAACACTTCCTTTCTTGCCTTGTCATAAATGGCAAAACTCCACATGCCATTGAAATGCTGAGCACAATCGGGCCCCCAGTTTTCATAAGCGGCCAGCAAAACTTCTGAGTCTGTCCCGGTGAAAAATTGGTACCCCTTTTTCTTCAGTTCATCTCTTAATTCTAAATAGTTGTAGATCTCTCCGTTGTAGGTGAGCACGAGGTTGCCGCGTTGCATGGGCTGTTTGCCGGCATCGCTCAAGTCAATGATGGCAAGCCTTCGGTGGCCAAAACCAATATTATTTTCAATGAAAAAACCTTCGCCGTCGGGGCCACGGTGGCGGATGGCATCCGTCATTTGTTTGAGTGCTGATGCTATAACCGGCCTTCCTTGCAGGTCAATTATTCCGGCAATGCCACACATGTGTTTGGTCTCCCTGGCAATTTTTATGAAACAGCCGTAACAGCTATTTGAATGCATTGACTATGGTCACTGCCATGGTGGCTAGGCTGGCAATGACAGAGGAAATGGCAATCCATTCTCCAGTGCTCATGCCTTTTTTGCCTTCCTGGTCTTTGGATGGAACAAACAC
This sequence comes from Sphingobacteriales bacterium, assembly GCA_037443285.1. Taxonomy (GTDB): domain Bacteria; phylum Bacteroidota; class Bacteroidia; order Chitinophagales; family Chitinophagaceae; genus Phnomibacter. The sequence goes on along the minus strand of JBBIOQ010000002.1, from coordinate 75,386 downwards.
TTCGCTACGTGCAGTAACTGATGGATAGGACTTGAAGAACAGGAAGCGCTTCACCGATTTGGCCCTGCCATCGGGGTAAATAACAAAGGATTTGCTTCGCCTTGCTTTGGAAGTGAAGTTGCCTGATCGCTTGATGTAATATTTTGCCGAGGCATCTGGTTCATAGGGCAACAGGGTGGGATGGTAAACTTCGCCACTTACCCGCACCAGGCTTGATGCTCTTGCTACTTCTATATAATCACCCTCTTCCAATATCAAATCTTCCGGTCCTCCAAAATTGTCTTTAATCTTCTCCACGTTCACGCTCAGAAAGTCCACATTGCGCAGGTATTTATCGCGCAGTTCAGGGTTGGCAATGAGGCTATCCCGGTTGATGGAAAGCAAATTTTCTATCATTCTTTGCCGTTCTTCGGCCGATATGCCCAGGGTGGTTATCCGCCTGATGGTGATGGCGCTACTGTCAGCACTGCTTTTGAAGCCACCGGCCCGCCTGATGAGATTGGAAATTCTGTCCTTTGAGCTCTCCAGAACAAATTGTCCCGGGCTAAGCACCTGCCCCACCAGCGTCACGGAACGCTGCCTTTCATAACTGCCGCGGGGTCGCACCAGCACCAGGTCAAAAGGTTTGAGTGCTATGTTCCCGGCATCGGCATTCAGCCCTGCACTCATATCTACCTTAATCAATTCGGCCTGTCTATAGGTCTGAGATGAAACATCCACATCACTCATTCGCCGTGAAATTTCTACAGAACGCAGGTCGGCACCCTCTGTAAATCCTCCGGCCATCAGCAGGAGGTCCTTCAATAAGAGATTATCGCGGTAAACTACTTTTCCCGGTTTGCGCACTTCGCCAGCCACGTCAATCATAAAACCATCTTTCAGGTCGAAAATGGATGAAACGGTTACGATATCTTCCTTCATGAGCGGCACGCTTTGCTTTCCGTCCAAAATCTCTTTTACATTGAACGATACACTTGTAGCAGTCTGGTCTTCTTTTAGCCGCGCAATAACGCCCCTGTCAGTATAAGCATCCGGTCTCAAACCTCCTGCTTCCCTGATGAGATCAGAAAGTTGCATTCCCGCTTTCAGTTCATAATCACCGGGTCTGAGTACAGCACCCCGAAGCGTAACCCTGTTGGTAAAACGGTTGAGGGCCTTACCCACTGTAAATGCATCGCCGGGTTGCGGCAAATAGGCTGAAAAATCATCCTGCTGAACGTCCTTCAAAATCCTTCCTGTATCGGCCACCCGCAACACTTTTATCATTCCCCTATATGCACTGTCGGTAAATCCGCCGCAATAGGTGAGCAGTTGATCAATATTTTCCTGGGGTAGCATTTCAAATTTTCCCGGCCTTCTTACTTCACCTTCGATGCTCACACGGGTGCGATAGTAGGGAATGCGAATAACATCCTGGTCTTTAAGCAGCACGTTTTGTTCTTTGCTGCCTCTGAGCAGGAAACTGTACAAGTCCACTTTCCGAAAATCCTTTGTTCCTCTTACCAATTCAATTTCCCTGAAACTGCCATTATCCGAAGGACCGCCTGCCAGGTACAATAGGTTGTACAGGGTGGTAAGCGAGGGTACGGTATAAGTGCCAGGCTTGGCGGCCTGCCCGATTATGGTTACAGAAATACTCCTGATTTTTCCCAATGACACCTGCACTCTTGTTTGCCCGGAACGGATGGCTTTGTAAATGGTTGCCGCAAGTTTGTTCTTGATTTTCACGGAGGCATCATCCACCGAAAGGCCACTCACTGCAATGGGTCCAACATTGGGGATGTAAATGTTTCCTTCGGAATTCACAGTAGGATTGTATGATTGTTCGCTGTAGCCAAATACCTGGATGGAAAGCTCATCGCCCGGGCCTAAAACATAGCCGGTAGGTGTGGCAATTTTGAAGTTGGGCTCAAACACTGAACTCGTTTCAGTGAACAATTCTGACCCAAAAACGGTTGAGTCGCGCCTTAATTTCGTGAGACTTGGCTTTGCGTATTCCTGCGAAAGTTCCTTTCCGTTTTTATCCGTTTTTTGCTGCGAAGTGCCCGATGCTTTCGTTGTACTGCCACCTGCACTCAGGATGGAAAGCCTCTCTTTGAGCCTGGTAAGTTGGTCGGCGGGAAGGCCACGATCGCTTGCCATTTTGAAAATCTGGTCATCGCTAAAACCGGCCGATTTGGCCTTCTGGTAGTAAGTGTTGATTTCCTCGTCTGATAAAGTTTCCACCTGCACATTGCGCAAGTTATCGCTGTTTAATACCTGCGCATGGGTAACATTGGCAAGGCAGCACATTACTATGATAAGGGAGAATAAGCCAGTCAGTTTCATACCGTTGCTAAAAACGATTTCCAATAATGGATGTTATGCAAAGCGTAAAAATAGTGTTATTAAGGCAATAGCCCGGTTACAGGCATCTCCGGCAACTTCAGTCTAAGTGCTGTGAGCTCGGATTGGAGTCAGTCATGCGATGCTAGAATTTTCTGCCGGCCATGCAGTAGATTCCCTCAATCAGTTCAACGGCTGCTGCGGCCTCTTCCATGCTGTTTATCATGCTTCCGTTGTTGTGCAATACTTCCATCAGGTTTTGGTATACCAACGGATGGTTGCTCATGCTACCCACATAGGAGCCGTATTGGTTGGGCGGATTGCCGGTTGCGAGTCCGGTGATAGGTTCACCTTCCAGTTGCTGATAATCGAGTTCGTTCAGGTACTGGCCGCCAATTTTCACCGTTCCCCTTTCACCAAAAATGGTGATGGATCCTTCCATGTTTTGCCGGTAAGCATTCACTGTATAATGAATGGAGGCAATTGTGCCCGATGAGAAACGACCAATCACTACTCCGGTATCTTCAAACTGAATGGTGTTTTGATGGTGAAAGTTGTCCAGTTGAACAGCAGTGGGTGTCAACTTTCCAAAAAACCAAATCAGCAGGTCGACAAAATGACTGAACTGTGTGTACAAGGTACCCCCATCCAAATCCAGTGTTCCTTTCCAGGAATCTTTGTAATAGTCTTCGGGCCTGTTCCAAAAGCAGTTGAGTTGTACGCTGAAGATTTTGCCCAACCGGCCTTCATCAAGCATTTGCTTTACGGCCTGCACCGGCGGATTGAAGCGGTTCTGCTTTACCACCCAAAGCCTTTTGCCGGCTTTATGCGAAGCCTCCATCATGGCGTCAGCTTCTCTTGAGGTAAGCGCCATGGGTTTTTCGCAAAGTACGTGGCAGCCATGCTCCAATGCATCAATGGATTGAGCGGCATGCAAACCATTGGGCGAGCATATCACTACCACATCAATTTTGCCCTGAAGGGCAGCAAGCATCTCACAATGCTTGTAAAATTTCTCTGCATGGTATTTTTCCGCAAAGGCATTTGCTCGTTGCTCATCAATATCACATACAGCAACCAACACTCCATGCTGGCCTATGATTTCTGCATGCCGTCCACCAATTCTGCCACATCCAATAAGAGCAAAGCGTGTGTGATTTTTCATAATAATCCAAACATGTAAGCGGGTGCAAAATAAAGGGTAAGAAATCAAATAGGCTGTTGAAAATACCTGCCTGTCATTTTCATGAAGTGATTTTTCACTTCAACCTGCGCAGGTATTCGCCATATCCGCTTTTAGCAAGTTCAATAGCAAGTTTGTCTAGTTGTTCGCGGTCAATGAATCCTTTGCGCCACGCAATTTCTTCAATGCAGCCAATCTTTAGCCCCTGCCTTTTTTCAATTACCCGAACAAATTCTGTGGCATCGTGCAGGCTGTCGAAAGTGCCGGTATCGAGCCATGCGGTTCCCCTGTCCATCACGCCCACTTTCAGTTTGCCCATGTGCAGGTACTCGTTGTTTACATCTGTTATTTCATATTCTCCACGTGGCGAAGGCTTGATATTGGCGGCAATATGCACCACATCGTTATCGTAGAAATACAAACCAGGCACGGCGTAATTACTTTTAGGTTTCGAAGGTTTTTCCTCGATGCTGATGGCGTTGAAATCGCCGTCGAATTCAACAACCCCGTAGCGTTCGGGGTCGCTCACTTCATAAGCAAATACGGCTGCGCCGTCAATTTCGGTGAAGGACTCCACCAACTTGCTGAAGCCGCTACCGTAAAAAATATTGTCACCCAATATGAGGCAAACTTTGTCGGAGCCTACAAAATCGGCACCAATCACAAATGCCTGCGCCAGCCCGTTAGGTACGGCCTGCACAGCATAAGAAAAACTGCACCCCACACGGCTTCCATCGCCCAGCAAACGCTGAAACTGTGATTGGTCTTCGAGTGTGGTGATGATGAGAATTTCCCGGATACCAGCAAGCATCAGTATGCTCAACGGGTAGTAAATCATGGGCTTGTCGTACACAGGCATCAGCTGTTTGCTGATGGCTTTGGTAATGGGGTGCAGCCTCGTGCCACTTCCGCCTGCCAGTATTATGCCTTTCATATGCAAAATTTGTTTTCTGATTATTATCGCCGGCGAGTGGATTACAAATCACCCAGTTCAACCAACTTCAAGTATTCTTTCCACGAAGTGGCTGTTGCATCCTTTTCAGAAAGCATGGCATTGTCTTTTGAAATCCTCCAATCAATTTGAAGGTCGCTGTCAAAAGGATGAATGCCCACTTCGGATGCCTTGTTGTAATAATTATCGCATTTGTAAAAAAACACAGCCGACTCGGACAACACGGAAAAACCATGCGCAAAGCCACGTGGCACAAAAAGCTGATGTTCGTTGTTCTCCGAAAGTTCGAAAGAAAACGACTTTCCGAAACTCGGACTGCCCGGCCTGAGGTCAACTGCTACATCGAGCACTTTGCCTCTCAGCACCCTTACAAGTTTCGATTGGGCATGCGCTCCCTGCTGAAAATGCAGGCCCCGCACTACCCCGTGGGATGAACTGGATTGATTGTCCTGCACAAATTCACCCTGCCATCCTGTAAGTTGGGAAAATTTGCGGTGGTTAAAACTTTCCATGAAATAACCCCTTTCATCTCCAAAAAGGGTATTCTTAATTATGAAGCAATCCTTGAGCGGGGTTTCTATCAGTTCCATGCCGGTGGTGGGTATTATCTGCCTTTGTACTGGGTTTCGTAGTATTTCATGTAGTTGCCGCTGGTTACATTCTGCAGCCATTCGGTATTTTCCAGGTACCAGTCAATGGTTTCGCTGAGTCCTTCCTCAAACGTTACGGTTGGTTTCCACCCGAGTTCGCGGTTTATTTTGGAAGCATCAATTGCATAGCGCCTGTCGTGGCCCGGCCTGTCTTTCACATAGGCAATGAGTTGTTCGCTGGTGCCTGCAGGTCGCCCAAGTTTTTCATCCATCAGTTTGCACAGCAGTTTCACCAGGTCAATATTCCTCCACTCGTTAAAGCCCCCAATGTTGTACGTGTCGTGCTGGTTACCCTTGTGAAATACCAGGTCAATAGCAAGTGCATGGTCTTTTACATACAGCCAATCGCGGGTGTACAAGCCATCGCCATACACAGGCAGGGGCTTGTGGTGGATGATATTATTGATGAAAAGCGGTATCAGTTTTTCAGGAAAATGATATGGCCCGTAGTTGTTGCTGCAATTGGTGATAACAGCAGGCAGTCCATAAGTGTCGCCATACGCCCTAACAAAATGATCGCTGCTGGCTTTGCTGGCGCTGTATGGACTGTGCGGATCGTATCGGGTTTCTTCAGTGAACAAACCGGTATCACCAAGAGCGCCGTACACTTCATCGGTGCTGATGTGGTAAAATCGTTTGCCTTCGTAGTTGCGTGCCCAGAATTTTTTGGCTGTTTCGAGCAGGTTGACAGTTCCAATTACGTTGGTATAAACAAAATCGAGCGGGCTCAGAATGCTTCGGTCAACATGGCTTTCGGCAGCAAGATGGATGACATCTGAAATAGATTCAGTTTCGAAAACCTTGGCGAGTTCGGCTGCATCCAAAAGATTGACATGGGCAAAACGGTAGTTGGGCAAATGCTCCACATCACGAAGATTCTCCAGGTTGCCTGCATACGTCAGCGCATCGAGATTCACAATTTTGTATTCGGGATACTTTGTAACAAACAACCGAACAACATGACTGCCAATAAAGCCGGCTCCGCCGGTTATTAAAATATTTTTTGAATAACTCATGGTTCCTAAAATGCAAACGTACAGGATTGCACACAAACCAAAATTGGCTAATACAAACTTTTGAACCCAAATACTCTCGGGCAATGCCTTTGTGTTTTTATTGAAAGGGTATGGTTATTTTCAGGGCCGCAAAAAAATCTGCCTGCCTTTGAAAGAACGTTATTATTCCCTCGATGTGTTTCGCGGCGCCACGGTAGCGCTGATGATTTTGGTAAACAATCCCGGAAGCTGGAGCCATATTTACGGACCGCTTGAGCATGCACCCTGGCATGGCTGCACGCCAACCGACCTGGTTTTTCCTTTTTTCCTTTTTGCCGTTGGCAATGCAATGGCCTTTGTAATGCCGCGTTTGCAGCAGGCCGGCGATGCTGCTTTCTGGACAAAAGTGCTGAAGCGGTTTGCACTCATTTTCCTGATAGGTCTTTTTCTCAATTGGAGTCCTTTTGTGAAATGGAGCGGCGAAAACCTGGTGCTCAAATACTGGGTTGATCCTCAAAACCCCGAAACCGGCATCAGGATACTGGGCGTTCTGCAGAGGATAGCCCTTGCCTATCTTTTTTCCTCTATCCTAGTTTATTATACAAAGCCACGCTACACTTTTTTGTGGAGTGCCATTATTCTACTGGCCTATTGGGCGTTGGTGTACACATTGGGCGACCCTACTGATCCCTACAGCATGAAGGGTTTTGTGGGAACCAATTTTGACATTCGAGTGCTGGGCATTCCGCATGTTTACAAAGGAGAAGGCATTCCCTTCGATCCTGAAGGACTTGTGAGCACCATCCCAGCAATAGTCCAAGTAGTATTTGGCTATTTTACAGGGCAGTATATTCAGCAAAAGGGTAAGAATTTTGAAATGCTTGCCAACCTACTTGTAGCTGGCGTAGTACTAGCGCTGGCGGGGCTTATTTGGGATACTTCTTTTCCCATCAACAAAAAAATATGGTCCAGCAGTTATGTGCTCTACACCACAGGCCTTGCCCTCATGACCATTGGCACCATGATTTATTTGATTGAATTCAGAGGAGTAAAAGGTGCCTGGAGTAAATTCTTTGATGTATTTGGCAAGAACCCGCTTTTCATTTTTGTACTCAGTGGTTTCCTTCCACGGGTGTTGGCATTAATTCGCTGGACCGACCATGTGGATGAACATGGCAAACCGGTTTATATGTCACCCTTCACGTGGTTCTATCATTACGTATGCGAACCCGTGAGTAGTGACCTTCGCAATGGTTCATTGCTCTACGCTATTGCCACCATCAGCATGTATTGGTTTTTTGCCTGGCTGCTCGATCGAAAGAAGATCTACATAAAAGTGTAGCAGGTATCAGTAATGCAAAATGCAAGTGAAATATTTCGCAATACACTGCGTTGGCTTCTGCTGAAACCCGTTACCTGGCTTGTCAACAAAACATCTTCTGCTCCAAAAAAAGATAAAGTATTCAGGGCACTTACAAAACTCTATCACAGCAAACCAAAGAATAAACGGGATAGGGTGACAGTACTCGAAGTTGAACCGCATACGCAGTCATTTATCATTTTTTCTGACCAGCACAAAGGCAGGCGCAACGGTTCTGATGATTTTGCAGGTTGCGAAGCCGCCTATCTCGCCGCTTTGGATTATTACAATCAGCAAGGCTTTCATTACATCAACCTTGGCGATGCCGAAGAACTCTGGGAGAACAATATCTTCCAGGTTTTAAAAAGCAACAAAGCAACATTTGCTGCAGAGCTGCAATTCTTGAAGCGCGACTGCTATTACAAAATTTATGGCAACCATGATAGTTTTTGGCGTTTCGATCCGCTAAGTGCTAACTATTTAAAAAGAATGTATGGCTCCCATTTGAACATACTTAGCGCAGTCATTCTGAAAATAAAAACTCCATTGAACAAAGAACTTTCAATATTCTGTACACATGGTAACCAGGGCGATAGCCGAAGCGACAACAACCCGCTGAGCGCTGCTGTTGTAAATTATTTGTGGGCACCTTTTCAAAGCCTGCTGCGCATTAACCCCAACACACCTTCCAACAGCGATGAGTTAAAAACACTGCACAACCAAATGATGTACGAATGGTGTTCCAATGAACAGAACACCTTGCTGATAACAGGCCATACGCACCAGCCCGTCTTCGAATCATTAACCCACCTTGAAAGATTGCTACTGTTATTGGAAGAAGCCAAAACAAAAAATGACCAGTCAAAAATTCTTCTACTTAACGAAGAAATTTTGCGCCGCAGCAATGGCTCTACTTTGCCTAACCTGGACTACAGAACAACAAAACCTGTGTACTTCAATACCGGATGCTGCTGCTTCAGCAATGGGCATATTACCGGCATTGAAATAACCAAAGGAAAGATTCAACTTGTGAAATGGTCTGTATTAAATGAAACATCTACTCGTGAAATTCTGGAATCTTCTCCCCTTACAGAGCTGCACGATCTCCGCCAATAAATATCTGGTTGGCTCTTTAAAAATTGAAGCAGGCCACATTTAGTCATCATCATCAGCGGTTTGCTTTGCGGCAAAAAATGCAGCTCGCTTGGGTGCAGGAAATGGAACATTCATTCCTTTTACTGCATGCCAGATTACCTTGCTGAATTCAAGGTCGGGAGCGGCGTCCTCTTTGGTGAAATTAAAAGTTTCTGAAAGGCGCTGCCATTTATTTAATGCCGTATTCTTTTCGTCAAGCGAAAAGGTATTTGCAACAGCCGAAAATGGTGTTAAGTCGGCTTCGCTGGTAAAGCTGTTCCACAATGGTAGTGCAGCAGCATCGTACTGTGTCATAGGAGGCAGCCCCAGCAACAACTCCATGGTGCGCAATATCCCCGAAGTGGAATACATGGTGTGGTCCACATAACTGCGTTTTACAAAAGGGCCGGCTATGTAGGCAGGGGAACGATGGGCATCAACATGATCAGGCCCATTTTGTGCATCATCTTCCAGAATGAAAACAAGACTCTCATTCCAAATCGGGCTCTTGCTCAGGTATTCCACAAACATGCCTACGGCCAAATCGTTATCAGCCACATGTGCAAAGGGTGAAGGACGGCCTTTGCGCAAGCCTTCAGTATGGTCATTGCCAAAGCGTATGGAACTAAATGCCGGCACCTGGTTGATGGCCAACAGTGAATCAAAGTCGTGTTGCCATTGATAAAAACGGGTAGTGTCTCGAATAGCAGCATCAAAGCTTCTGAAATTGTAGCAGAAGTGATTGTTTAAAGAGGGCACATTGGCTTTACCATTATCAACAAATTCGCCATAACTGCGATAGCTGAGATTATTGCGCTGACACAAATCCCAAAAAAATCCATTCTTATTGTTGGCAATCTTGCGTTCGCCTTCACCACCGTAGGTACCCCCTCTTCCTCCATAGCTGCTGGGCCATGTTTTTTCAAGGTAGTCAGTAGCATAGGCCCCCATGGTCCAGTTATGACCATCGGCACTCACCTCGCCATTCACATAAAAATTATCGAGTAACACAAAATCATGGGCAAGCTTGTGCTGGTTGGGTGTAATTTTTTTTCCAAACAACACCAGCGAAGTATCGCCGTTCCCTTCTTGCATATCGCCCAGTACCTGGTCGTAGGTTCTGTTTTCTTTTACAATGTAAAACACATGTTTGATGGGGCTGCCATTGGTTACATCTCCAAAAGGACTCTTGCTTTTTGTAAGGCCAAGGTTCTGTTTGTCGGTATTAAAAGGAGTGTTGTCGAATACCTGTTTTGAATAGGCTGCCAGTTGCTTTTCTGATGGCGTTGCAATGATGCTGAGTGTGCCTTTAAACAAGCCGCCTATGTATTGGTCATCTGCAGCTGTTGTTTCGCCCATATGCCTGGCCGAAGCTACCCTGGGCTTCACAGGCGTGGGGCCCAAAGGATTAGCCTTTGACGTAAATCCTTTGCCATTCGTTACCCACAAATATTTTCCTACCTGTTTTACATTGGTGGGATACCATCCGGTAGGAATAAAGCCCTTGCTGGCGCTAAATCCTTTATTGGAAACATCGAAAACAGCTACACAATTATTGTCGGCATTGGCTACATAAAGTGTTTTTTCATCGGGACTCAGGCAGAGGCCATTGGCTGTACTTCCCGGAGGCGAATTGGGAAACAATGCAGTATTAAGCACTTCCACCACGGTATTCTGTTTGGTGTCAATCACCGAAACCGAGTTGTCGTTTGCATTACACACGTACAGGAAAGCGCCGTCCTTTGTCAGCGCCATTTCATTGGGGTTGTCGCCAACAGGAATGCTTGCGGAAAATGTTTTTGTGGCGATATCAAACACCTGCACTTTATCGGCACCCCATATGCTGATAAACAGCAAACGCTTGTCCGGCGACAGCAAACAAGTGTATCCTTCCGCATCAATTCTGTAACGCTGGTTTTTTTCCTTTTTGTTGAGGTCAATAATGTAGAGGCTGCTGTCATCGCGGGTGACAGTATAAAGCAGGTCGCTTGTATAGTCAATAGCCAGGCCGGCAACGCCAATCTTTGTAGGCCAGCTTTTGCCGATGATAAAACTATCGGCAAGTTGCAATTGGTTCTGGCTAATGGCATATTTCAAGATGCGGTTATCGTGGCCACCGGATGCAAAAAGGAATTTGCTGTCGGCACTAAACTGCAATCCAAACCAGCTTTTTGGAATTTCAACAGTGCCCAACAATTTCCTGTGTTTCACACTCAATAATTGAATCGACTGTACGCTTTGACCATTGTTGGTTACTGCAGCAAATTTTCCTGATGGGCTTATAACGAGGTTCAATGGCAGGTCGCCCAAAGGAAGAGAAGTTCCGGCCGGAGTAAGGAACCATTCATTAGGCAATTGCATCCGTCCATTGGCATCAATTGTATTTACCTGGGCCGAAACAAATAAAGCGCTGCCGCAATTCAAAATCAACGTCAGCAACATGAAGATTTTTTTCATAACCACCCAAAGGTAGCCATGCAGGCAGCAGCTCAGAAATTACATCTGTGTTAATGAAGGGAAATTTGGATTCATTGAAAAATACCGGGAGAAGAATCTCCCGGTGTTCACCATTGTAAGCCTGAAACTAAGAAAAAAGCGTTCCCTGCTGCACCTCTGCCGGAAGGTTGTTAAACTCAAGCCTGTCAAGGATTTGCCAATGCCTTTCACCCTGACGCCTGCGCAATAGCAACATGGAATCGACCAGCATAGATGCATGAAATTTCTTCTTTTCGAAATAGTTCCACCACTGCTCGAAAAGAGAAATATCAAGTTTCTGAGCCACAACTATCTTAGGCATTCCAGCAATGCGAGGCTCCTGGTTTATCACTTTCATCAGATGTTTTTCGGCACGGAGCATTGCCTGAAGCCGGTTAAAACCAGGAGAAGGCTGAAATGCAAAATAGATGACATGGGGTGCAAATGCACCGAAATTTTCAAGAGACATTTTAAACGGAGGCATGGACATTGCCATTCGGCGCAATCGTTGCACCATTTTTTCCTCCATCATTGCGTATTGCGAAAAAGAAGCCAGTAATAAATGATTACGGCCGAGATTGTAAAATGCAGTCGGCGCCTTTTGTTGCACGGTCTTACGCACCAAATCCAACCTGCGACGGAGGTTTTCTGTTGGCCTGAATACCAGTTCGTAATCATATACCGGGTATGGTGTTTCCTGTAGTATTTTGCTTATCATACAACTCCAATATTTCCAGCAGTTTCATGCTGGTACCATGGTTGGAAAATTTCCCTCTGAGGCACAACAAACTGAAACCTTTGCAGCAGGTGCCATTCTCCATCGGTTGACTGTCTCTTTAGTTCAAGGCGTGAAACTGGCATTTGGAAATACAATTCCCGCTTTGAAAATACCTGCAAGGCTTTGTCGAACAAAATATCAGGCAGCCCGGAGATAATGTTCATCTTCCAAGTGGAAGGCTTTGGTGCATTCACAGAATTGTACAATCCCAATTGCGCCATTACAGCATTCAGGCGGGTTGAAAATGCCAGCAACCCGGCGGTTGGTTGTACGCGCATATAAAGCAGGTGCGGCGGAATGCCTGAAAAATTGTTCAGCACAATATCAAACCGGTTGTTGTTGGCACAAAGTTTTTCGAGCCAGTTAACAAGCAGATTTTCAGAGGCTTCGGGCATGCGCTGGCTGAAGAAGGCCAGTTCGGGTTCCGGATATTCGCCATCCAGCGGATAAAGGCTACGAAAATGGTTACGCATTTCTTCAATGCGCTGCAAAGAAGCCGAATCAGGTTTTGCCACCAACCGGTACTTCGGCCAATTGTCCCAGGGTTTGAGTTGGTTGTTTTTCATTGGTACTTCCCCCACTTTTGATACCAACCTACCTTGTAAGGCAGCCGGTTTTTTTCTTTACTAAAATTACTAAATTATTTAGCTTTGCAAGAACTATTTATCCACCTTGGACACCAAAAATGTTCATATCGATTTGTTAACGCCGGGCTCGCTCCATTCGGGCAAAATGGTTCATAAACCCTTTGCCGGCATGGCTTTCAGGCTACTCGTAAAATGCAGCGGCTGGGAGCAATACGGCATTTTCCGCGGCGACATTCTGTGTGCCGAGGAAACCGACTTTCTGAAAGCCGGACAGCTGCTAATTCTTCGCTTTGAAGAGAAACTGGTGGTTCGGAAACTGGAACAATGCAGGCCCTCCTTTTTGCTGGTGCCCCTGGGAGGGAAAATAGCCAGTTTGGAATGGCCTTGTCATGTGCCTATGCCAGTGGTTGGCACTGTTAGGAAAGTGATTCGTAACCTTTGAATGCTGCCCATTCCGGCAAATGCTGCCTATATTTCTGAATGAAACCTGTTGCAGGCGTCGATATTTTTATTGAACTGTATGAAAAACGAAAGTCGTACCATTATGCATTAGTAACCAACGATGCAGCCTTTGACGCAACAGGTGAACACAGCCGAAAGGCCTTGCTACAAAAGGGATTCACAATAGTCAAACTTTTTTCACCGGAACATGGAATGAGCGCACAGGGGCCGGATGGTGCTGTTCAGCAAAATGCAATTGACATTGTTTCAGGACTGCCCGTAATTAGTTTGTATGGTCAAAAAATGAAGCCTTCGCCCGAAGACCTGAACGATGTGGACGCAGTGTTGTTTGATATTCCGGATGTTGGCTGCAGATTTTACACTTACCTGTGGACAATGACCTATGTGTTGGAAGCTTGTTCAGAATGCAATAAGCCAATAATCATTCTTGACCGACCCAACCCCACAGGAGGAAATATGGACCAGGCCGAAGGCCCTTGGCTGGCTGAAGAAAACTGCACATCCTTTGTAGGCAGGTGGAATATTCCCATCAGGCATTGCTGCACAATGGGCGAACTGGCCCTTTACTTCAATCATTCAAGAAGTCTGGGAGCTCAGCTCGAGGTAATTGCCTGCAAAAACTGGAATCGTGAGTCCTTCTTTGGCTATCCGGATTGGTTTGTTCCAACTTCACCTGCCATGCGTCATGTAGAGACTGCGCTGCTATACCCGGGCACCGGATTGTGGGAAGGCGTCAATCTGCATGAAGGACGAGGAACACCATACCCTTTCAAATTAGTGGGGGCTCCGTGGTTGGATGCTGGAATTGCAGAAGCCTGGCAGCAACTCAATATTCCTGGGCTAACTATCCGCTACCGACAATTTGTACCCGCTGCTGGACGATATGCCGGCATGCAATGCAATGGTCTCCTGTATTCTGTTGTTGAGGAACATTTGCTGAGGCCGGTAAGGGCCATGATTCAACTGCTGCACCTGGTTGCCAAACATTATCCTGAAAACTTTTCGGAGGCTTCATATCCTACTGCAGCCAACAAAAAAGGAACAGGCCATCTCGACAAATTAGTAGGTGTAAAAGATGCCTTTTTTCACATTAAAAATGAAAATTATTTGAATACCGAGATTGCCAGTGAATGGAAAGAAATCATTCAGCCATTTCTGCTCTACTAAACAGAAATAGTAGCCCGTTATTGAACTTTCTGAGTGAGACTAAAAATAATTTTTCGATCAGTTTCTGAAAGCGAGGCAGTTGTATCCTGTGGTGCATAATGAATTTTATATGCACTGATTGCAGCCATGGGCTTCGAAATATTGTAGCCAACCAGGCGCAATCCAGTTAAGGCATCAAACCAATCGGGCACAACAACCTTCGAAGTGTCGTACCAAACGCCAAAACCCGCATCTGCCAAGCGTTTCCACGGAAACTGCCTGCTTGGATCAACCTTTCGGCCTGGTGCAATATCAGCATGGCCAATGAAATGCGCATCAGGTATACTGAATGCTTTTTTTAGTTTCGAAAGCAGAACAAGCAAGGCTTCAATTTGTGCATCGCTGAAATATTCATTGCCATTATTATCCACTTCAATGCCAATGCTGCTGCTGTTCAAATCAGTGTTTCCACCCCAGAAACTCACACCTGCGTGATGACCACGCAAATAATCATTGAGCATATGAAAAACAGTGCCGGTTCGGCAAACAACATAATGTGAACTTACCTGCGTACGCTGCGTAGTGAAAGTTTTCAAAGTCTCATTGCAACTGTTTTGAGCTGTATGATGGATGATGACATAATTGGGTTTGCGCATGCTGAAATTGGTAGTAGCAACAAATTCAGGGCTTGTTTCAAACGTATCCTTAATCGGAAACTGCCGCAACAACTTGGCATAGCCACTTGCCTGTTTTTTGTACATCTTGTTGCTTGACTTGTAGGGCTGTTTGTGACAGGCAGTTACCAATATGGTAGAGAACAATAATTGAGAAACGATGTTGAATGATTTCATCTAAATGATTTTTATAATCAATTCATCTGGAAATCCATTTCTCGGTTTGGCAAACAGCATAAAACAGATTTGGTGTAATAGTGCAACCAAAAGCAAATTGAAAATCTCCAGAAATTTTTCAAGGGTACAAAAGCATTTTGATGAATTGCTGAAAGCCAACACTTTAAACTTGGTTTTTGGTTACTTCTCCCGGATTGACGCACTAGAAGATTCTTCAAAAATGTGGATAATGCGCGGCCTTTAGAATTAGTTTGGCATGATAGTTGCAAATTGAAAATCCGCCTCGAAATTTGGTCATTTCTTAAAAATATGTACCAAACGCCAGCGTGAAATACATTTTTTTAAAAAAGTTCAGAAATTTCTTGGTACGTTTTAAAATATTTTCTAACATTGTGTCCCCATTAATGTCACACCATTGAATGCCTGAGTGCCACTCGCTCAGATGTGAATCAGAACTTACTAACACTTCCCCACTTTTTTCCTGTATTCGTGCTTGCGTAATCATTGGCTTTTTGGATTTAGCCTCAACGATTTCGTCAGTATGAAATTAACCGGACGGTCCTTAAGTGGTTCGTCTGAATACTCAAGTCTCCTGCCCCTACAGGAGTGTTTCTTGAGCAGTCATTTCCCTGCATCCTTAAGCGTGTTTTTCACCATGGTAATCCTGTAACTCTTCGCCTGCTCGTGAAGCGAGAGGACGAGTTAATCAACCCCCTTTGCCCCTAAGCAAATTGTAGACCATTGTAAGCCAAAAGTATTGCCTGATTACACCACCATTGAGCATACCGAGGCACAGGTAAGTATTTACTAACCCATTAATTCATTTGTGATGAAAACTTTTATCCTTGGCAGGATAGGGGTTGCTGTCCTCTGTACACTCCTGTTCACCCACCTGGAAGCCCAGATTAGCATCTTCAACCTCATGGAACGCCGCGACCTGAATATTGATCAGGTTGAATCACTTGCAAAAAGATATTTTGATAGTGCCGGAACGGAAAGAGGCACCGGTTACAAGCAGTTTCAACGTTGGCGTTATGAAGTTGGTTTTCATCTCGACAAAAATGGCTATCAACTGCCTCCTAACTATGATTGGGAAGCTTACCAACAATCAAAATTTCAGGCTGCTACAGGAGCCCTGAGTGTAAAGCCCAGTGTAAATGGTGCAAGCGGCGCCTGGGTAGAAAAAGGCCCATTTAACTGGAACCGCACATCAGGATGGAATCCTGGCGTTGGTCGCATTACATCTATAGCGGTTCATCCTGCAGACACAACTGTAATCTATGTAACATCACCAGGTGGCGGTGTTTGGAAGAGCACCAATTCCGGAGCGTCATGGACACCATTGACTGATGGTAATGGTTCATGGATGAACATGTTTTCCGTTTCCATTGACCCAAGTAACAGAAGCACAGTCTATGCCGGCAGCAGTGCCAATGTCATCATCAAATCGACAGATGCAGGTGCAACCTGGACGGCGATCAATAGTGGCATGACGGGCACCATTCGCAAAATTCTTATTCACCCTACCAATTCCAACCTTGTACACATTACAGCAGGTAATGGAATATGGCGCTCAACCAATGGGGGCACTACATGGACAAGGGTTTATGCAGGAGCAATAGAAGATATTGAATTCAAACCTGATGACCCAAACATCATGTATGCCTCGGGCAATTCAGCTTTGCGTTCAGCTGATGGTGGCCAAACCTGGACAGCTATTGATACGACAAAAGGCGTCACAACCACCGGACGTACACTCATTGGTGTTTCTTCCGCTAACCCCAACAGGGTCTACCTTTTGCAGGCATACGGAAATGAATTTGGCAAATTGTATGTGTCTAATGATGCCGGGCTCACTTTTGCCATGGCCCTTGCCGGTTCATCAAGTATTTGCACGAACTATTTTGGCTACGAAACTACTGGCTGTGGTACAGGTGGCCAGGCAGGATATGATATGGCTGTATGTGTGAATCCTACTAATGCAGATGAAATACATATTGGAGGTATCATTGTTTTCAAATCACTGGATGGTGGCAAAACATTTTCTCCTGAATCTGCGTGGTCATACCCCAATTCCATCGGCTATAATCATGCAGATGTTCATGTGCTTGAATATATCAACAAGACAGTTTATTCCGGCTCAGATGGCGGAATCTATAAGCTGCAAAATGGCACTAGCAATTGGACCGACTTATCAAAAGGACTTGGTGTTCGCCAGTTCTATCGAATAGCTAATTCAAAAACCAACAGCCAGATATTTACAGGTGGCGCACAGGACAATGGTTCAGCCATTTACAATGGGACAGGATGGATTGACTGGCTTGGCGCCGATGGCATGGATGCAGTGATTAGCCCAAGCAATTCCAGTGTAATTTGGGGCACTTCGCAATACGGGCAGGTATATCGCACAACTGATGGAGGCAACTCATACAGTACACTTAACAAACCATCCTCTGGTGAATGGGTAACACCGTTGCAGTATGATGAAAACTCCAATGCTTTGTATGGTGCGTGGACTGGTGTTTACAAAAGCACCGATAATGGTACTACCTGGACAAGCATTTCAGGAAGTAACATCACTACATCACTAACAGCCTTGGCTGTAGCCCCATCGAATCCGGCGTATATATATGCATCAAAGTCCACCGCCTTGTATTACACCAAAGATGGCGGTACCACATGGGCATTTACTTATCTGCCATCTGCAATCAATTTTGTTGCTGTTAGTCCAACCGATCCATCAAAAGTATATGTAGCCTGTAACAGCACAGTTAACAGGATGTATGTATCAACCGATGCAGGTGCCACGTTTACGGATATTTCAGGCAACCTTCCTTATGTAATTCCCCGCTCCATTGCAGTAGACAACAATACAGATGAAACAGTATACATCGGCCTTAATGTGGGCGTCTTTTACAAAGACAACACCACCGCTGGATGGATTGATATCTCAGACAACCTGCCGATGGTAGCCATCAACGACCTTGACATCCAGAAGTCAGGTGGATTACTTCGCGTAGGCACCTATGGCAGAGGCGTTTGGGAAAGGCCGCTGGTAGGCTCTGCTGCCATATCATGTGGAATTCCGACAGCGCTTGCAGCTAATACTATTACAACATCTGCCGCCACTATTTCATGGGCAGCAGTAAGCGGGGCCACAGCATACAAAGTGGATTATCAAATTGCTGGCGCTGCTACATGGACCAATTTCTCAATAACGCTTACCAATACTTCTGCTACACTCAGCGGTCTAACTGACGGTACTTTGTACAACTGGCGTGTAGCTGCTGTCTGCAGCACAACAACTGGTGACTATGCCACCAGCCAATTCCAAACAGTACTGAATTGCCAGGCACCCTCCAGCCTTAACGTAACCAATATAACGGATGTTGCTGCAACACTAAGCTGGAATCCAGTGAGTACAGCTACAAGCTATACTGTTGAATATAAACTCAACACAAGTACTACATGGACTACTGCTGCTTCAGCAACTACCGCAACTTCGGTAAACATTTCAGGACTTACTGCATCCACATTGTACGATTGGAGGGTAAGGTCAACCTGTAGCGCAGGCGGAAGTATCAATACAGCT
>JBBIOQ010000002.1:0-56853 GCA_037443285.1 Sphingobacteriales bacterium | reverse complement strand
CATTTGAAAGCAACAATACATCCAAGCAATCAAAATCAGTTAGATTAGGCATCAAAAACAAGGCTACCATCAATACGAGCTCCGATGAAGACTGGTTTAAGTTTACAACAGGTAGCGGCTCATTTACAAATGTGAAAGTAAGCCTCACTCAATTGCCAAATGACTATGATGTGTACTTGTATGACAAGAACAACCGCATGGTAGGATCATCGTTGAATACAGGCATTACGGACGAAATCCTGGTGTACAACTCAACAGCAACCCGTGCTACTTACTATGTTCGCGTTATTGGCAAGAGTGGCAAATTCAATGCAGCATCCTGTTATGCCATGGCAGCCGAAACAAGCAGCACACCATATGCGCCGGCACCGGGTGTAGCATTGTACACAGAAGAAGAAATCAAAGGCGCGGTTATTTACCCCAACCCTGTCAACAATCAATTCAGCCTCAAATTCAAGAGTGAGGTTGAAGAAGATGCCAACGTTAAAATAGTAAGTGCAAGCGGCTCCATACTTCAGGCAAAGGATGTAAAAGTGTACCGCGGTGTAAACCAGGTTGAATTTAAAGTGGCAGACCTCAAACAAGGACTTTACCTTATGCAATTGAAATCGGGCAGCTTGAACATTGTAAAACAAGTGATAGTTGTCAGATAGCAACAATGGTGTAATCATAAATCCAATCACAATGAATGGCCTGATGATTCTTCATCGGGCCAATTTTTTATCATTGGTAAAAGCGGGTTAATTCAAACAGCGGGCACAATAAAAAGCTCCAGTCATCGTGAAAGTGCAAACCCCGTTCACCATGAAAACCCTGCTCGCATGCTTTTGTTTCCTTTTCCTGGTTGTTCCTGCTCTTCATACAGAGCCCGGCACAATGACCAACCCCCTGTCAGCCTATTCAATTAAATGGAATGACCCGGCTTATCGAAAAGCCAACACGGCTGCAAAAGCCCGTTACCTGGGCGCAAATGAAAAGCAACTCATTTTCATTATCAACCTGGCACGCACCAATCCACGATTATTTGCAGAAACGGTTTTGAAACAATATCCCGAAAAAACCGGCAAAGACTTTATTAAGCAATCAGCAGAATACAAAAGCCTGATGGATACCTTACTCCAGATAAAATCCTTGCCTATGCTGGCGCCCGATTCGTTGTGCTGGATAAGTGCATATTGTCATGCGCTTTCGAGCGGAAAGCAAGGATATGCAGGGCATGAAAGAGTAGACGAGGATTGCATGAAAAAACAGCACTATTATGGTGAATGCTGTTCCTATGGTTATGAAAATCCGCTCGACATTTTCATTTCACTGCTCATTGACGAAGGTGTTCCATCACTGGGACACAGGAAGATATTGCTCTTGCAAGGCATCGAACAAATAGGTATCTCTATTCAACCGCACACTACTTATGGCACCAATACGGTACTGGATTTTTATTGAGGGTCAAAAACAGTTTACCGACCAGGTACGCTGCCACTTCGTTCCTGGCGGCAACAAAACAATTCCCTCCTTTCGTTCCAATTCCTGGTTGTGATCCACCGTATCGCCATGGCCGCACCATGGCTCAATGCATACAAACGGGGCATCCTTTGCTGCCCAAATACCCAGGTGGGGAAAGCCTTCAAAATTGAATTGCAGGCCATGACTGTGTTTGTCGCATAACAAGGACACACTGGTGCTTTGCAGATGCTTGAACACAATTGCGTCCTCATAAAACAACGATGGATGCAACATGAGTTTACCATCAACCAATTTTACTTCCTCCGTTTCATCGCTGACGAGTCCATCCATTAATTTCCAGCGCAGCAAAGGCTCTTCAACATTGAATTTCAGATAGTAGTCTGTATAGTCGGTATCGCTTACCAATGGAACTGCAAAAGCCGGGTGACCACCAACTGAAAACCATAAATCAGTGTTGCCGGTATTTTCCACTTCGTAGGTGCAATAAAGTGTAGCACCCTCTAATCTGTAACGCAATCCGAGTCTAAACCAAAACGGAAATACCGCGAGTGATTCAGCATCCTGCTGCAGTACAAAAAGCACCGCCTGATCACTTTCCTGCCGGGCTTCGAAAATTTTTTCCCGGGCAAATCCGTGTCGCGGCAATTCGTAACTGTGCTCATTGAAAAAATAGGTGCCTCCTTTTAGCGGGCCGACAATGGGAAACAACACTGGTGAATACTTAGGCCAATATGCCGCATCGCCATTCCACATGTATTCAATACCGTTTTGCAGGCTGAACAAACTTTGCAATTCAGCACCTCTTGGATGTATCAATACTTTGAGTTGACTATTCTGAAGCGTTATCATAGTTAAAAGTTGTTGCCATTGAATGTAGTTGATTATTTGCTTCTACAGGCCATCATGAACACAAATCGAGCCCTTCGAATTGCTTCAAAACAAGAATCTGCAAACTGGTACAGAGTTACACTCCAAAACAATTGGTTTTGTTGACCGCAGACACAAATCAGGGTGACGAATATCATGTTATAAGGCTGGTTCTCATTGTAACTTAACGGTATCAAAGAAGATTGTATCATCTCAATAATAGCTGCCATGAAAAAGTTGATGCTCCTGATATTTTTGCCATTTTTCATGCCGGTATTTGCACAGAAATGGGCTAAACAGTTTGATTTTGTCAATGACCCTTCAAATGGCCTCAGTCTCGTAAAAAAAGACGGTAAATATGGATTTGTGAATAAGGAAGGGAAGATAATAGTACCGCTCATTTATGATGAAGCTGTAACGATGAGTGAAGGCTTTGCTCCGGTACGTAAAGGTGAATCGTGGGGTTTTGTAGACAGCCTTGGTAACACTACCATTGAACCCACCTACAGCGATGCACTTTGCTACCACGATGGCCGAGCTGCTGTAAAGAAAGGCGGAAAATGGGGTTTCCTGGATTACTCGGGAAAAGTAGTGATCCCATTTACATTCGACAATGCAAGGGGCTTTCGCGAAGGCCTTGCAGCTGTTTCCAACCTGAAAGGATACTGGGGATTTGTTGACAAGGATGGCAAACAGGTAATCCCCTTCATGTACACTTTTGCCGACAATTTTGAAGATGGCATGGCCAAAGTGATGAAAGGTGATAAAACCATTTACATTAACCGCAACAATGCGGTTGTTCAGGAACAATAATCAGCAGATTTTTTGGTGAAAAAAGGATGATTGAAAGAGCCTGTCAAGTGCAGGCTCTTTCTGTTTCAAGCCCGTATCAGTCGGTAGCACCTGGTGGTTCAAATTTGTGTTTCCTCTTGAGCGGCAACCATTTCCAATACGTTAAACTGCGCCATAACCACTCGAAAGGACCAAAGCGAAAGAATTGCAACCAAACAATGCTTAAAACCATTTCAAAGGCACAGACACCGGCCCAGAAATACCACATTTCGTATCGCTGGTATTTTCCAAACAAACCAAGTCCGATTCCCATAAACATGGCACCGCATATGATGCTTTGAAGCAGATAGTTGCTGAAGGCCATTTGCCCCATTCGCCTGAAAGGGTACAGCAACCAATTGAACATTCCGCTCTTATACACGAGCAGAATCAACGACATGTGCCCAAGTGTTGTACCAACGCGGTGAACCTGGTAAAGACTGAACGGCAAAGGATAATTCAGGATGTAAGTGTAGGTGTCGAAATTGCTGCTGCGAACGTAGGCATAGTCAAGGTAACCAAGGGCAAGGCCTATAGTGTAACTCACCACCATGAGTATTGCATAAAACGCCATTGATTTTTGCCCGGTTAATATTCCTGAATTATATAGAAATATGCCGAGCAGGAAAAAGATGATGATGTCGAAAAAGAATCCCCCGTGAAACTTGATGGTTTCCAATTTCACAGTCCACCTTGTCCAGTTCTTCCAGATTTTGGCATAACTACCGCTGCTTATTTCCCTGATTTCTTTCTCCGCCTTTTTGCGGTTTGCTACCGGTTTTCGCTCCTCATTGTAACCGTTCCATTTGTCAAGGGCGGCCTCCTGTTCTTCTGATAGTTTCTGGTTCTTGTCCTTCAATACCTGTGCTGATATTCCTTGCTGGCGCATATCAAGAAACTCCTGTTTTTTCAGCACAGATTTCAAACAGGTAATGGCAATGAAAAAAACTATCAATCCAATAAGCAGTTTTGGTTTTGCATGGCGAAATGGAATAAGAAAAAGCCCGACAATGGCATAGTGAAAAAGTATATCGCCCGGCCATATAAACACGTAGCCGTTTATTAAACCAAAAACCAGCAGCCATATCAGGCGCCGCACATAAATTTCAGCAGGCTTCATTCCTTCCATTCTTTGCTCAAGACGAGAAAGAAAAAGCACAGCCCCAGCACCAAATAAAACAGAAAACAATCCCCTCATCGATCCTTCAAAAACATAATCGACCAGGAACCAGGTGAGTTTGTTGGCAGGCTGACTCAGCTCATTGAATACACGTGGGTCTCCACTGTAAAACGAACGCCCAAAGAATTGAATGTTCATAATGAGTATGCCACAAATGGCAAAACCTCTCAAAATGTCGAGTGCAACAATGCGGTCCTTTTCCTGCAAAGGCACAGCCACAACTTCGATTGGGCTGCTGCCAGAGTGCTGATAGTCCATGAATTGATTTTGCCAAAAAAGATAAACGCAAATGGTGAGCATTGCAAACCACCGATGAACAATCTGATTTTTGATGCTGCTTTATGTCATGGTTTGGCGGGAGTAGCAGTAGTAACTTTTCACCATGCGTACCATTCGATTTCCAGCAATGGCCGCAGCCATCTGTGTATGTTTGTTCGTCACAACGAGCATTGCCTTTGCGCAGCCTACCGCAAAGGAAGTAGTGCAGACTGCCGATGCTAAAATGCGTGGCAGTTCCAGCACCGCAGCCATTACTATCCAAATTGTAAGACCTACCTGGAAACGTGAAATAGAAATGCGCACCTGGTCAAAGGGAAACAAACTGGCCATGGTTTACATTGATGCACCAGCCCGTAACAAAGGAACCGTTTTTTTAAAACGCGATAAAGAGGTCTGGAATTGGATACCAACCATTGAACGAAGCATAAAACTCCCACCCAGCATGATGAGTCAAAGTTGGATGGGCACAGATTTTACAAACGATGACCTAGTAAAAGAGTTCTCCATTGTGGAAGACTATAACCATGGTTTTGCCACCGATGAAACCATTGAAGGAAGAAATTGCTATGTGGTGGTGCTCACGCCGTTGCCGCAGGCCGCAGTGGTTTGGGGCAAAATCAAACTCTGGATTGACAAGAAAGATTTTCTGCAACTGAAAGGTGAATACTATGATGAAACCGGCGCATTGGTAAACATCATGACAGGCCGTGACATTAAACTTCTCGGAGGCAAAATACTGCCCTCGGTGCTTGAAATGATTCCGGTGGACAAACAAGGCAACAAAACCGTAATGATATACAAACAACTGTCATTCGACCAACCGATTGCTGAATCATTTTTCAGCGTAGAAAACATGAAGAAACTGAAATGATGTTTTTCAAAATTGCATGGCGGAATATCTGGCGCAACAGGCGGCGTACGTTTATCACTATCGCCTCTATCTTCTTTGCCGTTATTCTGGCCACACTCATGCGCTCCCTGCTCGAGGGTGTGTACAATAACATGATTCACAACATTGCAGCTTTTTCTACCGGATACATACAGGTGCATAAGAAAGGCTACTGGCAGGAAAAGAATATTGAAAATGTAATGAATGCCGATTCGAATGTTTTGAAGCTGGTAAGCAGCACAAAGAATGTAACAGCTGTTGTGCCCCGCATCGAAACATTTGCACTGGCCTCCACCGGCCGGCAAACATCTGGTGTAATCTGCATGGGCGTTGATGTAGAAAAGGAAAATGACATTACGAAACTGCGAAGTAAAATAGTGAGTGGCACTTTTTTCACTGCAAAAGATGAAGCAGTATTGATTGGTGAACGACTTGCCCAGAAACTGGATCTAAAAGCAGGCGACAGTATTGTCATCATGAGCCAGGGCTACCACGCTGCCAGTGCCAACAACATTTACCGCGTAAAGGGAATTGTTCAACTCGGCTCACCCGATCTCGACAAAGCCATCGTTTACCTTCCCTTGCATACTGCACAACAATTGCTGAGCCTCGACAACCAGGTTACCGGCCTTAGCATTATGCTTAATTCATCCAGAAACATGAATGAAGTGCTGCATTCGCTGCAGCAACAAATCGATACTTCGAGATATGAAGTGATGACCTGGAAACAAATGATGCCGCAACTCGACCAGATGATTGAGGCAGATGGTGGCAGCCACAAAATCATTCTGGCGGTTTTATATCTCGTTATCAGTTTTGGCGTGTTCAGCACTGTGCTCATGATGCTGGCCGAACGCAAACATGAGTTTGGCATCATGATTGCCATTGGCCTTAAGAAGCACCAACTCACCCAGGTTATCATTATCGAAACGCTTCTAATACTCTTCATGGGCATTTTGTTTGGAACCCTTGCAGCATGGCCGGTGCTGGAATATGTCAGTGCACATCCCATCAGAATTGGCGGCGAATTGAAAAAGATATACGAAAACTACGGACTGGAAGCCATCTTCCCCATGAGCAAAAGTTTCATTGTGTTTTGGTCGCAGGTAAAAGCCGTAGCCATAATCGGTTTGGCAGTTACCATCTATCCCATCGTTCACATTTCACGATTTGCGCTGATGAAAGCATTGCGCAGCTAAAACATAGCACATATGTTAATCCGTATAGCCTGGCAAAACCTTTGGCGAAACCCACTCCGCAGCATCGTTATCATCCTATCGATGATGACGGGATTGTGGGCTGGCGCTTTCATCATTGGCTTTTTCAAAGGCATGATTAATCAACAAATTGAAACGGCCATTTCACGTCAGCTATCACACATCCAAATACATCATCCCAAATTCGGGGAGGAAGAAAATATTCTGAACACCATTAAAAACGGAGGAAATATTGCTCTGCAGTTGCAGCAAAGAAAAGTGGTAAAGGCTGTGAGCCCTCGGTTGCTGATTGCAGCCATGGCAGCTACAGCGCACGGCTCTGCAGGCGTAACAGCAACTGGTGTTAGTCCTGGCTTGGAAGCAAATGTGACGAGCCTCGGCAAATACATTGCCGAAGGAAAATATTTCGATACCACACAAACGATGAGCGTAATCATCGGCCGCAGGTTGCAGGAGAAATTGCAATTGCGACTAAACCAGAAACTCATACTTACTTTCCAGAATGCCGGCGGGGAAATTACTGCAGCTGCCTTTCGCGTGGCAGGCGTTTACACCAGCAACAGCAGCGCCATTGAAGAAAGCAAACTTTATGTAATGGCTAAAGACCTCGCACCACTTGCTGGTATTCAGCCAGGCGAATCGCACGAAATAGCCATCCTGCTCCACACCAATAATGAGGATGAAGCATTGGCCGCCTTGCTGCGCAATCAATACAAAGACCTTCGCATTGAAACATGGAAAGACCTATCACCAGAAATGAGATTGATGATAGATTCATTCAATCAATACATGTACATCATCATTGGCATCATTTTAATTGCATTGATTTTTGGAATTGTAAACACCATGCTCATGGCCGTGCTGGAACGACAACGTGAACTTGGCGTGCTGATGGCTGTAGGAATGAATCGCAGCAAAATCTTTTTCATGGTGATGTGCGAAACCATCATGCTTGCACTGGCAGGCTGCATCGTAGGACTTCCACTTGCATGGGCATGCATCACCTATTTTGGCAAAACGGGCATCGACCTTTCCAATTGGTCGCAGGGGCTAGCCATGTATGGATACGACACCATGGTTTACCCATCGCTTGATACTATTTACTATTTCGAAATAGGCGCTATGGCTTTGGCTGCATCGGTTTTTGCAGCCATTTACCCGGCAAGAAAATCGCTGCAGTTGAAACCGGCAGAGGCCATCAGAAAAATATGAGCAACATGACAAACACCGTAATTGATGCGCATAATGTAAGCAAAACCTACACCGAAGGACCTGTGCCTGTAGTTGCCATCCAACAGATTCACCTGCACATTGACAAGGGAGAATTTGTTGCGCTGGTGGGGCCTTCGGGTTCGGGCAAAACCACCTTGCTCAATATGATTGGCGGACTTGATGCCCCCACCACCGGCAAAGTGCTGGTAAATGGCATCGACATCACCAACATGAAGCAGAACCAGCTCATTGATTTTCGGCTGCACAATATTGGTTTTGTTTTCCAGGCCTTTAATCTAATTCCAGTGCTCACTGCAAAAGAAAACATTGAATTCATCATGCTGCTGCAACGCTTGCCGAAAGAACAACGCCTTGCACGCACAAAGAAATTGCTCGAAGACATCGGACTTTCTGACAAGGCAACCGCCAAACCGGGTGAACTCAGCGGTGGTCAGCAGCAAAGGGTCGCCGTTGCAAGGGCGTTGGCGTCAAGGCCGCAGTTTGTGCTGGCCGATGAACCCACCGCCAACCTCGATTCTGCTTCTGCTGCCAACCTGCTCGACATCATGGAAAAACTGAACCGCGATGAACAAATGACCTTTGTGTTTTCAACGCACGACAACCGGGTAATCCAAAGGGCAAAGCGGGTGATAACACTGGTTGACGGAAAAATCGCTAACGACACCCTGCAAACACCCATTACACACAGTGAAGATTCCTGAATCAATAATCCTCATTTTCCTACTTGCACCTTTATGTTCACAGGCGCAAAACCAGCATGATTCAGCAAAGGTGCACTTCTCACTGCATGGCTATGTGAAAGACATGCCTTCGCTTTCCTTCAAAAATTTTTTCGACTCTGTAAATACACTCAACATCTTTCACAACAGGATGAGAGCTGCTGTGGAATTCCCGAAAAACTTTTCGGTTCATGCTGAATTGCGAAACCGTTTTTTCTCTGGCAGCCAATTGAAAAACACACCCGGTTTTGCTGATGGCCTTGAAAAAGACGATGGCCTGGTGGACATGTCGTTTGTGCCTGTGAGTGGCGATAGCTATGCCTGGCATCTGAATATCGACAGGCTGTATGCCAATTGGAACAACGAACACTGGGACATCACCGCCGGCCGGCAGCGTATTAATTGGGGCGTGCACACGGTGTGGAATCCCAACGATATTTTCAATGCCTACAACTACCTCGATTTTGATTATGAAGAAAGGCCCGGCAGCGATGCGTTGCGCATACAATACACAACCACCGGCATGCACACTATGGAAGCTGCCTGGCGGTTTGGCAAAAACAAATACGACCAGACAGCTGCTCTCATGTACAAGTTCAACATGCACGAATATGATGTGCAATTGCTAGGCGGCATTATGAAAAATGACGTGGTGCTGGGCACCGGCTTAGCGGGGAACGCCGGTAATGCAGGACTGAAAGGCGAGATCACCTGGTTTCATCCACGCACCAACGAATTTGATTCAACCGATGCAGTGAGCATGACCATTGGCATTGATTACACCAACAGGAAAAATTGGTATTTCAACGGCTCTTATTTATTGCTCACCGGTGGCAGCAACAACGCTGATGTAAAAGCGCTTGAATTACTTGGCACCGCATCAGCCAAAAACCTGGTTCCCTTCCGCCACACTTTTTTTATGATGGCCAACCGCACTGTAAATCCCCTGCTGACTGCAGGCCTCAGTTACATGTATGCACCGGGAGGTAAAAACTACCTGATTTTCTTTCCTACGCTCAGCTACAGCATTGGCGCCAATACCGACCTGTCATTCTACGCACAGAGTTTTTGGGGCAAATCGGATCAATCCTACAAAGCCATGGGCACTGCGTTGTACACAAGAATTAAATGGAGTTTCTGATTCAGGCTTTTAATTGAAAGCACCTAATCTCACATATTTCTCCGGTACTGCCCGCCCACTTCATACAGGGCATGCGTGATCTGCCCGAGGCTGCAGTATTTCACCACTTCCATCAGGGCTTCAAAAAGGTTGCCGTTTTGTATGGCCGCCTGCTTCAGGTGCTGCAGCATCTCCGCTGATTTGCTTTCATTGCGTTTCCAAAAGGCGTGCAGGTTTTGGATCTGCTGTTCTTTTTCTTCCGTGGTGCTGCGGATCACTTCGCCCGGTATCTGTGTGGGGCTTCCCTTTTTGTTGAGGAAAGTATTCACACCCACAATGGGCAATTCACCGGTATGCTTCATCATCTCGTAGTGTAGGCTCTCTTCCTGGATCTTGTTGCGCTGGTACATGCGTTCCATCGCACCCAGCACGCCACCACGTTCGGTGATGCGATCGAATTCGGCAAGCACGGCTTCTTCCACCAGGTCGGTAAGCTCTTCAATGATGAACGAACCCTGAATGAAGTTCTCCGTTTTGGCACTTCCCAATTCGCGGTTGATGATAAGTTGAATGGCCATAGCACGGCGCACACTTTCTTCCGTGGGCGTTGTGATGGCTTCATCGTACGCATTCGTGTGCAGGCTATTGCAGTTATCGTAAATGGCATACAAGGCTTGCAGCGTGGTGCGGATATCGTTGAAGTCTATTTCCTGTGCATGCAGGCTGCGGCCGGAAGTCTGAATATGATACTTCAGTTTCTGGCTGCGGTCGTTGCCTTTGTATTTGTGCTTCATGGCCTTTGCCCAGATGCGGCGGGCCACACGGCCAATCACGCTGTACTCCGGGTCCATGCCATTGCTGAAAAAGAAACTGAGGTTGGGCGCAAAATCATCGATGTGCATGCCGCGGCTGAGATAGTATTCCACGTACGTGAAACCATTCGCCAGCGTGAAAGCCAGCTGCGTGATAGGGTTGGCGCCTGCTTCTGCAATATGATACCCGCTAATGCTGACGCTGTAAAAATTGCGCACCTTATTATCAATGAAATATTCCTGCACATCGCCCATTAGTTTGAGCGCAAATTCGGTGCTGAAGATGCAGGTGTTTTGCGCCTGGTCTTCCTTCAGAATGTCGGCCTGCACGGTGCCACGCACATGCTGCAGCGCTGTTTGTTTGCATTGTGCATACACTTCTGCAGGCAACACTTCATCGCCAGATAATCCAAGCAGTTGCAGTCCTAAGCCATCGTTGCCATCCGGCAATCGTACAGGTGCGAGTGGATTGTAATAAACCGGGCGTTGATGATGCCTGTATTTTTCTTCGGCGTAATTCTTTGTGTCATCCCATTTGTTGTTTTCAGTAATCCATTTTTCACATTGCTGGTCTATTGCTGCATTCATAAAAAATGCAAGCATGATGGGTGCCGGACCGTTAATAGTCATACTTACCGAAGTACGAGGATCGCAGAGGTCAAATCCGCTGTACAGTTTTTTAGCATCATCCACTGTAGCTATGCTCACACCGCTATTGCCGATTTTTCCATAAATATCCGGACGATGGTCCGGGTCTTCTCCATACAGTGTTACGCTGTCAAACGCAGTGCTCAAGCGTTTTGCCGGCTGGTCGTGCGACACGTAATGAAAACGTTTATTCGTTCGCTCCGGACAACCTTCACCTGCAAACATGCGGGTAGGATCTTCGCCCTGCCGTTTCATTTCAAACACACCGGCGGTGTATGGAAATTCACCCGGTACATTTTCCTGCAATTGCCATTTCAATATGTCGCCCCAGTCACTGAATTTCGGCAGCACTACCTTTTTGATTTTTGTGCCGCTAAGCGATAATGAGGTAAGCGGTTGCTTGATTGTTTTACCACGCACTTCGTATTCAAAAAAGTCGCTGTTGTATTTCTTCACGAAGGAAGGCCATGCATCCAACATACGGGCACATTCTTTCGAGAGTTTTTCCTGGTAGTACTTTTGCAAAGTGTGCATTTGCGATACATCCTTCACAGCAGGCTCCTGCATTACACCATGCAGTTGGTAAAGCTTTGAAGCAGCGGCCGATTGTTCATTTACCCACTTGTCGTAGCTGCGGTTGTTTTCGGCTATCTCACTCAGGTAGCGCACCCTTGCAGGTGGAATTACTGATTGCGAAACGTTTGCTGTTTCAGCAAATGCTACATCACCAAACTGCACATCCAGCTTTTGATGCAGCACCTGCAGCAGTTTTTCAAAAAGGTGGTTCATGCCATCATCGTTGAACTTGCTGGCCATGGTACCAATGATGGGAAGTTCATGGTCTTTGGCCGTCCAAAGTCCATGGTTGCGTTTGTACTGTTTACGCACATCAGCCAATGCATCCAACGCACCCGCCTTGTCGAACTTATTGATGGCAAAAAGGTCGGCGTAGTCAAGCATGTTTATCTTCTCCAATTGCGAAGCTGCGCCATATTCAGGCGTCATCACATAGAGGCTTACATCACAATAATCCAGTATGGATGCATCACTCTGACCGGTACCTGCACTTTCGAGGATGATGAAATCGTAACCGGCATCCTGGCAAATTGTTATAGCATCCTGCACGTGACTGCTGAGGGCAGCATTGTCTTCACGTGTAGCCAGCGAACGCATGTAGGCCCTGGGATGCGAGATGCTGTTCATGCGGATACGGTCGCCCAGTAATGCACCGCCTGTTTTCTTTTTAGATGGGTCAACAGAAATGACCGCGATGGTTTCTTCTTTGGTTAAAGTCAAAAAGCGGCGAATGATTTCGTCGGTTACACTGCTCTTTCCAGCACCCCCTGTTCCTGTGATTCCCAATACCGGCCTTTTCGCTGACGTTCTTTTTCCCTCTGACTTTGTCTCGCTCAACTCCGCAATTGTTATTGCCCTTGCTACCTTTCTCACATCTTTCACCTCGCCTAACGGCAACTTGCCGTTCCAAAAATTCGCTGCCTCCCAAAAACCGACACCACTTGTCTTTTCTCCTCCTTCTGAAGCCGGGTGGGGACTGCTCATTGCCATCACTTCATCAATCATTCCTTCCAGGCCCATGTGCCTGCCATCGTCCGGGCTGTAAATGCGGGCAATGCCGTAAGCATGCAATTCCCTTATTTCTTCGGGCAGAATGGTGCCGCCACCGCCACCAAAAATTTTGATATGGCCGCATCCGCTTTCATCCAGCAGGTCTTTCATGTATTTGAAAAACTCAAGATGACCTCCCTGGTAGCTGGTAATGGCAATGGCATGTGCATCTTCTTCAATTGCGGCCTCTACTATTTCA
The DNA here is from genome assembly GCA_037443285.1 of Sphingobacteriales bacterium. Lineage (GTDB taxonomy): Bacteria > Bacteroidota > Bacteroidia > Chitinophagales > Chitinophagaceae > Phnomibacter. Next base: position 43,769 of record JBBIOQ010000002.1, on the reverse strand, counting down.
CGCACACTGCGGTTATGGCCAAGATGAATGATTTCAGCACCCCTCGACTGCAAAATGCGGCGCATGATATTAATGGCTGCATCGTGCCCATCAAACAGGCTTGCAGCAGTTACTATTCTGATTTTTGTTTTCGTATCAGGCATGGCAGGCAACAACTTAAGAGGCCAAAAATAAAGCATCCGGCAGGCAGTAGCATTTTTGCTTTGCCAGGCCGGATGCCTTTAACAATTACGATGATGCTTTAAGCAACAGCTATCATACTTATTTCCACATTCACATTCTTCGGAAGCCCTTTCACAGCAACGGTTTCACGGGCCGGAAAATCGCCGGAAAAATATTTTCCATAAATTTCATTTATTGCACTGAACAATGCCATATCACTCAGGAAAATGGTTGTTTTTGCCACGTTGTCAAAACCAAAACCTGCTTCCTTCAAAATGGCTTTCAGGTTGTTCATCACCTGGTGCGTTTCATCTTCAATGGAACCATTTACCAGTTCATTGTTTGCCGGGTTAATGGCTACCTGGCCGCTGATGAACAACAGGTTACCTGCTTTGATCGCCTGGTTGTAAGGTCCAATAGGCGCCGGTGCTGAGTTGGTTTGTATTACTTGCTTATCCATAAAACATTTTTTTGACAAAATCGAAGTTACAGATTGCATGCAATCCGGCAATTTTGCACAGCCGGACCTCTAATGAATCATGGCAATATATGTAGATAATGAAAGTAGTAGCTGCAGTTGGAGCAAATGAAGTTCAGAAACAAATGCCATTGAACCGTGAAAATTATTCATGGGTTTGGTGCAATAGCATGGATGAACTAAAAACTGTAACAGCAGATATGGTAGTCTGTTTCAGTGAAATGGATGAAATACCAAACTGGCTGCAACTGCCATTGTTGCTTAATGAAACCACGAAATGTTTTCATCAAATTGCAGCAAACAGCCCATTGAAGGCAGCCCGTTTTTGCGGATGGCCAACCTTTTGGGAAAGAAGTGAATGGGAGGTTGCACTCAACCACAATCATGATATTGATGCCTGGCTAAAGGAATTTGAAACTGCGCTCAATAAAAAATTGCTGGTAGTTAAAGATGTACCGGGACTCATTGCACCACGCATAGTGGCAGCCATCATCAATGAAGCCTGTTACGGGCTTGAGGCCGGCATCAGTTCGGAAGATGATATAGATACTGCCATGAAACTAGGAACAAATTATCCTATGGGACCTAATGAATGGTGCAGCAAAATTGGCAGGCATAACGTAGCCGCTTTGCTGCAGCAAATTGCATTGGATGAACCATGTTACCAACCCCATCCACTTCTACTGAAACAATACATATGAGTTATATCCTTTGCATTGATACCGCGTTGAAAACCGCTACCATCTCCCTTTCAAAAAATGGGGAATGCATAGGTATACAAACAAGCGTGCAGCAACAGGAGCATGCTTCATTCCTGCAACCTGCCATTGAAAAATTGCTTGCTGATACACAAGCAAACTTATCAGAACTCTCAGCAGTGGCTGTCAGCAATGGACCTGGTTCATACACCGGGTTAAGAGTTGGACTTGCATCGGCAAAGGGCCTATGTTACGCATTGAACATTCCACTCATCACACTCAGCACATTAAGAATTATGGCTGAAGGACTGCGGCAAACTGTACCGAACAATGGATTGGAGCATGCAAACACTTTGTACTGCCCCATGATTGATGCAAGACGTATGGAAGTATACACTGCTTTGTATTCGGCTGAAATGGAAGAAATTTTACAGCCCGCTGCTGTTATCATCAATGAATCTTTTTTGAAGGATGAACGGTTGAAACACCTAATAATAGCGGGAGGCGATGGGGCAGATAAGTGGATGAATACCTTCTTCCCTTCCAACGCACAAAAAACAGAGGTACCCATAAATGCCCACGCTATTTGCAGCCTTGCATGGAATGCCTTTCAACGGCAGCACTACGCCAACCTTGCCTACAGCGAACCATTTTACTGCAAAGCCTTTTATACGCCGGCAAAAAAATAGGAGCTGCCAGCAGCCATTACACCCACTGAATCAGGCAAACATTAATGCTTTCATAAATACACCTGATTTTGCAGAAGGATTCTGCAATATTTGTCGTCACATGTACTGTGTTTTGTTCTGGCTTGTTGCCATCGATCGAAAAAATCTTCAATGATATTTATTTCGCAATTGATAAGCACCCTGAAAGACCGAAACATTACTTTAGCCAATTATGAGTTTATAATATTATTTGAATATCTCACCAGTTAAATATTCCAAACAAGTTTAAATTATTTCGCATGGCATCAAGTTCACAACACTACCTTATTCTGTACCCGGGAAGCAGGAAGGAAATACAAATTGAATTGCTCACACTCAAGAAGGCAGACATCATCATCAGGGCACTTAACCACAAGTTGCGTATTCAAATCATCAGGTTGCTGCACGACAAGGATGAACTGACTGTAACTGAGATATATGTAAAACTCAGGCTGGAACAATCTGTAGCTTCCCAGCACCTTGCATTGCTGCGCAGAACAGGTATTGTACAAACACGCAGAGAAGGAAAATTCATATTCTATTCCATTAATACATCGCGTATTGAAGAAATTTTCAAGCTGGCAAAATCACTCGTTGGTAGCCGCTAGAAAAACAATAGAGTTGATTACAGCATAACAGGTCATGTATTAATGCAGGCGCAAACGCCTGCATTAATATTTATTAAACATTTTTAGTATTTCCTTTGTGGTGTTCGTACATGCCATTTGGCATTCATCCTTGTTGAGATTTAATAGACCTATTCCAATCTGAACAAGAAAACAGCATATTCAGGAATTGCAATTTTCGTAAAACATGCATGATAATTTAAAAGCACTAAGTGCTGCAGACTTTGCAGTTTCAGCAGCCGATGCCAACACGATTGTGGTTGATTCAAGACCGGCTACAGACTTCTGCCAGTCCTTCGTTCCCCGCTCTGTATTCCTTGGAACGAAAGAGCATTTACCGGAAGTATTGCTGGCATTTGTACCTGCTGACTCAAACATACTTTTGGTAGCAACCAAGGGCACCGAATCGGAAATTGCCGATGCAATAAAAGCTGCAGGATTTTCAAACATCATCGGATACCTGGCCAATGAAATGGATGCATGGAAAAATGCAGGTTTGCAGGTCGACATGATCATTGACATTGAACCCGATGAATTTGCCATGGATCTCCCGCATGATCCTAACCTGATGGCCATTGATTTGAGGTCGGCTGATGCTTTTCACCAAAGCCATGTAGCAAATTCGGTCAGCCTGCCGCTAGCCGACCTGGCAGATTTGGCCCTGATAGCTGCACTCCCCGAGGAAGCCAATATTTACCTCATTTCTGAAAACGATTCACTCGCAGTTGTAGGTGCTTCGCTCATAAAACGGCAGGGATTGCACAATATTCGAATTGTAACCGGCGGCATTGTTCATATTGAACAGCAGACCAAGGTTGCATTTGAAAAGAATAAGGCACAACTGAATTAGCAGCAGCAAAGGAATCTGCTCCGTTTTTTTGTTCTGGTCATTTTCCATTTTCTGGAACCGGGTACCGGCTATCAATCCATTGACCCTGGTACTCAGCTTTCCATGGATGTTTCCACCGTTTGTGGCTCCATAGGTAAAGCGATGGGTCCAGGCGAATATTCTCTTCTATGCGTTGTGCCAGCAGGCGGGTAATTTCACCTCTTTCCCTGATAGGTTCATAGTCATTGCCCAGCAACTGAAAATCGACGAAGTAATGGCCGCGTTTACGCCGGGTGATAGTGGCAAATACAGGCACCTGCGAAAAAACCTGGGAGTTACGTTCGGGACCTGTTACAAATCCGGTGGGCCTATGTAGAAACTCCAGCCAAAAAGCCTTGCCCGGGTCGCCCGGACTTTGGTCAGCTATCAACCCAAGGAGATATTGCTTTCTGCGCCACGTTATGATATCGCGGTTCAAGGTGGTGGCAGCCATCAATGCTGGCCCAAACCTGGAACGAATGAATTGAAACAGTCGGTCAAACGCCTTATTGGTAAGCGGCATATACACACAAATGAGCTGGTATGGCTGCCGCAGCCCCAGCACAGCATTCATGTATTCCCAGTTAAAAAGGTGGCCCGAAATTCCAACAGCCGTTTTTCCTTGCTGGTGCAGCGTATGCAACACGTCAAAATTGCCCTGCATTCTTTTCTTCAGTGTTTCGGGGGAAATGGATAGCAACTTGATGGTTTCTATCCAGTTGTCTGTGAAGTTGCGGTAGAATTCTTTCACCACTCTCCGAACTTCTACATCATCCATTTCAGGGAAACTTCCTTTCACATTTTCATACACCACTTTTCGCCTGTAGCGGGCAATGTGGTACAATACAAAAGCTACTGCATCGGAAAAAAGATAAAGCATAAAAAAAGGAAGCAGCGATAGCAGGTAAAAAAATCCGAATACGAAATAATACATAATCATTACCACAGTGTGCTATGGCATGCAAAGATGTTGATATTGGCCCAATAGAAAAGCAGCACTAGCTGAACCAGGTGCAGCAGCCACATCCACAGCCGGCATATTACATGATGATGTTCTGGACAATAGCGCTCTTACCGGGGAAATCGGTATTGAAATGCAGCCCCCTGCTTTCGTGCCTGAACTGAGCCGATTTTACAATCAGGTAACCGGTAGTAATCATGTTGCGCAATTCGCAAAGTTGTGGAGATACCACCGTAGTTCTGTATAAGTCTTCTGTTTCTTCGTACAATAAATCGAGCCTGCGCATTGCACGTTCAAGGCGCACATTGTTGCGCACAATGCCTACGTAGTCACTCATCAGCAGTTGCAGTTCCTTGAGGCTCTGGGTGATGAGGATCATTTCCTTGGGGTTATTGGTACCACCTGCATCCCAATCGGGTATCGCCAAACTTCTATCACGTTTTTCCTGCTGTGAAAATACAGCCATACTGTGGCTGGCAGCACGATGGGCAAATACCATGGCTTCGAGCAGCGAGTTACTGGCAAGCCTGTTGGCCCCATGCAAACCGGTGGAAGCACATTCGCCGGCTGCATACAAATTCCTGATGGAGGTGCATGCATTTTCATCGGCCTTAATGCCTCCGCAACTGTAATGTGCTGCAGGCGAAACCGGGATCATATCCCTGGTTATATCGATGCCAATGCTTTTGCATTTATCGTATATGTTAGGGAAATGATGCAGAAATTCAGGGAGGGGCATGTGTCGGCAATCCAGGTAAACATATTCTGTACCATTGATTTTCATTTCGCTGTCAATAGCCCTGGCAACAATGTCACGTGGAGCCAGGTCCCTGCGTTCATCGTAGCGCACCATAAATGCTTCGCCCTTATGATTGCGCAAAAGGCCTCCATCGCCACGAACAGCTTCAGTAATCAAAAATGACTGGCCGCGCTGTCCGGGTTCGTACAATGCCGTGGGATGAAACTGGATGAACTCCATGTTTTCAATGCGTCCTTTTGCCCTGTAAACCATGGAAGTGCCATCGCCGGTTGCAATGGGAGGATTGGTAGTACTACGGTAAACTGCACCACAACCCCCGGTAGCAAGCAGCGTAACCCGGCTCTCTATTTTTTCAATCTTATTGGTTTCGAGGTTCAACACATACACACCATAGCATTCAATATTGGGTGTGCTCTTGGTAACAAGATATCCCAGGTGATGTTGGGTAAGTAAATCGAGTACGAAATAATGATTGAGGATAACAATATTTGAAAGCGTGGCAGCCTTTTCCAGGAGTGCCCTTTCAATTTCCTGTCCGGTTACATCTTTAAAGTGAAGAATTCTTGCCTTGCTGTGTCCACCTTCCATACCCAGGGCGTAGCCGCCATCAGGCACTTTGTCAAACCTTGTTCCCCAATCGATAATTTCCCTGATGCGTTGTGGACCTTCTTTCACAACCACTTCCACCGCACTCCGGTTGCAAAGGCCATCGCCAGCAATTAGTGTGTCTTCAATGTGCTTTTCAAAACTGTCGTGCATTTCGTCCCACACGCCGGCCACGCCACCCTGGGCATATTTGGTATTGGTTTCATCACTGATGGTTTTTGTAAGAACCAGTACCTGCTTTTCGGGCATGGCCTCAGCCACCTTTACAGCATAGGTAAGGCCGGCAATACCTGAACCAATAACAAGAAAATCGGATTGCATAAAACTGAATTGAAAAGCATTCCGGGTGGCTAAGCAACCGGCCCAAACAACTTCGGGGCGGCCAAATTACGAAGAATGTTTTGAGGGATTGAAAATGCCATGCTGAATGGCATAAACCACCAGGCCAATGGAGTTTTTCACCTGCACCTTTTCCAGTATTCGAAGCCTGTAGCCTTCTACAGTTCGCACACTCATGAAGAGTTGGTCGGCTATTTCCTTGTTCGAAAATTCGCTGCAAATAAGCTGGATGATTTCAATTTCCTTTTCAGAAAATTCCACCTTCTCCCTTTTGTTTCTCTGGCCAAATTTGCTTTGCGCAATGAGATTGGCAAGTTTGCCGCTCGTGTATTTGCAATAGTAATGCTCACCAAAATAAACCGTGCTAATGGCTTCGAGCAATTCTTCTTTTTCTGCATTCTTTAGCAAGTATCCCAACGCGCCAGCATCCAGCATTTCCATGATCAGGTCCTCCTCATCCAGCATGCTGAGGCAAATAACTGCAGTGGCAGGAAATTGCTCCACAATCTGGCGTGTGGCAGCTATCCCGTCCATCACGGGCATCCGAATATCAGTAATCACTATGTCCGGCCGCAGTTCTGCTACCCTTTGCACAAGTTGCACTCCATTGGATGCCTCTCCTGTCAATTGAATGTTTTCATTCCTGGTTAGCATCAGGCGAAGGCCATCTCTGAAAATTTCATGGTCATCAGCTATTACCAGTTTTACAATTCCAGTCGGTCGGTTCATAGGTATCAATTCAATTCCAGTAAATCAAGGTAGAGCATTTGGTTACATATGATGAACTAACTCCTATCCATTCAGTTGTTGTTTGATGCCATCACCTTAACCTGTTTTGCCGAAATGAATGTATTATAATATGCAGGAAGGTACTTGATAGAGAAAGGATGTATGGTTGTTGTTTGATTGAATGAACCGTCGCCCTTTACCCGGTCAAACTGGTTGAAATGCAGATTAGCCGGGGAAACTAAAAAAGTAACACCAACTGTGCCCCGGGTATTTTCAACGCTTTTTATACCGTAAAAATACCCCCCCGGGAACCGTATTTATACCCTTGTTTGCCTATGTCTAAGGCTGCAGCTTTGTGTTTCAATAGCGCCAAACACGCCCTCTCCCCCACACTCCCACCCCAGAACTGAGTACCCTTTGCAAACCGATGAAGAGCATAAATGGAAACGTTGTTCCTGTAAGAACTCCATTCCGCGTTTACAAAGAACGCAGCCAATAATGGTTCCTGCTCTGCTCTTCAAAATTTGCTGACTCCATAGCAAATCCCTAAACCCCTTACAGTTTGCCGACTCACCCATTAATTCTGCCCTCTCACATATCCACACTTACCTGATTAAACGCTTACACCACACCGTTAGCCTGTCCACACAAGGCTGTTTTTTGATCACGCTCTCGGCCGGATTTCTATCCGGCCATTTTTTATTGTTGGTGTTGCCAGAAATTCTGTAAAAACGCCGATTTCTTGCGGTTCAGGGAAATTTCCAATGTTTGAAAATTTCTTCACAACTCAGCGGTTATTTTTGTTTGCTCGCAATGCGCTCCATCATCTCCATATTCATTCTGGCCATAATGGCAGCATCCGTTTTTCCTGTTGGCAGGAATCGTGTGCCTGTGAGTGGCGAGCAGGAACAACAGGAATTGGGGTTGGAAGAATCGGTTAAGAAAATGGCTGATAACAGCGAAATGCAATTTTGGCCTGTTGCCGGTAGCCATCAGACAGAATCCAATTCAAACAATGCATTGGCTGTCCTTTGTTCGAATGCTTTTTTCACCATCGAAGTGCCCATACCGAATAGCCCTTACACAGAAACGGTGATTCCCCCTCCCTAGACGGCTGTTTAAGTCTTATTGAAATAATACAGTGTTTTTGATATTGGTTGCAGCAGCACTGCTGCCGGATATAGTTGTTGCCATGTAGCATGCGCATTCGATTGTGGCTTGTACAATAGCATCTATCCCATAGACAAACCATTTCCAGAAGACCTTTTCGCTGATTTAATTAAATCCATTTCATGAAAAAAATTTTCAACCACACAGGAGCAGACCTACCTGCCTCTGTGGTGGTTTTTTTGGTAGCACTTCCGCTTTGTCTTGGTGTAGCAGTTGCATCAGATGCTGCGCCGGTGGCCGGCATCATAGCCGGGGTTATTGGTGGCATTGTGGTGGGCCTCCTTAGCAGCTCGCCATTGAGCGTCAGTGGACCAGCCGCGGGGCTCACAGCCATAGTGGCTGGTGCCATTGGGAAACTTGCCTCGTACGAAGTTTTTTTGTTAGCCGTGGTGCTGGCAGGCGTTATTCAATTGGCATTAGGGTTTCTGAAAGCTGGCATTATTGGCGATTTCATTCCCAACTCCGTCATCAAAGGCATGCTTGCTGCTATTGGCCTTATTCTCATCCTAAAGCAGCTACCACACCTTGTTGGCTATGATGCCGACCCTGAAGGCGATAACAGTTTTTTCCAGCCCGACAGTGAGAATACTTTTTCTGAAGTGTTCCACTCACTTAATCATTTTTCTGCAGGTGCTATCGTTATTGGCATTACTTCCATTGGCATCCTGCTGGTGTATGACCTGAAGTTTTTTAAGACCAACAAATTTTTTCATTTGTTACCAGGCCCGTTGCTGGCGGTTGTAGCAGGCGTGTTGCTGAATAGCTGGTTTGCCCATTCATTTCCGTCATTAGCCTTGTCGGCCGATCATTTGGTAAACCTCGGAAATTTTGATAGCCCGGGCGATTTGCTGAAGTCGCTGCCATCGCCCGATTTTGGAAGCATCCGGCTGCCGCAGGTCTGGATGACGGCTTTTACGCTCGCCATTGTAGCCAGCCTCGAATCGCTTCTGAACATTGAGGCTGTTGACAAACTTGACCCCGAAAAGCGACTCACCCCCACTAACAGGGAATTAAAGGCGCAGGGAGCAGGTAACATTGTTTCAGGCCTGCTGGGCGGGCTACCTGTAACCTCGGTTATTGTGCGCAGCTCGGCCAATGTGAGTGCAGGTGCCAAGTCGAAGCTTTCTACCATCATCCATGGTGTTCTCCTGCTATCATCCGTGTTGTTTATTCCAGGCATCCTCGACCTCATACCAAAATCAGCGCTTGCAGCCATTCTGATTCTTACCGGTTACAAATTGGTAAAGGTCAAAATCATCAGGGAATATTTCAGCAAGGGATGGGACCAGTTCATTCCATTTGCTGTAACCATTGTGGCCATACTTCTGAGCGATTTGCTCATTGGCATTTGCATTGGCCTTGTGGCCGGCTTGTTTTTCGTGCTTCGAAGCAACTTTAAAAGCGCCATCTTTTTTATTAAAGATGAACACAGGTATCTCATCAGGTTCAGGAAAGAAGTGTCATTTTTGAATAAGGGACTGATGAAAGGATTGATAGAAGCAATACCGGACAACACAGCTGTACTTATTGATTCTACAAAGAGCGAATTCATTGACAAGGACATTGTGGAACTGGTAAATGATTTTATTGTGAACGCAGAAACAAGAGGCATCAGGGTTTACATCAAATACAGCAACAATCAGTCGAGAGAATTCTTTGCTGACAAATCAAACCGAAAGATTGAATAACAGCAATTGGCTTAATGAGCATTATTATCATCAAACCATTTTAATAAACCGTCAATAACAAATCCAATATGAAAGCATACGAAAAACTCCTTCTGGAAAACAAAGCATGGGCACGTGAGCAAGTGCAGGGAGACCCGGAATATTTTAAGCGCCTAGCCAAAATTCAGTCACCAGAGTTTTTATGGATTGGCTGCAGCGACAGCCGTGTGCCTGCCAATGAAATTACAGGCACTCAGCCCGGTGAAATTTTTGTGCAGCGCAACATTGCAAACATGGTGGTGCATACAGACCTCAACCTGCTTAGCGTGCTGGAGTTTGCAGTGGTGCACCTGAAAGTAAAACACATCATTGTATGTGGCCATTACGGATGCGGCGGTGTGAAAGCTGCCATGAGCCATCACAATATGGGCATCATCAACAAATGGCTGCGCAACATAAAAGATGTATACCGGCTGCACGAAGATGAACTAACCCAAATACCGGATGAGGAAGCCCGCGTAAACAGGCTGGTGGAACTGAATGTGGAAGAGCAGGTTTATAACCTTGCAAAGACTTCCATTGTACAAAAGGCATGGAAGTATGAGCAGCGCCCTGTGTTGCATGGCTGGGTGTACGGCCTCAGCAATGGCATACTTAAACCCATGGTAATGCTGGAGCCAGGCAGCCGCCTTGACCATGTGTTTGAATACGATGATTTGTAGTGTCGCAGCACTATTTGCAGGTTAAAAAAAATACTGGCCAAATAAAAAGAGAATGCCCGGCAATGCATAAGCAGCCGGGCATTCATATTGAAGCAATTCTGTAGTCTGTTTTTAAATATCCCTTCTTCCTTCCTTGAATTTTTGAATGGCATCTTTGGTGAAAAAACTCAGCACCAATTTACCACTGAGGGCGGCACGCTCTTTGAGCAACTGGTCCCAATTCTCTGTGCCGTGCCAGAACATCCTTTTCATTTCGGCCATGGCTTGCGGGCTGCGTTTTACCAATGTTGTCAGCAATTTCCTGATGGCTTCATCCAGTTCCTCCGGCGTTTTATGCAGTTCGGCAAAAAGGCCCCTGCGCAAAGCCCACTCGGCTGTCCGAAAATACGATGCATCGATGGCCAACTGTGAAAATGCCGACAGGCCAATTTTCCTTTCCACTGCCGGGCCTATTACAAATGGAGCAATACCCACCGAAAGTTCACTCAGCTTCACATCGGCAGTTTCAAGCGCAAAAGCAATATCGCATGCAGCAGCAAGGCCAACACCGCCGCCAACACATTTGCCGTGAATGCGGCCAATAATAAGTTTGGGACATTTGCGCATGGCATTGATAACATGGCCAAACCCGCTGAAAAACCGGATGCCCTGCTCCTCAGTGTTGATAGCGGCCAATTCATCGAACGAGGCTCCTGAGCAAAACGTCTTTTCTCCGCCAGACTTGAGCACTATCACCTTACAATCTTCATCATTTCCCGCGCCGTGAATCACCCTTGCCAGTTCTTCCAAAATCCTGGACGGCAATGAATTGCTTTGCGGGTGAAAAAATTCAACAATACCAACCTCCTTAACCAGGTTATATTTTACGTGTCCTTCCGTTGCAGTTTTCATAATGCTATCTCTTTCTCAAACAAAGTTAACTGCACGGACCTTAAGCCGTTAGTTTACTGCCACGTAAATTCAGGTTGAGCAGAATTAATCCGGAAAGAATAATAACTGTGGCCATCAGCAACATTTCATTGGTGTAAGGTACAGGCCAGTATCCTATCATTCCAACCGATTGCAGGCCAAGCAGTAACTCGTTCAGCACCATGCCGGCCAACAAAACCATGATACTGGTTTTAACCCGGCCGACATTGGCAATTTCAATCCCCTTTTGCAATACCCAACCAATAAAAAACAAGGAAATGCACAACAGGAATATGAGGTGCAAATACCCAATCACAATAGGCCTGTAGGCAAAAGCAAAATTGCTTATGATTGGAAATACAGAAAAAGCCTGCAGCAAAATGCGCAATGAAGCTGCCACTAATGAAACAGTCCATAACATCCTGGGCAATGACAGCATTGCATTTTGTGCAACAGCATTTTTGATTGCCCTGAAAAAAGGTGGTACTATTATTATCCAGCAAACCACTTGCACCGCAGCCGACGCTACAGCCAGTGCATATACCCATGCGGGAATTGGCATCCACAACACAGAAAGCAGTATGGCAGGTACGCAACTAATCATGAGAGCAATCACAGCCTTGGACCGAACGGTTGTTTCAAGAACAGGCAGATGATAAACCAACAACGCCAGTATGCCGGCAAAGAATGCCCCGTTGTATTGAAAATGAAGGAAGAAGTACAAAGACCCAAGATACAAGGGCTGATGAGTGTTGTGCGTAGCCATCAGGAACGACAATGCAAATACGCCCAAAGCCGACAGGATGGTGAACACGAATGATGACCTCACCAGTAGTACGAACAAGGGCCTGTTGCTTACCTGGCTGGTCAGTGGCCACGCCACTCCAATGAAAGCAAAAGATACCAGGATGGCAAGCGTTGAAAATGCGATGGAAAACAATCCATAACCCTGGAAGGGAAAGGAACAAAGCATGCCGAAGGCAGCAATAAGTTGCCAGTTCAACCACCTGGTGTACCGGCTTTCATTGTTTACCAGACCTTCCAAATGCAGCACCTGGAGAAATCCTATCATCAAGGCAAGGCCAATCCAACCGGTGAAAGCAAAATGAGAATGAGCATGCAGCAAATTCTTTTGGTGTATGAAAGGCAGCGTGAAAACTATCTTCATCCTCACTAACACTCCCATGGCCGCAACAACCAAGAAATTGAATAAGGCAATGCGAAACCACTTATTGAAAAATGCATGCATAAGAAATACCAGCTATGATAGGAGGCAAATAAACTGCCTGGATTCGGGGTCGTTTATGATTGCAATCAGAATTCAGGAACAAAAACTTTTCCTTTCCTGATATGTAACAGGCCCTTCTCCTCCAGGCACTTAATAGCCCGGATAACAGTTTCCACCCGGAGGCCGGTCAGGTCGGCTATTTGCTGGCGCGTCAGGTCGATTTTTGCCAGGCCATTTTCCACGTTCATTTCATCTTTGCGCAGTGCCTGAAAAAGAGCAACAATTCGATGTTCCGGATTGTAGCAGGCAATTTCTTTCAACGAAAGCGATTTGCGGTAAATGCGTTTTGCCAATGTTTGAAGAAGACTGTAATGAACCTGGAAATTTTCACGAAGCAGCTGGAGAAATGAATCCTTGGAAAGCCTGATAATAACCCCATTTGTTGCTGCCAAAGCGTCGGCGGGGTAGTATTCACCAAGGAATAACGGGGGCTCTCCAAAACATTCACCAGCACGAAAAATACCCTGAATGAATTTTTTTCCGTCATCACTCCAGTTTACCATCTCCACAACACCTTCCACTACCTGGTGATAAAACAATGGCAAAGCATCTTCCCTGAAAATGTATTCACCCTTATTTACCTTTTTGTAAGTGGCACCCCAGGTGAGCAGCAATTCTTCATCTACCTGCATAAACTTATTCCTTGTTTTTTGTTTTCAAATGGCATCAGGAGCAATCATATAGTAACACTGAAATGGCCGATAAAGCTAAGATAGTCTTCATTTATGCGTCTGATCATAATTAAAGGTTCCTGTACAGGATAATCTTGCAATCAAAATAAAATTTTCGATGAAAAAATACCTGATTACAGGGTTATTGCCGCTAATGGCAATTGCCTGCGGCAGCCCCTCCGGCGAGAACAATAGTAGTTCCTCAAATGCACCCGCAACTGCTTCTAGCGACAAAGAGGCAACAGATGCCAAACGCGGAGTAGGCAAGTACACCGAGGTAAAACTCGACCCTGCCTTAAACCAAAAAATGGCCGATGCAGGTCAGAAAATTTATGACCTGAAATGCGGCGCATGCCACAAGCAAACGGAAGAAAAACTGGTTGGCCCGGGATGGAAAGGAGTCACTACCAGAAGAACCCCGGTTTGGATAATGAATTTCCTGACCAATGTAGATGAAATGCTGAACAAGGATGCGGAAGCGCAGGCTATGCTGGAAATATGCATGGTGCGCATGCCAAACCAAAACCTCACCGACGAGGATGCACGCAATATGCTCGAACTCATGAGAAAAATAGACGGAGTTAAATAAGTTCCGTTTAGTAATACCAACGTTCAAAAACAACAAATATGAAAAAAGAACAATTACGCTCAACGCTTGTGCTGGCAGCCCTTTCGTTGATCATGTTCACAGGTTGCAAGCCAAAAGGAACCGGCAGCGCTGTTAGTGCAGATGCCGCTCAAAAATCCTTTGTACCACCTGGTCAGTATGACCAGTTTTACAATTTTGTATCTGGTGGCTTCTCCGGCCAAATGTCGGTGTATGGCCTGCCTTCCGGACGCCTCTTCAGGGTAATTCCTGTCTTCTCTTTGGATCCTGAAAAAGGCTATGGCTTCAGCGAAGAAACCAAACCCATGCTCAACACTTCGCATGGCTTTGTTCCCTGGGATGATTTGCACCATACCGAACTTTCGCAAACCAACGGCGAAATTGACGGACGCTGGATTTTTGGCAACGGCAACAACACGCCACGGATTGCCCGCATCGACCTCAAATCATTTAAAACATCGGAGATTATTGAACTTCCCAACAGTGCAGGTAACCACTCCTCACCTTTCATCACTGAAAACACAGAGTATGTAGTAGCGGGGACACGCTTTAGTGTGCCACCGGATAATGCTAACGGAGATGTACCTATTTCCAGCTACAAGCAAAACTTCAAAGGCACCATCAGTTTTGTGAGTGTAAATAAGGACAATGGCGCCATGGATATTGCATTCCAGCTCCTGCTGCCGGGTGTAAATTTCGACCTGAGCCATGCAGGCAAAGGACCAAGCCACGGCTGGTTCTTCTTCAGCTGCTACAATTCTGAGCAAGCCAATACATTGCTTGAAGTAAATGCCTCACAGCGCGACAAGGATTTTATTCTTGCAGTAAACTGGAAGAAAGCTGAAGAATACCTGAAAGCAGGAAAAGGAACAAAACAAACTGTGAAGTATGCGCACAATACCTATGATGAAAAAACGCATTCAGCTAAATCTGAAATCAGAACAGAAGTAACAGTGCTCGATGCCATGTCGCTTCCCGATATCTGCTACTTCATTCCATGTCCCAAATCGCCCCACGGATGCGATGTAGACCCAACCGGTGAATACATTGTTGGCAGTGGCAAACTTGCAGCACTCATCCCTGTATTCAGTTTCGCGAAACTGCAACAAGCTATTTCAAGCAAAACGTTTGATGGCGATTACCAGGGCATTCCGGTAGTGAAGTATGAAGCTGCATTATATGGCGAAGTACAGAAACCCGGTCTCGGACCATTGCACACTGAGTTTGATGGAAAAGGAAATGCATATACTTCCTTCTTTGTTTCATCAGAAATAGTAAAATGGAACATCAAGGATTTGAAAGTATTAGACCGTGCCCCTACTTATTATTCCATTGGACACCTTTGCGTACCCGGTGGCGATACGAAGAAGCCAAATCCGAAGTATGTGATTGCGTACAACAAAATCACCAAAGACCGCTACCTGCCTACCGGGCCCGAACTTACACAGAGTGCTCAGCTGTATGACATCAGTGGCGACAAAATGCAACTCATCAATGACTTCCCAACTATTGGTGAGCCTCACTACGCACAAGCTGTAGCTGCTGATTTGATCAGCAAAAATTCGCTCAAGATTTACAAACTGGAAGAGAACCAGAACCCATATGTTTCAAAAGGTGAAAAAGAAACAAAAGTGGTACGCAACGGCAATGATGTGCACGTTTACATCTCAGCTATCCGTTCACACTTCTCACCCGATAATATTGAAGGTGTGAAGATGGGCGACAATGTATACTTCCATGTTACTAACCTTGAGCAAGATTGGGATGTGCCGCATGGCTTTGGTATAAAAGGAGCATTGACTGCTGAATTGCTGGTAATGCCCGGTGAAACGCAAACGCTGAAATGGACTCCGGACAAAGTTGGCATTGTGCCGATTTACTGCACCGATTTCTGTAGTGCACTGCACCAGGAAATGCAAGGCTATGTGAGAGTTTCACCTGCAGGAAGCAGTGTACCTATCAGCTTCTCATTGGGTAAAACAAATGCCGAACCGGCTGCGCCTGCAAAAGCAGAAGAAAAGAAATAGACACCAGATCAAACAATGTGCTAGTCAAGCCTGAACAGGAGTGCCTCACAGGCGCTCCTGTTTTGCTGTAATTCGTTTGAACAAAAAAAATCCGAAATGAAAAATCCTATTTCTAAACTTTCGAAAGCGATAGTGTTTGTTGCGTCTCTTGCATTTGTTGCGGCCCTGTTTCTACCCTTCTGGCGCATCGATTTGGTTGCCCCGCAATATCCTGAAGGATTGGTGATGAAAATTTATGCCAACAAACTTGGCGGCAATGTTGATATCATCAATGGCCTTAACCATTACATTGGCATGAGAGAAATTCATGAAAAAGATTTTCTTGAATTCAAAGTGCTGCCCTACCTGATGATATTGCTTGCACTGGTTGGGTTGGTTGTTGTATTCTCAAACCGTAGATCATTCCTGGTATTCCACTTCATCCTTTTCCTGGTCATTTCATGCACCGCCATGATAGATTTTTACAGGTGGGAATACGACTATGGCCACAACCTCAATCCCGAAGCAGCTATACGTGTGCCTGGCATGGCTTATCAGCCGCCATTGATAGGTTATAAGAAGCTGCTCAACTTTGAAGCCTATTCACAGCCCGATTATGGCGGATGGGTTTTTATTATCGCAGGATTGTTACTTGCAGTTGCCATGATTGTCGAATTAAGGCAGGCAAAAAAGAAATCGAAAGCAGTGGTTACGGCTGCCGCCATTCTGGTATTTGCACTGCCCCTGAGTAGCTGCACCAAAAAGCCGCAACCAATAGCCTATGGTAAAGATGGATGCACCTACTGCAAAATGACCATCATGGACAATCGCTTTGCCTGTGAAATTGTTTCAAAAACCGGCAAGGCTTACAAGTTTGATGACCTGCAATGCATGCATCAGGCTATTAAATCGGGGCTTGTTACGCAGGAGCAGGTTTATGGAGTGTATGTAAGCACATTTACTGCAGACCATCAATTTGTAGATGCCAACAAGTCGTTCATGCTTGCATCAAAAGACCTCAATAGCCCGATGGGCGGCAACATTGCAACCTTTGTGAGTGAAGACAGTTTCAACCATTATCTTAAAGAAATGAATGGCACCGCCACCAACTGGAAGGAAATCAATCAATGAAGTCATTCAATTGCATATTGGCATTGCTAATGCTATTACACAGTTCTCACCAGGTGTGGGCAAAACAATGGCATGCACAGCCACAGGTTTCATTGCAACAAACCATTGATAAAACATCTGCCGGAGATACCATTGTGCTGAACAGTGGAAGATGGGAAGCCAATAACCTAACTATCAATAAACAACTCACCGTGCTGGGCCAAAATTGGCCGGTGCTTGATGGCAAACACAAATACGAAATGTTGGACATCATTGCGCCTGGAGTTAATATCATTGGTTTGGTTTTTGAGAACTCCGGCACATCAAGCTACAACGACATTGCTGCACTGCGTGTGAAAAACACAAGCAACGCTATTATTCAAAACTGCCGTTTCGTCAACAACTATTTTGGAATTTACATACAGCGGTCAACCAATGTGAAAATTGTAGGCAACGTTGTGCAGTCTAACGCAGTGAGTGAAATTGTGAACGCAAATGGTATTCATTGCTGGAAAAGCGATTCGCTGCAAATTATTGGCAATACCATTAGTGGACACAGGGATGGAATCTATTTTGAATTTGTAACCAACTCACTCATTAAAGGAAACAGCAGCTTTGGCAATGTGCGTTACGGATTGCACTTCATGTTCTCCCACAACGATGCATACATCAACAATAATTTTTCTTCAAACGGATCAGGTGTGGCTGTGATGTACACCAAGCATGTGAAAATGCTTTACAACAAATTTGACAACAATTGGGGCAATGCAGCCTATGCAATTCTGATGAAGGACATTAGCGACAGCTATGTGGAAGGCAATGAGTTTGTGAAGAACACAACCGGAATTTTCATGGAAGGCAGTAGCAGGCTAAAGCTGAATCATAACAGGTTTGAACAAAATGGCTGGGCCATCAGGATACAAGCCAGTTGCGATGACAATGAATTTTCGGCGAATGATTTTATTGCAAACAGTTTTGATGTGGCCACCAACGGAAGCCTTGTACTCAATAAGTTTGATGGTAATTATTGGGACAAATATGAAGGCTACGATCTCAACCGGGATGGCATTGGTGATGTGCCCTTCAGGCCAATCAGCCTTTTTTCAATGATCATCGAAAGGAACAACGCTTCCATGATGCTTTACCACAGTCCGATGGCCGCATTACTCGATAAAGCCGAACAACTCATTCCAAGCATTACGCCCGAGTCATTTAAAGATGAAACCCCCAGGATGAAACCAATAAAAAAATGATCAAAGTAAGAAACCTTCAGAAAAAATTCGGCAGGCAAACAGTTCTGTGTAATGTGAGTTTCGAGGCCATGCAGGGGCAGACCATTGCACTCATCGGGCCAAATGGTTCGGGCAAAACAACCCTTATTAAAACGCTGCTGGGCATGAATCTTCCCGATGCAGGCGATATCCTTTTCTTCGGCAATTCAATCATCAGGAAACATGAGTATCGCAACCGTGTAGGCTACATGCCGCAGGCTGCATGCTTTCCTGAAAACATGACGGTAGCACAGGTGCTGCACATGATGAAAGACCTGCGAAGCAGCAATCAGCAGCCGCTGGATGAAGAACTCATTAAAGCATTTGACATTGAAGAGGTGATGCAAAAAAGAATAAGGACTTTATCGGGTGGAACAAAACAGAAATTAAGTGCGGTAGTGGCCTTTTTGTTCAACCCCGATATCCTGATACTCGATGAACCCACTGCGGGTCTCGATCCGTTGTCGAACGAAAAACTAAAATCCAAAATCAGGAAGGAACATGAAAAGGGAAAGTTAATCATCATTACATCGCATGTGCTCAGCGACCTGGATGATCTTGTAACTGAAGTAATGTATCTGCAGGATGGACAACTCAAATTCCACAAGCCGGTACTGCAACTTCAGCAGGAAACAGGCGAGTCGAAACTGAACAAGGTAATTGCATCACTCATGGAAGAACAACAATTTGTATGAAACGGATTTTCAAATACGTATTTATCGATATCCTGCGCAACAAGTTTGTTCCGGGCTATGCATTACTGCTTGCAGGTATTTCCTGCCTGCTCTTTCTCATGGAAGATAACCCGGCCAAAGCCATGCTCAGCCTCCTGAATATTACGCTGGTTATTGTGCCCCTGGTAAGTGTTATTTTTTCAACTACTTACTTGTACAATGCAGCATCGTTTGTTGAGTTGCTGGTATCACAGCCGGTAAAGCGCATCAGGCTGTTGTTCAGCATATTTGCGGCTATTGCATCATCACTGGCGCTTGCTGTCACTATTGGCATTGTACTGCCCGTCATCCTATTCAAACCCGATGCAGCAGGACTAACTCTTTCCTGCAGTGCTATCATTACCTCCTTCATTTTTTCAGCACTTGCATTGCTGGCTTCCGTTGCCACCAGGGACAAGGCAAAAGGCATTGGACTTTCATTGTTGCTCTGGCTATTCTTTTCACTCATCTATGATGGCATTGTGATGTTCCTCCTGTTTCAGTTGGCCGACTATCCAATAGAATCATTGCTGATTGCACTCAGCATGCTAAACCCGATAGACCTTGTAAGAATCTTGCTATTGCTGCAATTGGATATTTCAGCTATGATGGGAATGACGGAGGCTGTGTTCAAATCATTCTTCGGCAGTGCCATGGGTATGACATTAACTGCATTCATGCTGCTGCTCTGGATTATTCTTCCTTCGTGGCTGGCGCTCTACATCTTTAACCGAAAAGACCTTTGACAAGATGGCAACGCACCTGAAAAATATTCTCACCATAACTGACAAAAACCAGGTTTGCAAAAAACCGGTGTTCAAAGAAGCCAGGTTTCAGGTAATGGTTTTGCATTTGCCTCAAGGTGAGGAACTGAAACCACATATCAGTACAACAGATGCAACCATGATGGTGATGGCCGGCGAAGCGCTGTTTAACATTGATGACAAAGAATTTCATCTTTCAACCAACGACCTTTTTTCGTTTGAAGCCAATAAGAAGCACGCCGTACAGGCTTTAACTGACTTCACAGCAATCATTGTTAAGTGAACAAACATTCATTCGCACACATCCAAAGAATGCAGGTATGAAAAAAGATATTACAACAAGAACAGACATAGAGGAATTGGTGAAGTACTTCTACCAGAAAGTACTTGCGGATGATCTTATCAATAAGTTCTTTGCCCACATGGATGCAGACCATTGGCAAAAGCACATGAAAACCATGTGCGATTTCTGGGAAAATGCAATTTTGTTTTCAGGAACTTATTCAGGCAACCCGATGGCCTCACATGCACTGCTTCACCAAAGAGACAATCTCAGTTCCCAACATTTTATCCGGTGGCTGAAATTGTTTGATGCAACAGTAGATGAACACTTTCGGGGTAAAAATGCAGAACTGGCAAAGCAAAGAGCAATTGCCATTGCTACAACCATGCAAATAAAAATCCTGAAATAGCTTGTAGTGAAAAAAAGATGCTCCCGGTCAGGAGCATCTAATCACCATTGTCCAGTTCTGATTCCCAATCAATTATTTTTTTGCCGGTGGTAGCAGCACTTTGTCTATCACATGTATGATACCATTTGAAGCCGGTATGGAAGCAATGATTTTAGCATCGCCGTTCACATAGTAATTGCCATCCTTCACAGTAATAGTTATGTCGTTTCCGTTGGCCTGGTTGAGTTTCATGCCATCCTGCATCAAATCTGTTTTAATTACGCCAACGTATACATGGTATTCCAGAATATTGCGCAAATCTGCTTTGCTTTCTTCCTTCATCAAACCATCAACCGTACCGGCAGGCAGGGCATCAAATGCGGCGTTGGTTGGAGCAAAAACGGTGAAAGGCCCGGCATTCGAAAGCACATCAACATACTGTGCCTGCTGCAGTGCTTTTACCAATGTTGTATGGTCAGGACTGCCTACTGCAACCTTCACCACATCTTTTTGCGACACATCATCCTTTACGCCACTCTGGCCGGTGATCGGTTGCGCAGAAGTAGTCTGACCTGTGGAAGCATTGTTAGTTTCGGTTGTTGATTGACAAGAGATAGCAAGACCTGAAACCAACAGGCATGCCATCAGTTTTACCAAAGCATTATTTTTCATATGAAGCGTTTTAGTTGCGGCAAGGTATCCGCATGCCAATCCCCAACTTATGATTCAAATCATAATAGTTACCCTGTTAAGGATGGCATCCATTTTATGCAATTTTTCTTTTGACCATGGTAAGAATAGTGGCTATTCCGGTGATTTCATCCGTGTCATCCAGCATTTCCACCATCCACTTTACAATGCCCCTGGGAATTTCATTTTCCTCACGCTGATCCTGTGGAATTTTTTCTTTGCAGGTAAAGCGAACATAAAATTCAGTTCCGGGATAAACAGGTTTTGTAAAACGCAATTCATCTATGCCATAGTTAAGAAGAACCGGGTTCTTTTCATAACTGTCCACAAACAAGCCAGCAGCTGCACTCATAATGAAATAGCCATGTGCCACCTGTCTTTCAAACATGGTTCCCTCAAAATCAGTTGTTGCAATATGCGCATAGAAATGGTCGCCACTCAGGTCGGCAAAGGCATTGATATCTTCTGCAGTAACCAGCCTTTTGGCGGTGATAATTTGTTCGCCTATCCTGAGGTCTTCGTAGAATTTCCTGAAAGGATGAACACCATCGGTCCATCCTGATGCACCAGGTTGGTATTGGTTGGTAACCGCAGTAATCATATTAGGCGAACCCTGCAATGCCACCCGCTGCATATAATGCTTTACGCCTCGCAATCCACCCATCTCTTCGCCACCTCCAGCACGGCCAGGGCCACCGTGTATCAATAATGGCAAAGGACTTCCATGGCCTGTATTTTCCTTCGCACATTCATTATTTAAAACCAACATACGTCCGTGATGTGTTCCTGCAGCAAGCACATAGTTGCGGGCAATATTTCTGTCGGCTGTAACAATGGTTGAAACCAGAGAACCTTTGCCCAATTTACTCAAAGCAATTGCTTCATCAATTCCGCTGTAAGGCATCAGTGTGCTTACCGGTCCAAAGGCTTCCACCTCATGCACTTCCATCGAATCAAAAGGCCTTTCGTTCAGTAGAAGAATGGGGCTCATAAAAGCGCCTTTTATAGCGTCAGCATCAGTTACTGCAACACTATCTACTGATCCGTAAATAATTTGCGATGCAGCCAGTAATTTCTGCACCTGCTCCTTTACCTCGCACCGCTGTGTTTCACCTACAAGTGAGCCCATGCGTACTGATTCGTGCAAAGGGTTGCCGATAACAGTTTTCGACAGGGCTTCAGCTATTGCAATTTGTATATTCTCCAGCTTATTAGCGGGAACAAAAATGCGGCGTACACCCGTGCAACGTTGGCCTGCCTTCAGCGTCATTTCCTTCCTGATTTCTTTGATGAAAATGTCCCACTCAGGCATACCGGGTGTTACATCTTCACCAAGCACAATACAGTTGAGTGAATCTGCCTCCATATTAAATGGAACAGATTCTCTCAGAATATTTGGGTTGCTTTTTAGTTTGAGACCGGTGCTGGCCGAACCAGTAAAAGTTACTACATCCTGGTAGCCAACATGGTCAAGCATATCGCCTGCCGAACCACAAAGGAGTTGCAACGCACCTTCGGGCAAGATGCCGCTGGCAATTATTTCCTTTACCACGGCTTCCGTAAGAAAGGATGTAACGGTAGCCGGCTTTACTACAGCAGGCATGCCGGCCAGCAAATTCACAGCTATCTTTTCCAGCATTCCCCATACCGGAAAGTTGAATGCGTTAATATGCACAGCCACGCCTTCTTTTGGCACTAAGATGTGTTGACCGACAAAACTTCCGCCCTTGCTAAGGTTGTGAAACTCGCCATCGAGGCAATAGCTTTCATCGGGCAATTTTCTGCGAAGGCTTGCATTGGCAAAAAGGTTACCGATACCCCCTTCAATATCTACCCAACTATCGGCCTTTGTGGCCCCTGTCAGGTAACTGAGCGCATAAAACTTGTCGAGGTGGTTGCGCAGGTGAATAGCCAAAGCTTTCAGCATTCGCCCACGTTCATGAAAGGTCATTTTACGCAATGCAGGATTGCCCACTCGCCGTGCATAATGCAGCACATCGGCAAAGTTCAATCCATTGGTACTGGCTGTGGCAATAGCTTCACCGTTTACAGCATTGTATAAAAGCTGGCCTTCACCAATGCCGGCAACCCAATTGCCCAGCACATAGTTCTCCAATTTTTTCATGTGGCAAGTTTTTTCGAAAGGAGGGCAAAACTAACACTTGTTAGTTAGCGGCAAAATGCCTTATACTGTCATCGATATAAACGGTTTATACACCATTCATCCTGGAAGAAATGTTGGCTACTGCAATCTTATGTTTAGCCACTTACATTTGCAGCCATGCTTAGCCTGAAGATTCCTAAGTCGGTGGTATGGGTGGCCATTGTGTCCGCCTTTTTTTTGTTGCTCATGTCGGGTTACCGCATGGTAACAAAGTCCATTTTTTCACCGGACATTGCGCCTGCTTCTTATGCAAGGGTGCTCTGGTTAGGATTCAGGTTTGATTGTAGGTACGTCGCCCTGGTAAGCCTTCCCGTAATGCTCATTGGTTTGGCACCCGGCCTTCATCTTTTTAAAACCCGCAGTGGCAGGGCAATGGCCATCTTTTTCTTCACCTTATTCGGAACATTGTTGTTATTGACATACGGCATTGACCTTGCCTATCAAATCAGCTTCAACAAACGCCTGGAAGCCTCCATATTGGGCGATTTGTGGAAGGGATCTGAACAGGGAATGCTGTTCCGCCAAAATGCACCATGGCTAACTATTTTTCTGCTGGCAGGCGTGGGTTCCTGGCTTATTTATCTTTTTCTGAAACTCACCCACCATCTTGGTTCAAAAGGCAAGTATTCTGCCAACAAAACCATGCGGGCCTTTTGGCAAATATTGCTCGTATTGCTTTTGGTGTTTTGTATCTATGGAAGAATGGGAAGAACGCCTTTGAAATACAGCCATGCCGGCCAACTGGGTAATGAAAAAGCAACCGGAGTAACACTTAATCCATTTCAATCGATATGGCATTCAATTACTGATTCAGGCAGGAAATAAAAATGGCCCCGCCGCAATCGGCAGGGCCCTCTTCATCACAAGATCCAATCACAACTCCTCATTTAAATTTACTTTTAAAATGGCTAAAAACCGGCCCTTTTTTCGGCGGCTTTGGCCTTTTCAAAATCGAGTACAACTCCATTAATGCAATAGCGCAGCCCGGTAGGCGGCGGCCCATCATCAAACACATGACCAAGGTGACTCTTGCACCTGCCGCACATTACTTCGGTACGGTTCATGCCGTGCGAATGGTCGGGTGAATAGATGATGCTGCCTTTGCTGATGGGCTCATAAAAGCTGGGCCAGCCACAGCCGCTTTCAAATTTGGTGTCGCTTTTAAAAAGCGGGTTGCCACAAGCTGAACAATAGTAAGTGCCTATGTCCTTGAGTGTCTCGTACTTGCTCGAACCCGGCATTTCTGTACCTTTCAGCCTTGCAATGCGATACACTTCGGGAGTCAGTAGTTTTTGCCATTCTGCATCTGAAATGTCCACTTTGCTGGTGTCGGTTTTGCTGTAAACCGGGTTTGAGGATTGCTTTCCTGGTTGCATGGTTTGCTTGTTTTCAGGTGTTTGCTTGTTTTGGGAATAGCTGCACGAAGTATGCATCAAAACCAAACCCATCAATACTATAGCCGTTTTCATAACAGTAAAACGCAGTGGGCGTTTGGAGTGTTCAATTATCAAAGCCAAAAATTAGTTCAATCTCTTTTGGGGCACATGATTTTCACTGTTAAACTAATGCAAAGCAGGCGCTATATTCGCGGCCAAATACAACTGGAAAAATGTTCAACCTTGTTCTTTTTGGCCCTCCTGGCAGTGGAAAAGGAACCCAAAGCGAGAAACTGATAGAAAAATACGGACTTATTCACCTGAGCACCGGCGACCTGCTGCGCAAAGAAATGAAAGCGGGTACGCCACTTGGAAATGAAGCAAAGAACCTCATTGAAAAAGGCCAGCTGGTACCAGATGAAGTGGTAGTAGGTATGATTAGCAGCGCATTGGAAGCTAACCCAAAGGCAAAAGGTTTTCTGTTCGACGGATTTCCGAGAACTATTGCACAAGCAGAGGCGCTCGATAAGCTACTTACCCTAAAGAAGACTGCTATTCACGCAGTTTTGTTCCTGTTGGTAAATGAGGATGAACTCGTCAACAGGCTGGTGGGCAGGGCAAAAACCAGCGGCCGCCTCGATGATGCTGACCCTGTGATTCAGCGAAACAGGCAGGATGTATACAAGAAAGAAACGCTACCGGTTGCCGGCTACTATCAAAATAAAGGCAAGCTCGAGCAAATAGAAGGCGAAGGAACCATTGATGAAATCTTTGCCCGCATTGCAGCAAGAGTTGACGCAAAAATGGCCTCCTCCTGATGCACTATAATTTATTTGAAAGCCTCAACACTGGTTGAGGCTTTTTTGTTTGTGGTGGCATGGTTACTATCTTACCCAATCAATCCTTGCACATGTACTTACATACATTGAAGCGCCAATTCCAAAAGCTTTTGAAGCAATGTTTACCGCTCCCGATATTGCTCTGCCTTTTCTGCAGCAATCAAACATCCAATGCCCAAACAACCGCCTTCAACGCCGCTGAATATGCCGATATGCTCTGGCTGAATTTTCATGCCATGCGGGACACTATGATAAATTACAACGACTTCAAACTTGCTGCGGGAAGCTATCATAGAATTTTGCGTACACCTGAAGTGGGGCTCTACAACCGGTGCGAAGTATATGTGCGGAATGATTCGACAATTGTTCTGAGTATCAGAGGTACAGTAGGTAAAATGGAGAGTTGGATGGAGAATTTCTATGCCGCCACTGTTCCCGCCACCGGTGCGCTGCAACTCAGCAAGGACTATCGTTTCGAATATAAGCTGGCAGAAAATCCTGATGCTGCGGTACATGTAGGTTGGCTAATTGGTACAGGCTTCCTCATTCGCGAATTCAAACCTACCATCGACAGTTTGCTGCAATCCGGCTATCGCAAAATAATTGTATGCGGGCATTCACAAGGAGGCGCTATTTCCTTTCTTGCCACATCGTGGATGCACTATTACTACAAAGACAAATTCCCGATGCTTCAAATGAAAACGTACTCAAGTGCAGCCCCCAAGCCCGGCAATTTATATTATGCATATGATTATGATTTCATCACACGGGATGCCGAAGCATTTCGCATTGTGAATACAGAAGACTGGGTTCCCGAAACACCGGTTTCCATTCAAACAATCAAAGACTACAATGAAGTAAACCCCATTTCGAATGCAAAAACAATCATTGGAAAACAGAAATTTTTTGTTCGCTTGTACATGAACAGTGTGTACAACAAATTAGACAACAGTTCTGCCAAAGCATCCAAACGGTTTACAAAGTATTTCGGAAAAAAAATATTCAAGCAAATAAGCAAATCGCTGCCTGGCTATGAAGAGCCAACACTTGTAGCAACTAATAATTACATGACAGCAGGCAAACCAATTATCCTACCTGCAGACAAACAGTATGATTCCCATTTTCCTTTTAATGGAAAAAACTATTTTGTTCATCACGGTTATGAAGCATACATGTACCTGCTCAATCAGTATTATGGAAAAGCAGGCGGTAACTGAATTACCCATTTCCTGCAATTATTGAAGCCTGCTTTATCCAACAAAAAAATGCGGAACAGTCAAATTGCTCCGCATTTTTTTTGGTCATTAAGTGAATCACAGTTTTATCTCTTCTCCACCGGCATCTATGAATTTGTACTCCACCAGGTGCAAGGTGTTGGATGGCCTGATGGGCAGCCAATGTTTATGCTGCAGGCTCCATTGCATACGCATACTTGGGAAACCTTTAGTGAGGTATGCTGCAATAATTGGGTGAACCATCAACGACAATTTCTTGTGCCCATGCGTAAGCAGGTAGTCGAGGTTTTTGATAATCTCATCTTCCAAAACAAGCGTACTTGAAATTTTTCCGCTGCCACCACAGGTAGGACATGCCTCATCGGTCTTCATGTCCAACTCGGGCTTCATGCGCTGTCTGGTAATCTGCATCAGGCCAAAGCGGCTAATGGGAAGAATACTGTGGCGTGCCCTGTCGTTTTGCATAAAGCCTTCCATAGCATCATGCAACTTCTTTTTGTTGTCGGGCAGTTTCATGTCAATAAAATCGACAACGATAATACCGCCGAGGTCTCGCAACCTGAGTTGACGTGCTATTTCTTCAGCTGCTTCCAGGTTTGTTTGCAGGCTATTTTCTTCCTGGTTGCTGCTCACACTTTTATATCCACTGTTTACATCAATTACATGCAGGGCTTCGGTAGGCTCAATAATGAGGTAAGCGCCGCTAGGGAGGCTCACCGTCTTTCCAAACGAACCCTTTATTTGCTTGGTTACACCGTAACTGTCAAAAATGGGTGAACCATTTTGGTAGTGCGTAACAATGTCGGCCTTTTCAGGTGCAATGCGTTGCAGGTAGCTGCGTGTATCCTGGAAAATATTTTTGTCGTTTACCACAATGCGATTGAAATCGGCACTGAGCAAATCGCGAAGGATGGAAGTGGTCTTATCCTGTTCGCTCAGGATTTTCGATGGGGCATTTGCACCCTGCAGGTTTTGCTGCATTTGCTTCCATTTCACCACTAGTTGGTTCAGGTCATCATGCAGTTCGGCTGTGTTCTTTCCTTCGGCAGCAGTGCGCACAATGACACCAAAGTTTTTCGGCTTGATGGCTTCAATAATGCGCTGCAGCCTGCGCCTTTCCTCGCTGGAATGAATCTTTTTAGAAACGGCTACGATATCGTTGAAAGGTGTAACCACCACAAAACGCCCGGGCAGCGAAATTTCGCAGCTGAGTCTTGGACCTTTGGCAGCAATGGGTTCCTTCAGAATTTGCACCAGGATGGTTGGTTTACCTCCAAGCACCTCGGTTATTTTGCCGGTCTTTGCTATTTCGGGTTCAACCTGAAACCTGCTGAAGTCAAATGGTTGTTCTCCCTTCCACTCCTGGCAAATATGGGTGAGTTTCAAAAGGCTTTTGGCATAAGGACTCAGGTCGGTATAATGCAGGAAGGCATCCTTTTCAAAACCTACATCCACAAACGCAGCGTTAAGCCCGGGCATCAGTTTTTTTACTTTTCCCAGGTACAGGTCGCCCACGCCAAACAGGTTTTCGGCATTCTCCTTATGTAGCTCTACCAGTTTCTTGTCTTCGAGTAATGCAATTTCCACCCCCTGAGGCGCTGCATTAATAATCAGTTCCTTGTTCACAAATCAATGTCTGTTTGTGTAATAAAATGGCGCTGAAGACCCGATTGACTGCCTTTGTTTTTGGAGGGATAATATGTACGGGGGTATTGGGCAGGCAACCGGACTAACACAAAAAATCAACAATTACCTGCCAATAATTCAAGGCAGGTAATTGTTGCATATAAGAAGCAATTACTTATTCTTCTTCTTATGACGATTCTTCCTCAAACGCTTTTTGCGTTTGTGGGTGGCAATCTTATGACGCTTTCTCTTTTTACCACAAGGCATACTTCAACTATTTTATTTGTTCAAAAATCAGTTCTGTCCCTTTTTTTCTTTTTCCTTTTCTAACTGGTCTATCCTTTTACGGATTTCGGTTTTCAGTTGTGAATCGGACACTTTAGAGTCAATCACCTGGTACCATTCGATAGCTTTTTGGTAATTGGCTGCCATTTCATAGGCTTCGGCTAGTTTAAAAAGCGCTTCCATATTATTAGGCTGTGCTTTTACCACCCGTTCAAAACGCTGTGCTGCTTTGTCGTACTGGCCGCTAATGACACCACCTACACCGAGCATGTACTGGGCGAACATGAAGTTGGAATCACGCTGTGCTACTTCACGTACCTTCATAATTCCCTGCATAGGCCCACCTTCCTGGCCGGTAGCAGCTCCATAAATAATGCAGCCGCCCAAACCCACAATGGTGGAATCATTTGCCGGATTTTGTTCCAAAGCCTTTTCAAATAGCTCTTTTCCAAGGGTTGCCAGCCAGGTCTGTTCTTTGGTAGACTGGGCATAAGGCAGATACCCCAAAATAGAATGGGCGGCAAATGTGAGACTTTTTTCCGTATTATCCAATTCGGCTAATTTGGCGAAGTAATGATAATGCAATACAGGGTTGCCAACCGAGTCGTGCCAGAAGGTAGTTAATGCCTGGTAAGCCTTGCGCTGGTCATTCTTCACATCTCCCCTTTTTACACTGTTTTCGAGTGAGGTGAGGTACTGCTGTTGCCAACTAGGCAATTTTGCCACGGCTTCCATTCTTACCTGGTTCACATCAATTCCGGCATCGGCCTGCATGGCAGCCGGCTGAGTCGCTTTGCGGTTTGGGTCAACCGTTGGCCCCAAAAAATAAAGCCCTGCAACTATTGCAAGGCCTGTTAACACTAATATTTTCTGCGCATTATTCATGGTGCCCGGCCTTCAGAATTTTGGAAGAGGGCAAAGGTAATTGTACAGGACTATACGCCGCCGTTTGATTTGTGGCTTGCCTTTGTTTTAACTTCCGCAACAAACTCCTTGGAAGGCTTAAAGGCAGGAATAAAATGTTCCGGAATTTCTACAGCCACATTTCGCTTGATATTCCGACCAATTTTTGCAGCTCTCCGTTTGGTGATGAAGCTTCCAAAACCTCTGATGTAGATGTTTTCCCCGTTCGAGAGGCTTTCCTTTACCTCTTTAAACATGGTTTCAAGGGTAACCAGCACATCCACTTTAGGGATGCCAGTTTTGTCGGCTATATGGTTAATGAGGTCTGATTTGCGCATGGGAAAAGTGTTTCAGTTTCAATTAATTACAAAATAAGCCATGAAAAGGGGAATTGCAATAAAACCTCCCAATTTTTGTAAAGATTTCATTATCAGCGGAAAATGAAGATTTTTCAGGATTTACAGGCTGCCATTTCGACCGACAAATCCCGAGTAGTTTTAGGCCCTATCTTGCTTCCGGTTTAACATGAAAAATCTGGCCACAAATAGTCTTTTTAGGAAAAATCTTTTGCAGTGGAACGCATCAGACAACAACAGGCAAATGCCATGGAAGGGTGAAAAGGATGCTTACCGCATTTGGCTGAGCGAAATCATCCTTCAGCAAACACGGGTGGACCAAGGTTGGAATTATTACCTGCGTTTTATTGAATGGTATCCAACGGTACAAAGCTTGGCCTCTGCATCTGATGAGGATGTGTTTAAGTTGTGGGAAGGACTCGGTTATTATTCGCGGTGCCGCAACCTGCTTGCAGCTGCCCGGCAAATTGAAAATGATTTTGGAGGAAAATTTCCGGACACATACGAAAAAATTGCACAGCTAAAAGGCGTTGGCCCCTACACAGCAGCTGCCATTGCCAGCTTTGCATTCAACCTGCCCTATGCCGTAGTCGACGGGAATGTAGTGAGGGTTTTATCAAGGCATTTTGGCATCCGAACCCCCTTTGACACTACTCAAGGCAAAAAGCAATTTTCCATGCTGGCTGCTGATTTGTTGGACCAAAAAACGCCCGGATTGTACAACCAGGCTATCATGGATTTCGGTGCCACGGTTTGTAAGCCAGCCAACCCTTCATGCACCATTTGCCCGCTACAAAAAACATGTTGGGCACTTTCACACAATGCTGTCACTGCTCTTCCTGTAAAATCAAAAAAGCTGGTGAAAAAAACGCGGCATTTCCTGTTCGTGTTGGTGAAAAGTCCCAAAGGAGTGCTCGTTCGAAAACGGACAGAAAAAGATATCTGGCAGGGGCTTCATGAATTCTTGCTTATTGAAAGCACAGATGCATTTCATAGGAATGAACAATCCATCAGCAGTTGGCTGCTGGCGCATTTTGGCATCAGGTCAAATGTTCAATCTATTTCTGACGAATATGCTCAGCAATTGACACACCAAACCATTAAGGCCCGGTTTGCAGAGGCAGAGACAAAATCATCTGCTATGGTTGAAGGTTTTGCATGGGTGGACCTCAGCACAAATCACTCGGTTGCTTTTCCAAAAATCATTCGCAACTATATGGAGGCCTGCAAAAGGCCACTACCATGAATAAGGCCTGCACACTTTTTGCAGCATTTGCAAATAGTTGGAAAACAGCTAATTTTAATAGGAATTCTTAAGGCAGGACAAAACCCGATATTATGAGAGGCGTAAACAAAGTGATTCTGGTAGGCAACCTGGGCAAGGACCCGGATGTACAATTTCTCGAAGGAAATATTGCAGTTGCAAAATTTTCGCTAGCCACCACAGAAACTTACAAAGACAGGACTGGAAAATTGATTAGCCAAACCGAATGGCACATGGTAGTGCTATGGCGGGGACTGGCCGAACTTGCGCAGAAATACCTGCACAAAGGAAGCCTAGTATTTATTGAAGGCAGGCTGAAAACAAGAAGCTGGGAAGACAAAGACGGCAACAAAAAATTCGCCACAGAAGTTATTGGCGAAAACATGATTATGCTGGACAAACGTGGTGAAGGCGGATTTGCCCAGGGGGGACATGAAACCTCGGCCGAGGGAATGGAAGGCTTCTCCAACAGCGACATTCCACCTATTAGCGATACTGGCGACACATTGCCCTTTTAAGCATTTTTTTTAGCGCCTCTACTGCTTTCCTTCATAATTGACCATTTCTTTGTAATGAAACCGGGAATCAATTTCCCGCTTCTGCTCACTAATTTTATAACTCCGTTGGAAATATCACATTTAGCGTTCAATCCTCTCAGCCGGCTCGCTGCAATTACACCGGAAGGCAGCACCGTACTGGCTGTAATTTTGTTAGTGTTCCTGTTCATTTCATTTTGCGCTTCCGGCGCAGAGGTTGCGTTTTTTTCGCTCACCTACAAAGACGTCAATTACCTCAAAACCAAGCAGCAGCCATCTTACAAACGCATAATATCCCTGCTTGATAGTCCTAAAACACTTCTCGGAGCATTGCTCATTGCCAACAGTTTTGCCAATATCGGAATCATCATTATCAGCAATTTCATCATCGACCAATACATGGTCTTTCCCAACATCTGGCTCGAATTTTTGGTGAAGGTGTTGGTGGTTACCGGCGTCATCCTGTTGTTTGCCGAAGTATTGCCCAAAACATTTGCTGCGCAAAACAATATCCGATTTGCCAAAGACACCGGCTGGGTGGTTGAAGGCATGTACCTGCTGCTCAACAGGCTGGCTTCGGTTTTGGTAGGCTTTAGCGATGGGATAGAAAGACGCCTTGGTCAGCGGTCCATCGCTGCCAGCATTGAAGAGCTTAACCATGCTATTGACCTCACCACCGATGAGGAAGCCACGCTTGAAGAAAAGAACATTCTCAAAGGCATTCTGAAATTTGGAGGCATTACCGTAAAGCAGGTGATGCGTGCACGCCTTGATGTGCATGGGCTGCCGCACAATGCTGACTTTGGTACCATAAAAAAATTGATTGAAGAATTGCATTACAGCAGGTTGCCGGTGTACGATGGTTCGCTCGATGAAGTAAAGGGTATCATCCACACCAAAGACCTGGTACCTTTTGTGCAGGAAGCTGACAGTTTCGATTGGCATCCACTCATAAGGCCTGCTTTTTTTGTGCATGAACACAAACTGATTGAAGACCTGATGCAGGAGTTCCAACTGAATAGGATACACTTTGCAGTAGTGGTGGATGAATTTGGAGGTACCAGCGGTATCCTCACTATGGAAGACATTCTCGAAGAAATTATCGGCGACATACGGGATGAATTTGATGATGAAGAAACCGCCAACAGGAAAATTGATGACCTCAATTATTTGTTTGAAGGCAAAACCATGCTCAACGATGTATGCCGTATCATGGGCCTCTCACCCGACACCTTTGATGAAGTGAAAGGGGAAAGCGATTCGCTGGCAGGCCTTGTGCTGGAAGTGGCTGGCGAAATACCTCCGATAAATGATGTTATTAATGCAGGCGATTTTGACTTTACTGTGCTCGAAGTAGATAAGAACCGCATCCAGAAAATCAAGGTAACTATCCGCCCCTCTTCAGAAAAATAATGGAAGCAAATAGTTCGACGCCCGCCATTTCATTTCCATCAGCCATGCGATTTGCATTTTACACCCTTCTCATCTGCCTTTTTGCGCTTGCATGCAACCATCCATTTGTGCCAAAACCACGCGGCTATTTTCAAATCCAACTCCCTCAAAAAAAATACAAGGTTTTTAATGAGCCCGGCTATCCTTACCAGTTTGAAATCCCCGAGTATGCAAACGTAGTGCGTGACACTACTTTTTTTGAAGACAAACCCGAAAATCCATGGTGGATCAATATTGACTTCCCACAGTTCGGCGGCCGCATTTATGTGAGCTACAAAGAACTCAGTAAAAGCAAATTGAATACGCTGGTGAACGATGCCTACAAACTTACCTACAAGCATAGCTACAAAGCCACTTCTATCGACGATTCGGTGATGCACACACCATTGGGTGTGAGCGGGGTGTTTTTCAAAGTGGGCGGCAATGCAGCCACAGCCAACCAGTTTTTCCTCACTGATTCCCTACATCATTTTCTTCGGGGTGCATTGTATTTTGATGCAACACCCAATGAAGACTCATTGAAGCCGGTGAACGATTTCCTGCTGCAGGATATGCAGCACATGATTAACACATTTAAGTGGAATTGATAAAAAAACAACACCCACTAAACCCTTTTAATTTTCCATCAAATTATCCTGCCTAATGATTGCAATAGAAAATAAACTGGTAAGCGACGAACTGGTAGAAGAAAAATTTGTATGCGACCTTGTAAAATGCAAAGGTGGCTGCTGTGTGGATGGCGATGCCGGTGCCCCGCTTGAAGAAGAAGAAAAAGCAAAACTGGATGAAGTATTTGAAGCAGTAAAACCTTACCTGTCCAAAGAGCACCTGGCAGAAATTTACAAACAAGGCCGCTACGTGTACACCCGTGAATTCGGCTGGGTTACTCCGGCTATCAATGGCGGCATTTGTGTGTACGCTATTACCGACAACATGGGCATCGTGAAATGCGGAATCGAACAGGCATTTTATGACGGCAAGGTAAGTTGGAAAAAACCCATCAGCTGCCACCTTTTCCCTGTACGCATTTCAAAAAGCAAGGATGGCAAATCTGAATTTGTAAACTACGAACCACGCCCAACTTTGTGCAAACCTGCATGCAAACTGGGCCATAAACTAAAGGTTCCTGTGTATCAATTTCTAAAAGAAGCGCTTATTCGCAAATACGGCAAGGAATTCTATGAAGCACTGGATGCTGTTGCCAAAGATTATTTTGAGGTGATGAAGAAGGGCGGATAGCGAAAATTAAAATCTTAAGATCCTGCTGTGCCTATCCAACTTCCCCATCCCTCATTCCCCTTATTTTTGCATCAAATCAGAAACGGATATGAAATTCCCTTTTTTCGCCATTACCATCCTCATCACCATTCTTTGCTTCATGATGATGATTAAGAGTTTTGATTATGGTCAGGGCTGGGCAATTGCTTTGAGTTTAGTGGGTGTGCTCACATTTTCTATCCTAAGCATCATTGCGCTACTTTACCAAATGCGCAAACACGAAAGCGCAAACAACGGCCATTGATGGCTGATGTGTTACCTGCAATGCACCTGTTTTGAAGAATGCCGGTGCATAATTGCCTGCAAAATCCTATTCATTTTATGAAGGATACTTCCCAAAAACATAGCCCCCCTGGTGAAAAGAAACAGAATTCCAACAGGGCTGCTTCTTTTTTGGCAAAAAGCGCTGTGAGGGCTGCAGACCTTGACCACCGCCGCAAAATCAATTTCAATATTGGCCGCTACAATGCTGCAGTAGCCAAGGGTAAACCACAGTTTACCAATCTTTCCTATGCCAGGCAGCTTGCCAAAGTGCGGAAATGGCAGGCTATAGAGCAACTTGATGAAAGCCTTGAGGCATTTGAAAAAAACTTCACCTCCCGGGGCGGAAAAGTAATTTGGGCCGAAGACTCTAACCAGGCGCTCAATGCCATTCTTTCCATTTGCCAAGAAGCGAATTGCAAAACGGTAGTGAAAAGCAAGAGTATGGTGACCGAAGAAGTGCACCTGAATGCTTTCCTTGAACAAAACGGCATTGAAAGTATTGAGACAGATTTGGGTGAATACATACAACAGCTGGATGGCGAGCCGCCTTACCACATTGTAACGCCGGCCATGCATAAAAGCAAGGAAGATGTGGCCCGCCTGTTTGCCAACAAACTGGGTTGTGAGCCCAACCTTACTCCGGATCAACTTACCCAGGTGGCTCGCCACAAGTTGCGCAAGAAATATGTGCAGGCCCAGGTTGGCGTTACCGGTGCCAACTTTCTACTGGCCGATACAGGCAGCATTGCACTTACTGAAAACGAAGGAAACGCCAGGCTTAGCTGTGCTTTTCCAAAAGTGCATATTGCCATTGTCGGCATCGAAAAAGTTATTCCGTCCATCAAAGACCTTCATCTCTTCTGGCCTTTGCTTGCCACTTATGGCACAGGTCAGCAGGTAACGGTTTACAACAGCATCATCAGCGGACCGAAACAAGCCAATGAGCCCGATGGCCCTGAAGAAATGTATGTAATTCTGCTCGACAACGGACGCACAAACCTGCTGGCAAATGACAAGAGTCGCGAAGCACTGTACTGCATCCGCTGCGGTAGTTGCCTCAACGCCTGCCCTGTTTACAAAAACATTGGTGGCCATAGCTACCAAACCACCTACAGTGGTCCCATTGGAAAAGTAATCACCCCGTGGTTAAGCGGCATGCACAACTATAAACACCTGAGTTATGCCAGCAGCCTCTGCGGAAACTGCACCGAAGTGTGCCCGGTGCGCATCAACCTTCATGAACATTTGCTGCACAACAGGCACGAAGCAGTTGTGCAAGGCGAAAGTTCGCTTGGGGAACGGCTTGCATGGAAAGCATGGAAAACTGCAAGCCTTAGCCGCACCATGATGAACATGGGAAATGGCTCACTCAAAAACAAATTCATCAACAGCATTTTTGGTGCCTGGAAAAAACACCACGCCAACCTCGACTTTGCCCCCAAAACGTTCAACGAAATGTGGAAGGCACAGGAAGGAAAATAATTTGCGGCAGTACAAGCGGGTAGCAAATATTTCCTTTTGAAGCATTAGAAATTCTTTCCATTCCTCAATGCAATCATGTATTTCAATAATGAGACTGCTTCAACAGCCGATCTTCTATTGTCCAACTGGTGTACTTTACCCATTTGAACTCTTGAACCTTAATACACTCATCTTTCGTTATTGAATTCCTAAATCAAACATGTACAAGAATACTGTGTAATCACGGGCACGCTTGTTGCGTTTTTCAAGCAAACACACCAACATGCGATTAGTAAGTGCAGTGCTTGCCAGCCTGATTCCATTTTCATTGCTCAGCCACAAATCATCAACTACAGGCGTTGTTTACGTAGTGGTAGACAAGAGCGAAAACACCATCACCATTTTTGACGCTACCGATTGGTTGGTGCAATGGCCTTGCACTTTTGGAAGCGATGACATTTCCGACAAACTGTACCAGGGAGACCGCCGTACACCGGAAGGAAAATTTAAGATAACCGCGAAATACCCGCACAAGAAATGGGACAAGTTTATGCGTCTTGACTACCCCACTGCAACGGACTATGAAAAATTTGAACAACGCAAAAGGTCAGGAGTAATACCTCCTACCGCAAAAATTGGTGGCGATATTGGCATTCATGGCACGTGGCCGCATGAAGACTGGGCTGTGGAAAATCTACAACCATGGACACAGGGCTGCATCAGCATGAAAAACGAACATCTCGACGAACTCTACAGCATGGTGAGTGTAGGTACAGCAGTCATTATTAAACATTGAATGAAAGGTGAGAAACCTTGATGTAAATAACCAGAAGCAAATAGATCTAATGATAAAAGCCGCCCTAGATGGACGGCTTCTGTATTGATGAAATTTCCTTTAATGGAAATCGTTAGTTCTTTTTTGGCGGAGCTGCCGGGTTGGTTTTTGGAGGAGTTGCCGGCGGCGCTTTTTCCTGGGCACCCGGTTCATTCGGCAACTTGAGATTCAGCTTTTTGGCAACAAGAGGTATCAGGTTATCGGCCGGTGGTGCCTGCCACAGTGTTTCCCTTTTGAAAACGTATGTGTATTTGCCTTCGTTGATTACCCCCTGAAATGCTTCGAGCACTTTGTTGAGGTAGGGAGCCATCAGTTCCTGTTGCTTGGCCTGCATTACCTGCTGGCTGTACTGCTGCCAGTTCTGCAATTTGTAAAAACGCTGGGCTTGCTCCTGCTGACGCTGCTGGTAAAGACGGGCGGGCATCTTGGCGCTATCGGCTTTCAATGTGCTGTCCATGCGCTGAAGTTCCTGCAATTCAAACTGGTATTCAACATTGAGTGAATCGCGTTCAAACACCTGCATCATTGAATCTACTTTTTCGACACCTGGCATCAGGCTGATTACATACTCGAGGTCGAAATAACCAAATTTGTTTTGGGCACCGGCCTTCTCTGTTCCAGCCAGCATCATACCCACGATGGCCACTATAACCACCAAAACCTTTTTCATGCTAATTTTTCTTTTTGATTTTTAATGTGAGATGTTAATTGGGTTTTATACCCAGTTCGCGAAGTACGTCTTCGCTTTTGTCCAATTTTGGGTCGGCAAATATAACAGTAATGCCTTCACTTTTGTCTAAAATGAAATCGTACGAACGGGCTACTGCAATTTTCTGAACTGCTGTGTACACCTTGTCCTGTATGGGTTTTATCAACTTCTGTCTTTCCTTGAAAAGGTCGCCTTCAAATCCAAAGCGCTTCTTCTGCAAATCGCGGATTTCCTTTTCTTTCAAAAACAATTCATCCTGTCTTTTTTTTACCAATTCAGCACTGAGCATCACTTTTTCTGCATCAAAATTTCGATACATATTATCCAGCTCCAGTTGCTTGGCATCAATTTCCTTTTGCCATTGGTTGGCAGTGGCATCAAGGGTTGCCTGCGCCTGTTTGTAGTCAGGCATTTTGTCGAGGATGTAGCGGGTATCAATAATAGCATAACGCTGTGCCAGCGCAGCTCCTGCCGAAACTGCCAGAATCAACAACGTAGTGAACAGTTTTTTCATGGCTCTTAATTATTTGAATTGAAAGTAAGGATTGGTTTTGAAGCCCGCTTAAAACCCTGCTACAATTTCTTTAATGTATTACGCTTGAAAAATGATTTGTTGGTTAGCAATTCGTTAATGACTCGTAGTTTTTCAATTTACATTATTCTGGTTCATAGCCCAGCATGAAGGTGAACTTGGTGGCATTCTTGAAGCCCTGGCCAGGTTGCATACGGTCGAGGCCAATGCCGTAATCAAATCCAAGCAAGCCAAACATGGGAAGGAAGAATCGCATGCCTAAACCAACGCTACGACGAAGCCTGAATGGATTGTAATCTTTGAAATCGTACCAACCATTGGCAGCCTCGAAAAAGCTGAGTGCATAAATAGTACTGCTGGGGTTGAGGCTAAGCGGATAACGCACCTCTGCAGTGTATTTATTGAAGATGGTGAAATAACGGCTTGCACCTTGCTGATCGGGGTTGATTTTAGGATTGCTGGTTTGGTACACAGGATAACCACGGTGTGCAATGATGTCTACACCAATCAAAGAGTACTGGTTGCTCAAGCCTGCATCGCCCACCTGGAACCTTTCAAAGGGCGATATCTCGAGGTTTGAATTGTAGCGTCCGATGTAACCGTATTTGGCTGCGAGCTTCAGCACCGCTTGTTTGTTCTTATCAGCTCCAGTTGGCTTGGTGAGGGGTACATACCATTCGCCGGTAAAGCGGAATTTATAAAACTCAATCCATTTGTATTTTTCCTCCGGTGTATCGTAGGTTTTAGGAGGCCCCATCAGGCTCCAGGGTGGCGTAACCTGCAGGCTGGTAAGGAAGTTGGAACCACTGCGTGGAAACAGGGGTTGGTCAACACTTGAACGCTGCAAGGCCAGCTTGAAGTTGAAGTTGTTGCTCACACCATTCCGGAAATCCTCGAAGAAGAGATAGTTGTGCAGGTCGTATTTCTTGTATTCAAACGATGTGAACAGGGTAAAGAAATCATCGGGCCACTTTAGCTGCCTGCCTAGCGAAATGGAGGCACCGGTAGTTTTTATGTAGGATGATGGATTCTTTTCGTAGGTACCCGTCAGCGGGTTGTATGCATTGGCAAACTTGGTATCAAATACGCTTACTGTGAAGGAGTTTCTTTTTTTGCCGCCAAGCCATGGCTCGGTAAAGCTGAAGTTGTAGCTGCGGTATGCCCTTCCGTTGCTTTGCAAGCGAAGACTCAGTTTTTGACCATCGCCACTTGGCAGCGGGTCCCAACTTTCACCACTAAACAGGTTGTGTATGGAAAAGTTGTTAAACGTAACACCCAATGTACCGGTAAGGCCAATGCCACCGCCCCAACCTGCAGAAAGTTCCAACTGGTCGCTCGATTTTTCTTCAACCGAATAGTTGATGTCCACCGTACCATCGCTCATGTCGGGCACTGGGTTAATGCCAATTTTTTCCTGGTTAAAGAAATTGAGGCTGGCTATTTCACGCTGCGAACGAATGAGGTCCGTACGGCTGAAACGCTCTCCGGGGATGGTGCGAAGTTCACGGCGGATAACATACTCCTTCGTTTTCTCGTTGCCTGTAATATTTACATTTTTGATAGTTGCCTGTGGACCTTCAAACAAGCGGATTTCATGGTCAATGGTGTCGTTGTACACAGCCGTTTCGGTAGCCTCAGCCCTGAAAAACAAATACCCATCATCCATATAAATGCCGCTGATATCGGCACTTCCATCTGCACTTTGTTTCTTACCAAGTGCCTTGTCCAGCGTTTCCTTGTTATAGATGTCGCCTTTCTTGATGCCCATGATGATTGAAAGCACCGAATCGGAGTATTTGGTATTACCCCTGAACACAAGGTTGCCAAAATAATATTTATGGCCTTCGTTTACCATCAGCTCCACATCAAGGTCTCCTTTGCGGTTAGCGTAGATGGTATCCTTCATGATACGGGCATCGCGATAACCAAGCTCATTGTAGTAATCAAGGATTTTCTCCTTGTCTTCTCCAAATTTCTTGGGGTTGAATTTGGCGCTGCTGAAAAGTTTGAACCTGAAATAAGGATCGAGATTATTCTTTAGCACCGTAGGTTTCAGGTAACCCTGGTCTTCCAATATCTTTTCAACGCTAACAGTTTCAATGTCTGCAAGTATCGGGGTGTCCTGAGCCGGGAACAGCGTCAGGCGGGTCATTTCCTTGGTACCCTTCATCTGGCGCTTCACCCGCAGGTCGTTGATGGTGGAATTACCCCCAATAAAAATATCACTCACCCGCACTTTCACTCCCCTGTCCACCATAAAAACCAGGTCCGATGCGTTGGCTACAGTAGTGCTTGGCTCTTCCTTCACATTCACCCGAATGTTTCGGTAGCCTTTTTCTTCGTAAAATTTTGTAACGGCATCAATGGCCAACTGCTTGCTGTTGTCAGTAATAATTCTGCCAGCAACGAGTCCTGATTTTGTCTGCAGGTCTTCAACATCGCTTTTCTTAACGCCTTTGAAAGAGAAGTGTTGCAGCCTTGGCCGTTCCTGCACTTCAATTTCAACAAATATCTTGTTGGGCTTTTCAAGCTTGGTAATGTAAATGGCTACGTTACTGAAGTAGTTCTGCGACCAGAGGTTGTTGATAGTCCTGCTGAAATTATCGCCGCCCGGTATCATCACTTTATCACCAGCATTGAGGTTGGCAATGGAAAGCAGCAGGTTATTGTCGAAATACTTATTGCCCGAAACGGTTACAGCAGCAATGATGTATTCCTTGTGAATCTTTTGGGTAAAAATTGCTTCAAGATCCGGATCGATGGAAGATACAGTTGTATCCTGCCCCTGAACGGCCACGGCTGAAGTCAAGAGGAGCGCAACAAAAAAGCTGTGGCAGTACTTTTTAAAGGACATGAAAGAAAGGAATTTCAGTTGGTTTTAAGCCTCGTCAGGGGCGGCAAATTAGTGGCTTTGATGGTAAGTGTTTGTTAAAAGGACTGCCTTGCTTTTTTAGAATGGCTAACCGAGGCTCAACCATTGTAAACATTGGATTAGCGGGCATTTCACGAAACATCCGATTCGCTGGCAAGTTGAGCACTTGTTTTACCAAAACGGCGCTCCCTGTTCTGGAAATCGAGTATAGCTTCAAACAGGTGTTTTTTCCTGAAATCGGGCCACCGGGTGTTGGTAAAATACAACTCGGCATAGGCGAGCTGGAACAGCAGGAAATTGCTGATGCGGTATTCGCCACTCGTACGAATCATGAGTTCCGGGTCGGGAAATTCGCTGGTCCAGAGGTACTGTTGCAGCAGGTTCTGGTTCACATCGGCAGCCTTTATTTTACCGGCTTCCACGTCGGCTGCAATGTTGCGTACAGCATTCACCAATTCCCACCGGCCACTGTAGCTCAATGCCATAACCAGGTTGAGACCGGTATTTTGCGATGTTATTCCCAGGCATTCGTCCAGTTCACTGTTCACACTTTCGCTCAGCATGCGGCGGTCTCCAATTACATGAAGCTTGATATTGTTCTTGTTGAGGGTAGTCGTTTCCTTACGAATGGTATCCACCAGCAATTCCATCAGGCCATTCACCTCATACTCGGGCCGGTCCCAGTTTTCGGTGCTGAAGGCATAAAGCGTAAGATATTCAATGCCCAGTTCGGCACATCCCTCCACAATATTGCGAACGCTTTCCACACCATGGAAGTGGCCAAACAGCCTGTCCTGCCCTTTTTCCTGGGCCCATCGGCCGTTGCCATCCATGATGATGGCAATATGCCGCGGAAGCTTCGTTCTGTCTATCTGCTTCAGCAAATCTTCCATTTGTGGTTTGATTTTGGAGGGCAAAGGTAACGCCTATTAAAGGCGGCAGGCATTTGTGGTGGCAAAACGTTCTATAAAAAATTCCCGGCATTTGAGGCCGGGAATTTCAAACGGATGTACTTCCGATTTTTCGATGCATCATGTCAGGAAAGAGAAGGTTCTGGCATTTTCTTGTTTTTCTTTTCTTCAATCATCCTGAGCACTTTTTGACGAACATCATCTTTCAGGCCTTCGATTTCATGGTTGAAAGCCTCTTCCATTTCGTCCAGTTCATTGCTCAGATGTCCACGCCATTCTTCAATTTTCCTCTTAAGTTTAGCAGCCTGGCGGCCCAGTTTATCGCGGGTGTCTTTTCCTTTTTCTGGTGCTGTCAGTATTCCAATTGCTACGCCTGCTACTAATCCTGACATGGTTCCAATCAAAACTTTGTTCAACGTTGTCATAAAAAAAGGGTTTAATGTGTGAAGAATTCTCTGCTATGAAAGTTACGAAAAATGCCAATGAATGCCAAAGGAAAACACCTGTGTTTTCAGGGCTTTCGGCCAACAAAAAAAGTTTTTTGAATTCCATTTGATTGGGGTTGCTTTAATTTGCGTGCACCTAATGAATTTGTTTAAATGGAGTACAGTAAAATCATTGCCGTTTCTGGTCTTGGCGGATTGTTCGAGTTGGTATCATCGAAAAATGACGGCGCCCTGGTGAAGGGAGTGGAAGACGAGCATACCCGCTTTGTGAGCAGCCGGGTGCACCAATTTTCGCACCTCGAAAGCATAGAAATTTATACCTATACCGACAATGTAAACCTCGTTGAGGTTTTCCAGGCTATGCAATCTTCCAACGAGGCATTGCCCGATGTAAAAGACAATAAGGCACTGGTTGCCTATTTCAAAAAAGTTTTTCCGGCAATGGATTTTGAAAGAGTGTACACCAGCGATATGAAGAAAATGGTCAAATGGTTTGCGCTGCTTTCATCAAAAGGCATCGATTTCAAGATTTCTGAAAGAAACGAGGAAACGAAAGAAACTCCTGAAAACGCTGAGTAATTAGATTACTAAATTGTCAGTTGATTTTTTCTCTATTGAGCATGCCTGCCGTTTGCAGCACAGCAGTTGCATTAGAGGCAGCATCAGTACCAGGTCTTGGTAGTGCCAGAAATTTTTCGCCAACCAAAGGTCGATGCTGGTCAAGGCTTTTGCCATACCACTTGTCGTAATAGCGTAGCAGAATAGCAAAACAACTACTGATATCGCCATCCATCAATAACCGGGTGGCGTTTTTTGTTTCCAGCCCACCCAGCCTTTTTTCGATGCGGGAAATGGCAGCGGCCAGCCTTTCAATGTCTCCCTTGCCATAATCCTGCACAATGTAGTCGAGGCGCTTTTCAAAAGGAATGTCCAAAAACACGAGCGGTGACAGCCGCATGGTTCTAAAAAGTTCGCCAGGTATGTTTACGGTGCCAATGCGCTGACTTTCATCCTCCATCCATATTGCAGGATTTGTTTTCTGCTTTGTCATTTTTACTGCATTAAGCAAGGCCAATGCCAATTTGTTTTCAAACATTTCCTGTGAAGGTTGCGGTGGCATGTTGATGCTGCCAAATGCTGAACCCTTGTGGCTTGCCAAATGTTCGAGGTCAACGACTGCCTCGCCCTTCTGCATCAGTTGCTGCAACAATGCAGTTTTTCCGCTGCCGGTG
>JBBIOQ010000001.1:103662-110399 GCA_037443285.1 Sphingobacteriales bacterium | reverse complement strand
CCGGCTGATCATACAAAAAGGAAGTCAGGACCCGCCATTTGCTGTCATTATTTTGGCGGCGGCATCGGAGCGTCGGCCGGCATGGCAATACACGAGGTAGGTTTTGCTTTTGTCGAGGGCCAGCACCTTGTTAGTGAAGGAAGTGTCCTTGTAGTTTATGAGCAAGGACCCCGGAATGTGCGCACTGTCGTATTCAGCAGGGGTGCGTACATCAAGCAACACCGTGTTTTGCTTTTTCATTTTGGTAGCAAAGTCATCGCTGTTCAGCAGTGAACTTTGTTTGGAGGCAGCACAGCTCAATAAGGTGAAAACAATGCCCACCAGCAATGCCGGAAGCAATGAAATCTTTTTCATGCTATTGAAGATTTATTGGAAGCGTTGTAAGAGCTGCTTCAAAGTTACAGCAGGTACTACACCACTTTGCCTCCATTTTACTTCACCTTTCTGAAAAATCATGAGTGTTGGAACACCTTGTATATTATAAGCTTCCGCAGCATGCGGATTACGGTCCACATCAATTTTAATGATGGTTACACCTTCTTTCATGTCATCTTTCACCTGCTTTAAAATGGGAGCCATCATTTTGCATGGCCCGCACCATT
Organism: Sphingobacteriales bacterium; assembly: GCA_037443285.1. GTDB lineage: Bacteria > Bacteroidota > Bacteroidia > Chitinophagales > Chitinophagaceae > Phnomibacter. Next base: position 109,797 of record JBBIOQ010000001.1, on the reverse strand, counting down.
CTGCGGCAAAATCAACGAGTACCGGCTTATCGCTCTGGATAATATCCTGAAAACTTGATGCCATATTCCTTGAATTTAATTGGTAGTAGACGAGGAGTTCTTCTTTTCTTTTTTGAATGTGCCGAAAACGAGTGCCCCTACTACAGCAAAGTACAAAGTGCTGTTGAGCGGCCTGGAAGTAATGGCACATGTTCCTGAACTGCAACCTACAAATTTCCAATAGGCAAATCCCGCAACAGCGCCAACCGCTGCTCCAGCTATGTAAAGCCAGTTTTTAGTTGCCCACTTCTTCATAGGTAATTTCTTTTTGCGTTGAAAGAACATTTGGTTCTTTGGATGCACTGCTGCGTGGCGGTGCCGAACATGCGCCCGATGCACAACCCATGTCCATCACTGCCAGGCCCGACAGCAGCACACCGACAAGTGCAAACCAATATTCACCGTACTGAATGGATTGAATAGTCACCATCAATCCAAGCCCCAGCCTGATGATGCGCATGAAATTCCAGTTGTGCGTTACTTTATACCACATTGTTTATCGTGTTATTTTTTGTTGAAATACATTCCAGGGCCCGCCGTTATAGGCTTCTATTCCCTGGCGTAAGAGCATGCTTTTGGCCATTCCACTGCGTGAGCCACTGCGGCATACCGTAATGACTACTTTGCCTTTCTTTTTGAGTTCAGCCAATTTTTGCGGAAGCGCATTCAACGGTATGTTGGTGGAGTTTTTTGCATGGCCCTGTTTAAATTCTTCGGGTGTACGCACATCAATTACAACGGCACCGTTCTTTACCAATGCTACAAAATCTACTTCCGTGCGGCTACCAAACAGCGACCTTATTAGCTTTATCATCTGAATGTTTTTTGCTTAGGTGTTTAAGTTGGTATAAGCCCCCGCCATTTACTGCTTCTTCAATTCCTGCGGCAAGTAACATGCGCAATGCCATGCCACTGCGGTTGCCCGATTGGCAATAAAGCACGATTGGCTTTGGCATATCGCGAAAGGCTGAAAGATGAAGCGGAACGCTGGTTAGCGGAATGTGGATTGCTCCGGGGAAATGTTCTTCTTCAAACTCCCACGATTCTCTTACATCAACAAAGGTTGCTGTTGGCTGGTCGATTAGTGCTTTCAAACTCTGCATTATCTATTTCACGTTTTAATTGGTTACGAATAATTATAACAATGTGCTGGGGCACACATATTCAGTCAGGTTAAACTTGCCCGATTCTTTTATTTCTTTAAACCCACTTTTCACATCAATCAGGTTGTCATAGCCACGGGCTTTGAGGATGGATGCAAAAATCATAGAACGGTATCCGCCAGCGCAATGTAAATAGTAAGTTTTGTTCTTGTGTATCATCAGCATGCTGTCATTGATGTAGTCGAGTGGTGCATTTTCGGCACCCCTAATGTGCTCACTCAGGTACTCGCTTTTCTTGCGCACATCCAGGATATTCACCTCCTGCGTTTGCATCAGGTCGCCAAGTTCATCGGCAGATACTGATTTGATATGGTCTACTTCCATGCCTGCCTCTTTCCAGGCATTGAATCCTCCCTCGAGGTATCCTATGGTATAGTCGTAGCCAACCCTTGCAAGCCTGGTAATTACTTCTTCTTCGCGGCCCTCATCGGTTATCAGCAACAGTTCCTGCTTTACATCAGGAATCAATGCTCCAACCCAGGGAGCAAAGTTGCCATCGATGCCAATGTTGATTGAGTTGGGCACAAAGCCGGCTGCAAAAGTCTGCTGGTCGCGGGTGTCGAGCAGCAATGCGCCTGATTCATTGGCAGCCGCCTCAAAAGCCTTGGGGCTCAGGGCATGCTGACCACGGTTCAGCACCTCATCAATGCTGTCGTAACCTTGTTTGTTCAGCATTACATTCAATGGAAAATAGGCGGGTGGCGGCATCAGTCCGGTAGTTACTTCCTTTACAAACTCAGCCTTCGTCATTTCCACACGAAGAGCGTAGTTGTTTTTCTTCTGATTACCCAGGGTGTCCGTAGTTTCCTTGCTCATGTTTTTGCCACAGGCACTGCCTGCGCCATGCGCCGGGTAAACAATAATGTCATCGCTGAGAGGCATTATTTTGTTGCGCAATGAATCGAACAATGTTTCGGCCAGTTGCTCCTGCGTCATGCTGGCAGCTTTTTGGGCAAGGTCGGGGCGGCCCACATCGCCTATAAAAAGTGTATCACCACTGAACAGTGCTACATCTTTTCCATTTTCGTCTTTTAGGAGGTAGGAAGTTGACTCCATGGTATGCCCAGGCGTGTGCAACACTTTAAAGGTTACGTTGCCCACTTTAAACTCCTGCCCATCTTCGGCAATAATTGCCTGGAAAGATGGGTTTGCGGTTGGGCCGTATACAATCGGCGCACCGGCTTTTTTGCTCAGGTCGAGGTGACCACTTACAAAATCGGCATGGAAATGGGTTTCGAATACATACCTGATTTTTGCATTGTCCTGTTCAGCCTTTTCGAGGTAGGGCTGAACTTCACGAAGCGGGTCAATTACAACTGCTTCGCCGTTGCTTTCAATGTAGTAGGCGCCCTGCGCCAGACAGCCTGTGTAGATTTGTTCAATTTTCATGATTGTGATTTGGCTTGAGATGGTATTTCAAAAATGGCAGAAAAAGGTTGGCGATGCAGTGATATTTATCACTGTTTTTGCTGGTATCAGCTCATGAAAAGTTCTTTAACAATTATGTATATTCCCATGACCAGCACAAACCATCCAAATCCGGTCTTCAGTTTTTCGCCGTGAACTTTTTTGGAAATGGCAAAGCCAACGAACATGCCAGCTATGGCAATGCCGGTGACAGTGGCAAGTAACTTCCAGTCAATGGCAGTATGGCCAAGGTCGCCCAGAAAGAATCCAATGAGTGAATTGAGGGCAATAATGAGCAAAGAAGTACCAACCGCATTTTTCATAGGAAGGCCTACTAAAATGACCAATGCGGGAATAATGAGGAAGCCCCCGCCGGCGCCCAGGAAACCTGTAACAGCTCCGATGCCAATGCCATATACAATTAAAGGCAATGGCCCCTCAAACATGCTGGCTTTTGATACTTCGCTGTCCTTTTTTCTTTTGATCATGGTATAGGATGCTGCTACCATTAAAATGGAGAACAGTACCATTATGAAAAGTTCATGCGTTACCGTGAACCTGCCGACGTGAAAAAAAACTTCGGGCAATGAAGGCACAATTATTTTCCGTGAAAATAATACGGTGGCTACTGATGTAAGCCCGAACAGCATGGCTGTTTTGTAATCAATCAGCTTTTGTTTCATGTAGGCAGCCGAACCAACAAGGCTTACCGTGCCAACTATAAAAAGTGAATAACTGGTAGCAAGCACCGAATCAACACTAAAAAGATAAACGAGTACCGGAACAGTGAGTATGGAGCCACCGCCGCCAATGAGTCCGAGCGAAATTCCAATGAGTAAGGAAGCGAGGTAGCCAACAATTTCCATGAATATTAATTTGGTTTGTGGCTGCGAAAATCATGTCTGCTGAAACGCGTTAGCGTGATTATTATCACACCTCCCGTTACAACTTCAGAATCTCTACATGATATCGGTGCAATTTAACTTTTCCCAATTCTGCCATTCGTTTCAAAAGGCGTGAAATTACTTCGCGGCTTGAGTTAAGGTCCTGTGCAATTTCCTGGTGGGTGATGGGTATGATGTGGCTGCCAATGATTTTGCGCTGGCGTTTGAGGTAAAACTCCAATCGTTCATCCATGTTTCGAAACGCAACACTGTCAAGGGTTTGCAGCAGTTCTTCAAAACGGTCACGGTAGGTTTTTACCACAAAATGGTACCAGCTTTTGTACTTGCTCATCCACTCGTCCATTTTTTCAAGCGGAATCATAATCAGCTCAGTGTTTTGAACCGTTTTAGCAGCAATGGTGCTTGTTTCCTGTCCCACCATGCAGGTCATGCTAAGTGCGCAACCATCACCTGGCTTTAGGTAGTACATGAAAAACTCGTTGCCTTCGCCATCTTCGCGGTACACTTTTATGAGACCATCGAGCACCAGCATGGTGCTGCGGATGAATTGTCCGGGACGCATGAGTTCAGTGTCGGCAGGAATTTGCCGAAACATTGCTTCCTGCTCCATTTTTTCCGCCAGTTCGGTTTCAAACTGCGGGAACGTCTTTTGTATAGCCTGGGCAAAAACCATTTTAATAGATTCAAAGTTTTGTCGGTGTCACTTACAAGTGAAGTGCTGATAAAGTGTGTGGCTCGAAATAAGCGGCTTCAGGAGGCCTGCATGCTTGGCGCCATTACAGTTTGTTTCTTTCTCTCGCCAATTTGCTGACGCCACATGGCATAATACAGTCCTTTTTCCTGCAGCAGGGTATCGTGCGTGCCGGTTTCCACAATTTCGCCATTCTCCAGCACAAAAATCCTGTCGGCATGCATAATTGTGCTAAGGCGGTGTGCAATGAGAATGGTGATTTGCTTGCCCATGGTGCTCACATCCTTGATAGTATTAGTAATTTCTTCTTCGGTAATACTGTCGAGAGCCGAAGTGGCTTCATCAAAAATGAGCAAACGTGGTTGGCGCAGTAATGCACGGGCAATGCTTAGCCTTTGTTTTTCGCCACCTGAAATTTTGATGCCGCCTTCGCCAATCACTGTGTTTACACCGTTCTCAGCTCTTGCAAGCAATGTATGCGAAGCTGATTTCTTAAGTGCTTTCATCATTTCTTCATCTGTTGCCTGCGGATTCACAAAAAGCAGGTTTTCACGGATGGTACCTGCAAACAACTGTGTGTCCTGCGTAACAAATCCGATCTGTGTACGCAGTTCATCAAAGTCTATGTCGTTGCCGTTGACACCGTTGTATTCAATGCTTCCTTCTTGTGGCCGATACAGGCCGACCAACAATTTTACCAACGTGGTTTTGCCGCTGCCGCTGGGACCGACAAACGCAATAGTTTCGCCGGTATGGGCTTCAAATGAAATGTTTTGCAACGCAGGTGTTTGCGCCGACTGGTGCTGGAAAGTAATATTGCGATAAGCCAATGATTCCACCGGGCCCAGGTGAACAGGTGTAAGTGGTTTAGGCTCCGGCTTCTTCTCCATCAGCAAGTGAAAGTTATTCAACGAAGCCTCGGCTTCACGGTAGGTAATGATAATGTTGCCGATTTCCTGCAGCGGGCCGAAAATAAAGAAGGAGTAAAATTGTAAAGTAATAAGTTCGCCGGTGGTGAGCTCTTTGTGAAAGATGAGGTATAGCAGGGTGAACATGATTACCTGCCGCAAAAAATTTACAAACGTGCCCTGCACAAAACTCAGCATGCGAATGCTTTTTACCTTGCGTAGTTCAAGCCCGAGTATTTTATAGGTGTTGTTGTTGAGGCGGTTGATTTCCTGGTTGGTAAGCCCCAGGCTTTTTACCAGTTCTATATTTCGCAGGCTTTCGGTGGTGGTGCCAGCCAGTGCGGTTGTTTCCTTTACAATACTTTTCTGAATGGTTTTTATCCGCTTGCTCAGTGCGCTGGTAAGCCAGCTGAGTAATAGAATGCCTACCAGGTATACCGGTACAATTACCCAATGCTTGCTCAGGGCATAAATGGTTACAAATACAATGCCCACCAGCACACCAAACACCACATTCACAAATGCCGAAATGAATTTTTCAGTATCGGTGCGAACTTTGGTGAGGATGGAAAGCGTTTCGCCGCTGCGCTGGTCTTCAAATTCCTGGAAGGGCAGCTTCATGCTGTGGCGCAGGCCTTCAGTAAAAATGCTGGCGCCGAATTTTTGAATGACCACATTGCTGAAATAGTCCTGGAAGGCTTTGGCAATACGGCTAACCATGGCCGTTCCTATCAGCAGCCCAAGGTAAAGCGCCACCCCTGAAACGAAAGTCTTTTCAGTGTAGGTGCCTGCATGATTGGCAAACTTGTCAATCATCTTACCAAAAATCCAGGGGTCGAAAAGTGAAAAGGTTTGATTAACGCCTGCCAGAACGAGTGACAGAATGACTAAGCCTTTGTATGGTTTTAAGTAGTGCCAGAGTATTTTCATAAACAAAAATTGGTGCAGCTTAAGCCTGCACTTGCGGTGCTTCTGATGAATGGAGAAAGATATCAATAATAATGCAAAGCCTCATTGGTGAC
>JBBIOQ010000001.1:74699-103652 GCA_037443285.1 Sphingobacteriales bacterium | reverse complement strand
GGGGCGAAGAAGGAGGTCAAGGTAGAAGTTGAGAATTCAGGTAGCCTGTGTCCGGCAAATGTTATCTGTTATCTGTTGTCCTTCCCCTGCAATCTTTCGCCTCCAAGTCACCTCTTACCCGGCCCATCCTTCGCGGTCGAGGCTGCGGTATTGAATGGCCTCGGCTACGTGTTCGGGTTTTATTTGTTCGCTGCAGTCAATGTCGGCAATGGTACGGCTCACCTTCAGGATACGGTCGTAGGCACGTGCACTGAGGTTGAGTTTTTCCATGGCTGCCTTCAGCAGGTTGGCACTCACGGTAGTTAGGGTGCAATGCTCATGCATCAGTTGTGTATTGATTTGTGCGTTGCAATAAATGCCTGCATTTCCTTTGTATCGTTCCAGTTGTATTTCTCTTGCTTTGATTACCCTTTCCCTGATGATGGTGCTTTTTTCAGAACTCTGTTTTGAAGAGAGTTCACTGAAAGGAACAGGCGTCACTTCCACATGCAGGTCAATGCGGTCGAGGAGTGGCCCGCTGATTTTGTTGAGGTATTTCTGCACCGCACCGGGAGGACAGGTGCATTCTTTCTCGGGGTGATTGTAATATCCACAGGGGCAGGGGTTCATGCTGGCCACCAGCATAAAAGATGCAGGAAAATCGAGTGCCACTTTGGCCCGGCTGATGGTTACGCGGCGCTCCTCCATGGGCTGCCGCATTACTTCCAGCACAGTGCGTTTGAACTCCGGCAATTCATCAAGAAACAAAACACCGTTGTGGGCCAAAGAAATTTCACCGGGTTGTGGATTTCCGCCACCACCTACCAGCGCAGCATCGCTTACTGTGTGGTGCGGACTGCGGAAAGGCCGCCTGCTCACAAGCGTCGAGTCCTCCGGCAGTTTTCCTGCCACGCTGTGAATTTTGGTTGTTTCCAAAGCCTCCTGCAACGTGAGCGGAGGCAAAATGGTTGGCAGTCGTTTTGCCAGCATGGTTTTGCCAGCACCTGGAGGTCCAATCAGGATTACATTATGCCCGCCGGCAGCGGCAATTTCCAATGCCCTTTTAATGTTCTCCTGTCCTTTCACATCGCTGAAGTCAATATCAAATTCGTATTGCGAATGATAGAATTCATCCCGCGTATCCACGTGAGTTGCCGGTATGGTGTTCACACCTTCCAGTAGGTCGACCACTTCATTAATATGCTGCACGCCGTACACTTCCAGGTTGTTTACAATGGCGGCTTCGCGGGCATTTTGTTTGGGCACAATAAAACCTTTAAATCCATCTTTTCTTGCCTGTATGGCAATAGGCAGTGCGCCTTTAATAGGACGAATTTCACCATCGAGGCTTAATTCACCCATAATAATATAATCCTTGAAACTGTCGGTGTTTTGCAATTGCTCTGTGGCGCCCAGCACTCCAATGGCCATGGGCAGGTCGAAGGCGGTGCCGCTTTTTTTGATATCAGCGGGAGCAAGATTCACCACCACCCGGGTGCGTGGCATTTTATATCCGTTGCTTTTAATGGCGCTTTCCACCCGCTGCATGCTTTCTTTCACCGCATTATCAGGTAAGCCAACAATAACGGAGCCCGGATTGCCCTGGTTGTTTACATCCACCTCCAGGGTAATGTTTACCGCGTTTACACCCATTACTGCACTGCCATATGTTTTTACAAGCATGCAATAAAAATAACATTATCTGCCTTTGCGTTGCACAGGTGTAATACTGTTTGTTGAATAGGATTGGTGGGAGATGATTATTAAACGCCAAATCCAAATGCCGGAATGCAGGCTGAAACAATCGTAAATCATAGTCTGATCAGGTCAACTTCAATAACTTTCGGTAAGATTTCTTGCTGTTGCATTATGGAATCCTTTCTTGAAAGAAATCATTAATTTCTCGCTGGAATTGTTATTCACTGAATAGTGCCGGTACGTAGGCTATTTATTTTACCAGAACAATATTTTGCTCACCCCTCAAAACAAAAACATGAAAACCCTCTGCTCGTTGCTTGTTGGCTGTGTGTTGTCCATTCCGGTAGTGGCGCAAAGTCTGAAGCGCATTGAAAATCTGAAGGACAGTTGGGGATTGACTTACATCTACACCGGCGAGGTGAAAGACGGTAAGCCAAACGGCATAGGCGTGGCACATTATTCATCGGGAAATGTGCTGCGTTATGTTGGGAGTTTTTTGAATGGCACCTACAATGGAAAGGGAACAATGCTGTTTGACAATGGTGCATTTCTTTCGGGTGAATGGAAGAATGGAAAGTTGTCCGGGGTGGGCACCAACCTGACTGCAAATGGCGTTTTGTACATTGGCAATTTTGTGGATGGAGTGAAGAACGGAAGAGGAACAATGATTTACAAGGAAAATGGTGCAATGGTTGCCGGTTTCAAAAACGACAAACTCGAGGGCCGCGGCATTAGTTTGTGGAATGACGGTACCATTGTCAGCGATGTTTTCTATGCCAACGATGTGAGAAATGGCCTGGGTTATCAGTACGAAGCAAAAACAAAGAAATTGTATGCCGGTGAATGGCGTGATGATAAATGGGCGCAGGCGGCAAGTCCTTCGTTCGCTACCTTCCTGAAAGCGCCTGCATTTGTTGGGGAAATGAATGAGAACCATGTGCTGATGGGAGCAACAAACAGCAACAAATTCCTGGTGGATACTTCTTACTATTATGACCTCGTGAAAAAGAAAAGATACTTCGGTAATTATGTGAATGGCCATTTGCGAAATGGCCTGATTATCAGGGATGACAGCACACGTTTTTTGGGAAGTTTGGATGACAAAGGGGCGACGGGTTACTGCTATGATTTGAAATTCAAAAACTACTATTCAGAAGGGAATTATACCAATGACTTACTGAACGGAAAAGTGCTGGATATTTCCCTTTCGAAGAATACGGTTTACTATGGCGATGCAGTAAATGGAGTGTTTACCGGGAAGGCTTATTTTTTCAATGGCAAAGGCACTATTTATTGCGGTGATTATAAAGACGGAACATTTACAGGCAACGGATACAGAATGCTGGCAAATGGCCAGTTTTCAAAAGGAACATGGGAAAAAGGGAATTTGACAAAACTCGAAATGCTGCAAACGGAAAAAGGAGAAGTGATTAATGGAATACAAAAATCATTTGCAGAGGCAGTCAACAATATTGTCAGAACCTATCCCGGACTATATGAGGACATTACCGGGTCTCAAGATTTGAATGACGAAGAAATTGAGATACAGGATGAATTGGACGAATCCATTTCGCAGGATTTCAATCACAGCCTGATTAACATCCCCGGCAGCATTGGCAAAAATCTGATAGCTACTGATTATGATGAAAACACTTATTTCTACGCTAGGTTTTTAAAAACCGATAATGCAGCAAAAGCAAAAGCCAAATACTCAGAACTTGCATCACAACTGCAGGCAGTTTCTTTGTCCGGATTTTATCTTGCCGGAAAACAAAAGTTGGCAGGAAAAGTAACGCCACCCAATTCTTCCGATGCGCTGACAGAAACCGTTTTCACCATCTCCGGAAAAGATGAGGATTATGAAAATTTCAAAGTGTTTCTACGAATGCGCAAACAGGATGCGAATTATATCGTTGAAATTATTTTGGGAGAAAGGAGCGAAGAGTAGCAGTAGAAATTTCTAATAAGTTTCGTTCAATTACCAAAGCCACCATTCCGTTTTAAAACCAATGTATTGGCCCCAGCGGCGGCTTCCTGTTTGGCCAAGATAGGGTGAGTACAAATTATCGGAAGCAAATTTGTTGTAGTGGGCAATGCTGTACACCAGCCTGAAATGAGGGCGGCTCCAAACACTGCGTTCATTGCGTGGTGCAAAGGTGGGCGCTATTGTAAACTTGGTCATCTGCGCTGCATCCTGCGTTCCGTCTTTTCGCCAGGCAAAATCCAGCTCATGCAAAATGTGCAGCCAGTCTTTTATATACCATGTTCCTCTTGCGCCAAATGCAGTTTCTTCCTTCCGGTTGAAGAGCATTTGTTTGCCAAGGTAATCTGGTGTTTTATTGAGGCTGTCGCTGGCACCACGGGCTTTAGTAAAAATAGCATAGCCATTCAGCGAATAATGCTTGCTCAAATTCAGCAAAAAGGTTTCGGTAATGGCAAGTGAGTAGGCTTTTTTGAATTTGTTGGTTTCAAGGTTGGGCCCGCCATAGGTAAGAAAAGTTTTGGAGCCGCCACCATCACCACCGTTCGCAATGCCGGTACCGTAACGGATGCTAAAGAGATTTACTGAACCGTCAACAGAAGTTTTCAACTTCATGGAATGCTTGAGGCCAACTACAAATCCGATGTCAGCAGGGTAGTTCAAATTGTGGAGGGTATCACTTCCGCTTGCATCTGCAAGGCGGTGAAACTCACCGAGTAATTTTATGTAGCCCGTGTTGGTATTGATGACATGTTCAATAATAGAAACTGTCCTGTTGCGCAAACCCAGTACCGGTGTACCATTTACAATATTGAGATAGAAATAGGGCGGAAGGGTTGAGTTAGTATCTACCGAACCGGGAAACATGATGGAGAACTGCGTGTTGTTGTACTTTACACCAAAGCCCTGGGAACTGTGATCGTCAAAATAAAAATGGTCAATGATGTGAATGTCGCCACCTCTGAAGTACCGTGCACCTACCCATGCAGTCCACTTGCTGCCATTGATGTTTTTTGCTTCCGCATACAATTCAGGCAATGCTGCAGTAAGACCTCCCATTGATTTACTGTTTACATTCCCAATAATCTGGCCCTGCGTTGTATAAAAGGCCATCCTGGCCTGCACATTAATAGTGGTTGTATCCTTGGTAGCACTTACCGGGTAGAAATGTAATGCTGATGCCAACTCCACATAATCATTTTCTTCAAAACGGCCACCAATGGAGCCCATTCCATTCAGGTTAAGTGATCGTGGAAACTGTCCCTGTGCACCAATGCCATACGCAACACCTACGCGACCGTAGCTTCCGAATGAGAAATGCTTGTTGGAAATAACAGGTTCCTGTGCGTTGAGGCATGTAGTTGCAAGCAAAAAAAATGCGAGCAGGTAGGTGAGTGCTTTCATCCCTTAAAATTACTTTGTTACGCAGATAAAAAACCGGCTATCAACAAACCTGCATAAGTTCCTATCGCATTGCCCAATGAGCCTGCCAGCATTCCCGGCAGCAACAGGTCGGGGCGCTCCAGGCTCTCCGCAGTGGCGATGGCCGTTGTATTGCCACCAATGTTTGCCTGTGAAGCGATGGCGATGATGTCCCAATCCTGCTTGAGCAATGCACCCACTCCAAAAATAATAAGGCCGTGCACCAGTACAAGAATTACAACAAATACCAAAAGTGCCACTGCAACCGAGCCTGTATTTACAAGCGTTCGCACGTCACAAAGTGTGCCAACCGCAGCCAGGAAAATGAAGATGACAAAAAGCCCGATGGTGTGAATGCCTTTGATTTTTTTTACAAAACGCATTTGGGCAAATGCAAGTGCAATAGTTGTAATTGTTATGACTGCGGGAATGGATGGCACAGTTTTGCCAAGCCAGTTGGAAAAAGAAACAGTGAGTAACCCCAAGGCTCCTATTACTGCAAGTGACATAACATCAATTCTTTCATTGTGGTGCGTTGCAAAATCAAATGTCGTGCCAGGCCTATGCAAGTGCTTGCGTGGCCTGAGTTTCTGCAGCCATCGCGGAATAATGATTGTAGCCATTATCCAAATGGTACCAATGAGGTTGTCTACTACGTTAACAGCGGCAAACAGTTGCCCGTTGTTGGTAACGCCATAATGAATGGCAACCGCATTCAGGTTAATACTCCCGCCTATGTAGGTGGCTGCATACATCCCTGCTACTGCATGTGCATCAGTACCAATAATCGAGGCAGGTTTTACTATCCACCATGCAGCAAGTGTACCGCAAATGGTGGCCAATGTCCCAATGAGAAACATCATGAGCATAGGCCCACCGGCTTCGCGAATGCTTTTCAAATCCACTTCGAGCATCAGTATGAAAATGCCGATAGGTGCGAGGTAAGTGAATATGCCGCTATACAATGCATTGCCCGATGCAGCTGATGGAATAACGCCCATGTTGGAAGCGATGGCAGCAAGCAGGATGACAATAATGGGAACTCCAAGAAATTTGAGAACTTTTTTTGATGCAAGCCAAACCGACAGCAATATCAATGCGCACAAAACGCCCCCGATATATAATGGCTCCTGGATGACTGGCATAATAGTTTTTAGGGAGAATGAAGCTACAGGTTTTCAATCATGTCCACCACACCTTCACGTTTCAGTATCAGGTAGCCGAGCCGGTCATTGCTGATGCCTTCCTGCAACTGGTAACTGAAATGCAGTTCTTCTGCCGTTACATGTGTTTCAAAAAAACGGAATGCTATATTGGGATACACTTTCAGCTCTTCTCCAATTTCGTAGAGGTGCGTAGAAAGGATAAAAAGTGAATTACTGATTTTGAGAAGTCCCTTAATAACCGTGGCCGAGCAGCGCATGGCATCCTGCACATTGGTGCCTTTGAACAATTCATCTATAAGCACCAGCCATTTCCTTCCGTCATTAATTCGGATAATGGTATTCTTGATGCGCTGTACTTCGTTGAAAAAATAGCTTTCCCCTTTTATGATGTTGTCGGCCACTTGTATGTTGCTGAGCACACCATCAAACATGGACAACTCCATGGATGCAGCCGGCACTGCCATTCCAATATGTGCCAGGTAAACAGCAATGCCCACCGCTTTGATGAATGTGCTTTTGCCGGCCATGTTGGCCCCGGTTAAGAAAATAAAATTGGTATTCCTGTTCAGTTGCAGTTCATAACTCACAGGATCGCTGAGCAGAATGTGATAGAGTTTTGTGGCGGTAATATGTGGTTCCTTGGTGTTGTGAATGTTGGGAAACTGCAAACCCAATATTTCAATAGCGGTTGCCATTGAATAATAGGCGTCTAGTTTGCCGTGCAGGTCTATCAATTCATTTACCTGCATTTTATATTGATTAAGCAAGAAGAAACCAAAGCGAAGCCAATCTGGGCTATTTATTTCCTTCTTGTTTTTCACTGCCAGCATTTCCTTTGCCTCGGCACGATTTAGCAGCATTTGAATGCGCTGCAAAATGGTATGGAGCAAAGACGGCAGTTCTTCATTCGAAAACATATCGACGAATTCCTGCATGCCCTGCATAAAATCAATGGCGTGTTCTACTGTGTAGCGGGTAAGGGAATAATCGGGGCCATGCAGAAGTTTGTAGGAAAGTGCACCAACGGTGCCGGGATGACGCGGAATGGCATCTACCTGGCTCTGGAAATATTTTTCAATAACCATGATGGTGCCGTTGGTAATGCGCTGCGGCCACTGGTGGCGATGCTTTAGCACCAGCCTCAGCAGCTGCTGTGTTTCAAGTATTGGCTTCAATTCGTGAAAGGGATTGGCAAGCAAATGCATCAGCCAATGGCGGCCTCCCGAGGTTTGTGCATAGTTGAGTGTATTGAAAACCGACTGCTCTTCTTCTGCATGAAAAATGGCAAGGTCCTGCAAGGTTGTTTTATCTGCTATCATGTTGTTGCGCTCAGTTTCTCTGCGTTGTTTTGTTTACCTGTCGAAATGCATACGCATACCCAAAGTGTTTTCATCAAATCGGCCGTTTTCGTATGCAAGATGCCCGTTTACAAAAGTGTGCGTAATGACTGCCGGAAGCGTTTCCCCTTCCAGCGGGCTCCAGCCGCATTTGTATAAAATGTTTGATGCATTCACCTGTGTATTTCCATGCAGGTTGGCCAAAACAAGGTCGGCATAATATCCTTCGCGGATGTAACCTCGCTCTGCTATCTGGAAACAATCTGCCACAGCATGGCTCATTTTCTCCACCATACGTTCCAATGAAATACGTCCTTCCTTCACGTACTTCATCATCAGCAATACAGAGTGCTGCACCAGCGGCAACCCCGAGTGAGCATGATCATAGGGCGGTTCTTTTTCAGCAAGCAAATGTGGCGCATGGTCAGTGGCAATAATGTCAAGCCGGTCGTCGTTGAGCGCCTTCCACAGGGCTTCTTTGTTGTCGGAAGATTTTATGGCAGGATTGCATTTGATGCGGTAGCCCAATCGGTCGTAATCATCGGCCGTGTAATGCAGGTGATGCACGCAAACTTCAGCGGTAATGCGTTTTTCCTTTAGAGGCAGCATGTTGCCAAATAACTGCAGTTCTCTTGCTGTGCTGATATGTAGAATGTGCAGGCGGGTGTTGTGTTTTTGTGCAAGGTTTATTGCAGAAAAGCTTGATTCAAAACAGGCTTCGGCGTCGCGGATAACGGGATGATGAAAGGGCTCAAGTGTTTGCCCGGAAAGGTTCTCCTTGTTTTTGCGAATAATTCTTTCGTCTTCGCAATGCGTGGCTATCAGCACTTCGGCATCGCGAAAAATTTTGTCAAGCGTCAGGTAATTATCAACCAGCATATTGCCGGTGCTTGAACCCATGAAAATCTTGATTCCGCAGATATCCTTTTTCTTTTCATTCGTTTTCAAAACTTCATCGGCATTATCGTTGGCTGTGCCCATGAAGAAGGAATAGTTTGCCAGTGAAGACCTGGATGCAATGTTGTATTTTTCTTCCAGCAGTTCCTGTGTAAGGGCATTGGGAATCGTGTTGGGCATTTCCATGAAAGAAGTAACACCCCCTGCCACCGCTGCTTTTGCTTCAGTATAAATGGTGGCTTTGTGTGTAAGACCGGGTTCACGAAAATGCACCTGGTCATCAATGGCTCCCGGCAATAAATGAAGTCCTTCAGCGTTAATTTCCCTTGTATTTGAAGGGGTTTCAATGACAGGTGCTATTTTCTCAATGCGCCCGTTTTTTATCAACAGGTCTGAGAAAATTGTACGTCCTTCATTTACAATGGCTGCGTTTCGGATGAGGTAATATTGCATAACTTGTTTTAATAATCCACTAAATCATCTGCATGCAAAATAGGAATTCCCTGCTTGTTGGCGTCACCATCATGGTAGCGGCAAGCATGGTAGCCTCCATAGCGCAAGCCCAAACTACCTACCTGCCGCTCTGGAGCAAAGAGATGTGGCTGTTGGACAGGTTGGAAATTAAGGCGCAGCGAAATAATGACCTGAACCTGAGTACCGTAAAGCCATTTATGCGCAAGGCATACGTGGCTGTGGCCGATACGTTTGCCATTCAACTGAAAAATGGTTTGAACGCAGCCAGCCTCAGTAATGTGGACCAGTACAATCTCAACCGCTTCCAGGCCAACAGCAGTGAGTATTCTGTTTTTACCAAAGACAGTATGCCATCGTGGAAAAGCAAACATCCTTTAGGTAAAGGTTTTTATGCCACCAAGGGTAATATGCTGGAAGTGGACAACAAAGGATTCTATCTGTCAGTCAATCCGGCCATCAATTTGCAGCAGGCATACGAGAAGGATTATGGCGAAAGTGTTTTCCTTCGTTCATATGGAGCCACCGGACGCGGACTCATTAATAAAAGTGTTGGTTTCAACTTCCTGGTAACAGGTAACAATGAAAACGGACCACTGCCTTTTCGAAATTTTGTAGCACATACCCATGCCGTGCCGGGTGTCGGTTTTTATGATTCGGCAGACGGCGGCAAATCCTACAAATACATAGATGCTAGGGGAAGCATTACGACTAATATCACCAAATACATCAATGTACAATTTGGATACGATCAGCAATTCATTGGCAATGGTTACCGTAGTCTTCAGTTGAGCAATTTCAGTGGTAGTCACCTGTTTCTGAAACTCAATACACGCATCTGGAAGTTGAACTACACCAACCTGTACATGGAATTGTCGCCCACTGCAAGCAAGAGCCTGAACGACTTTTACAAGAAGAAGTATACCAGCATGCATCATCTGGGGCTGAATGCAACCAAGTGGTTGAATATCGGCTTCTTTGAATCGGTCATTTTTGCCCGAAGCGATCATTACGATTTCAGTTACCTGTTGCCGGTTATTTTCCTGCGCAGCATTGAACAACAAAATGGAAGTCCTGACAATGCTAACATTGGTTTTGATGCCAAGGCAAACATTGCCAAAAAAGTGCAGCTATATGGCCAGTTGATGATTGATGAATTTGTGAAGGACGAAGCCATTGGAAATCCGCGACACTGGTGGGGCAACAAACAAGGTTACCAAGTGGGAGCCAAGTATGTAGATGCATTTGGCATTCACAATCTCGACCTGCAATTGGAGTATAACCAGGTGCGGCCTTTCACTTACCAGTTCAGGGATACAACGGGGGCTTACACAAACTTTGCTCAGCCACTTGGGCACAGCATGGGTGCCAACCTTCGCGAAACAATTGGCATCATTCGTTTTCAACCCATGAACAGGTTGTACCTTTTTGCAAGGTTGAACTTGTGGAAGCAGGGGCTGGACAGTGCAGGATATAATTTCGGTGCCAATCCAAACGAATTGTATACTTCGGTTGCAAGCGGTGGCACAAGGCTACGTGGAGACAACTATCCCATGCTTGCCGGAATGCCTGCACAGGGTATCAATGGTGCTTTTACAGCATCGTATGAATTAAAGGAAAACCTGTTTGTTGATTTCAACGCCATGCTTCGCAATTACAAAGAAACAAACAAGGATGCTGTGAACACCACCACCGTTTCATTGGGCATCAGGTGGAACATGTACCGAAAAGATTACGATTACTAGCCTTTCAATAACCAGTCATCATGCTTAGAAAGCTTTTCATAATTACCATCATTTTGTGTTGCAGCATTGCCATGGTAAAGGCACAAACAACCTATGTACCGCTTTGGGCAAAAGAGGGCTGGCTGCTCGACAGGCTCGAAATAAAAGCGCAAACAAACAACGACCTGAACCTGAGCACAGTGAAGCCATACATGCGCAAGGCTTATGTAGCAGTGGCCGATTCTTTCAGACAACTGCTGCTGAAGGGCAAAAATGCAGCATCGCTAAGCAATGTGGATCAATACAATCTTGATCGATTTCAGGCTAATAACAGCGAGTACAGTTTTTTCGATACAGCATCGATGCCGCAATGGAAAAGCAAAAAGGAATTTCTGGGTTTCATGTGGCCCACCAAAGGAAATATGATTGAGGTGAGTCAAAAAGATTTTTACCTGTCGGTGAATCCCGCCATCAACGAGCAGCAGAGTGTTGAATCGGATTTTGATAAAAGAGTTTATGTAAACAGCAAAGGCCTTACGGCACGTGGCTTGATTGACAACAAAATTGGTTTTCACTTTTTCCTTACCGACAACCAGGAACAAGGCCCACTTCAGTTCAGAAAATATGTTGATACAAATGGCGTAGTGCCCGGTGCAGGTTATTGGAAAGATTTCAAGGATGGAAAGGGTTTCGACTATTTTGATGCACGGGGCAGCGTATCGTGGAATGTGACCAAATACATCAACATGCAGTTTGGCTACGATCAAAATTTTATTGGCGATGGTTACCGCAGTTTGTTCCTCGGCAATTTTGCGCCCAGCAGTTTATTTCTCAAATTCAACACCCGTTTCTGGAAACTCAATTACACCAACCTTTTTACTGAAATGACACCTTACCCGGTAAAGGGCGGCGATAAACTCTATTCCAAGAAGTATTTAGCCATGCACCATTTGAGCATTAATGTATTGCCTTGGTTGAATGTTGGTGCCTTCGAGAGCATGGTATTTAGTGAAGTAAACACGTTCAAAGTTTCGTACCTGCAGCCTGTGATTTTCATGAACACATTGGTGGCCAGAAATGGTGGGGACAACAATGCCAATATTGGTCTCGACTTCAAAGCAAACCTTGTGCATCATGTTCAGGTGTATGGCCAGTATTTATTTGATAATCTTGATGGCACCGATGGAAAGACAGGTAATGAATGGTGGGGCAACCGCCACTCCTGGCAGCTAGGAGCAAAGTATGTAGATGTACTTGGTGTGAAGAACCTGGATGTACAGGCTGAGTTAAACCAGGTGCGGCCATTCACCTATTCGGGTGGCGACACTGTTACATCGTTCACCCATTTCCGCCAGCCACTTGCCAGCCCGTTGGGTGGCAATGTGCGAGAAGTAATTGGGATTGTGCGCTACCAGCCACTCAAGAAGTTGTACCTGTATGCGAGGCTCAACTATTGGGAGCAGGGCCTTGACAGTGCCAAATATAATTTTGGTTCCAGGCCAATTGCGCCCAACACCAGTGTAAGTAATGGCGGTTCACGCCTTCGCAACGACGGCTATCCCATGTTCGCAGGCATCCATTCACAAGGGCTCAATGGTTCGTTTACTGCATCGTATGAATTGAAAGAAAACCTGTTTGTTGATTTGGGATTGATGTATCGCATTTACGACAAGGACGATTCGCCGAAAACAACTACATCGGTTGCCACCATTGCATTCCGGTGGAATATGTTCCGAAGGGATTATGATTATTGATGCTGGCAATTAACCACCATTGCACAAGGGATACACCATGAACACTAGGAAATTGCAGGAATAAATTCAACTTGCCCTTTGAGTCTTTGTGGTTGAAAAAATTCCAAACACTTATTCCTCAAGGTGAATAGTAAAGAATACCATTCTTGATTGCAGCTTATCGAATACACTGCTGTATTTGAGGTTTGGATCTCTTGCGTGCAAATTGGTGAGGCCGTTGCTGAATTTTATTTCAGGCGAAACAGTTACAAACGGTAAAAAGAAATTAAAGCCGATGCCAAATTCAGCACCAAAATCATTGCTATTGAGTTTCACCATGTCTTCGGCGTTACGGCTCTTGGCATTGCTGGCCAGGTCAATATCATACTTGATGCCACCCAGCACATAGACCTTAAAATTCTGGATGCGGTCGCTGTTGAATTTTACATGCAAAGGAAATGTGGCGATGTTGGATTGAATGCTTTTGGTTACCTGCGCTTCTTCGTACAACTGCCTGCTGCCAAGGGTGTATTTAAATCCGCGGTCGATACCCAGTACCAGCCCGGGATTGAAACGCAATTCAAAACGGTTGGAAAGTTTGAGTGTTGCCAACAGGCGAAGCGAATATCCTGGGCTCTTCAAAGGTTCAGCCACCAGTACGCTGTCGTTGGCCAAAAACACAGAATCTTTGGATGGATGGAAGTAGGTGGAAGCATAACCAAGGCTCAGGCCGAAGTAGTATGGCTTGTTGGCTCTTTCTTCGCGATACAACTGTTTGGTACCCTGCGCTACAAGAAGTTGGGTAAATAGTAAACAGAGAACAACTAATCCTTGCTTCCGCAATAAATGGTACATATTCCTAAGGTCAACGGTTTTTTGTAACAGCTGCTGTAGCCGGTTTTTTTCATGATGTCCAGGAACTGGTTGCCCTCCGGAAATGCTTTGATGCTGTCGTTCAGGTATTTGTAGGCGGCCTTGTTTTTGGCAATCAGTTGGCCTGCCTGAGGCGCAATGATGCGGGTATATAGGTTGTACAAATTTTTCACTCCCGGAACGGCGGGCTTGCTGAATTCCAGTATCACTGCTTTTCCACCGGGCTTCAGCACCCTGAGCATTTCCTGCAGGCCTTTTTCCAGGTTCGCAAAATTCCTGACACCAAAGGCTACAGTTATGCCATCAAACGTAGCATCAGGAAAATTTATTGCCTCGCTATCGCCGCTCAGAAGGGTAATATTGCCTGCCATTCCCTTCTCCGCAATCTTTTTGCGACCTATTTGCAGCATGCCTTCACTGATATCAATGCCTACAATTTTCTGAGGGGTTGGCTTCAGTTGCTGCATGGCCAGCAATGCAACATCGGCGGTGCCGGTGGCTACATCCAGTAAGGTTTGGGGGGAAACGCTGCCCAGTTCCTTCAATGCTTTTTTGCGCCAGCCCACATCAATGCCGGCACTCAAGAAACGGTTGAGGACATCGTAGCGATAGGCAATCTGATCGAACATGGTAGCTACCTGTTCTTTCTTGCTGCCTTCTGCATTTTCAAAAGGTTTTATCGAATCGTGTTCGTACATCCGGGAGAGGATTTTATATTGCTGATTTGGGATTGGGTGTTGTCTGAAAGTCCATCTGCATTTGTTCTGTTGATTTCTTCCCTGTCATCTGTCAACAGTCATCTGCGCTCAAGGAACTCCAATGTACTTGTGTGTTTGCAGGCTCAGTTGCCATTGCGGGTTTTGCTGAATGTAATCCACAATCTGCGGTGTCATTTCATTGCGCCTGTCCCATTCGGGCTGCAGAAAAAGTTTGCATGTGGATGGTACAAGTGCGGCATATTTTTCGGCCCACTCAAAATCAGATTTGTTGAAAACAACCACTTTAAGTTCGTTGGCTTTTTCAATCACTTCCATCAACGGCGATTTGAATTTTTTGGGTGAAAGGCAAATCCAATCTAGCTGACCGCTTAATGGCGATGAACCGGATGTTTCGATGTTGACAGAAAAGCCTGCAATCTTCAACGCTGTAGTTAAAGCATCCAAGTTGTGCATCAGGGGTTCGCCGCCTGTGATCACTGCAAGTCTGCCAGGAAAGGAGGATGCCTTTTGCACTATTTCCGTCACACTTATCAATGGATGTTTTGAAGCATCCCAACTATCTTTTACATCACACCAAACACAACCCACATCGCACCCACCCAGCCTGATGAAATAGGCTGCCCGGCCTGTGTGAGCACCTTCACCCTGCAGGGAGTAAAATGCTTCCATAACCGGGTAGGCAACAGATAGTGATATGTTGGGAGTCGATACTTCCATGCAAGTATTTCGGTAGAAAAAGGCGGTTAATTAATCGCGGCGTTCTTCGGCAGCCAGTGTATTCATCATCAAAGCGCCGATAGTCATTAGGCCAACACCACCTGGAACGGGCGTAATCCATGAACATTTGGGAGCCACACTGTCAAAGTCAACATCGCCTTTTATGGAGAAGCCTTTTTTCTTGGAGGCATCAGGCACACGGGTAATGCCAACATCAATCACCACTGCACCTTCTTTCACCATATCGGCTTTCAGGAAACCGGGTTTACCTAATGCCGCTACAATGATATCGGCCTGCAGGGTCATGGCTTTGATATCTTTTGTTTTAGAATGGCAAACCGTAACGGTACAATTTCCATAAGGCAACTGGCTGCTGAGCAAAATGCTCATTGGCCTTCCAACAATATTGCTGCGGCCAATCACCACGGCATGCTTGCCAATTGTGGGTATCTGGAAATGCTCCAGCATGAGCATGATACCATAAGGCGTAGCTGGGATGAAACTGTCGAGGCCCTGCACCAACCGGCCAATACTTACCGGGTGAAAGCCATCCACATCCTTGGAGGGGTGAATGGTTTCAATCACTTTTTCTTCCGAAATGTGTTTGGGCAATGGAAGCTGAACCAAAATGCCATCGATGCCTTCATCTGCATTCAGTGCTTCAATTTTTTGAAGCAGCACATCCTCGGCAACATCTTCATCCAAACGGATAAGTGTCGATTTGAAACCGAGTTCACCACAGGTTTTCACTTTGCTTGCTACATAGGTTTCGCTGGCGCCATCGCTACCCACCAATACTGCTGCGAGGTGTGGCGCCCGAAGACCTTTGGCATTGCGTTCTGTAACCTTTTCTAAGAGTTTTTCCTTGATTGCTGCTGATGCAATTTTACCATCCAGAATTTGCATGGCGCAAAGATAGGGGAGAGCGGCAGGCCTCGAAAATCAGTGTGTACAAGCCTCTGCTACAATAGTTTTTCTTACCTGAATAAACCCTATTTTCAGTTTTTAACAATTCATGAGGTCCATTTTTCCCTGCATTTTATTGTTGTGTATTGTAGCAAAATCGAAGTCACAGGCTGTAACCCAGCCTATTTCGGCGAGGTACCTTGCAGTCAACGCCTATTCAGTAAATCAAGCTGATGTTTATGGGGCAAGGATTAATCCGGCAGCGCATGCCATTTTGCCTCAATCGCAGGTAGCTGTTTACAGTGAGCACCGGTACATGCTCGACAACCTGAACCTCTACACTTTTTCCTTGGGCATCAACACGCATTCAGGCAATTTTGGCGTGCATGGCGGCTATTTTGGCTTTGCAGAACAAAACCAAACCCAGCTTTCACTTTCGTATGGGCGCAAGGTGTCCAAAGTGCTTGACCTCGGAGCATCGTTTCATTACCAACAAATATGCCAGTCGGGCATTTATGGTAGCGCCTCAGCCATAACAGGCACCCTGGGCATGCTGCTTCATCTGGGTGACAAAGTGGTGGCAGGGCTTTCTGCATACAATCCCTTCAGGGCTGCCTGGGGTAAAGAAAGTGAGGAAAGGCTGCCATCGCAATACAGGTTTGGGCTTGGCTACGATGCTTCTGAAAAGTTGTTTCTTGGCGCTGAAATTGTGAAAGAAGAAAACCAACCGGTGGATGTTCAGGCAGCCATTCATTATGCTTTCCTGAAAGAATTTTTTGTACGAGCAGGTATCGCCACACAAACCTCCAATGCCTTTGCAGCCCTGGGTTTCAAGTTCGAGAAATTCAGGATAGACCTTTCCGCCAGTTATCATCCCCAGCTGGGATGGTCGCCGGGAGTACTGCTGTTAGCTCAACTGGGAAAAACGAAGAACGCCAATTCCGAAAATCCATAGTGCTTGAAGCAAATTTTGATGATATGGTTGTGGATTGCTGCCTGTGCTGTGCACCTCCATGCGCAGGAGGTGAGTACTACTGTAGAACAACAATTGGAAAACCTGGCAGAGGCTACGGAAACCGAAACTGAAGACGACTCGTATTTTCAGCAACTGATGCTGTACCGAAAGCAGCCGCTTAACCTGAACACCTGCTCCGAAAGCGAATTGCAGCCCATCCGTTTTCTCACTGACCTGCAAATCCAGAACTTTTTAATCTATCGAAAACTGCTGGGGCCATTTATCAGTTTCTATGAATTGCAAGCTATTCCCGCATGGGATGTTGAAACCATAGCGAGGCTTAAGCAGTTTGTTTATGTGGGTCCATCCAAAAGTATTGCAGAGAACTTTGGTGCAAGGTTCAATGGTGGTGTGAACACAGTGTTGATGCGGGTTTCGCAAACCATTGAAGAATCGAAAGGATACCAGCCCAAAGACAGTTTGCCTCCACCATACCCGGGCAGCCCGCAACGCCTTTACCTGCGCTACAAATACGTGTACAAAAACCTGTTGCAGTTCGGGTTTCTTGGAGAAAAAGACCCGGGAGAACAATTCTTCAAGGGGGCACAGAAAAATGGTTTTGATTTTTACAGTTTCCATTTGTTTGTGCGCAACCTGGGCGTCATTCGGCAGTTGGCGATTGGCGATTTTAGTGTCAACATGGGGCAGGGACTACTCACCTATCAATCGCTGGCCTTCAGAAAGAGTGTGGATGTGATGAACATCAAACGGCAAACAGAATTATTCAGGCCGTATAACAGCGCCGGTGAATCGAATTTTCACCGTGGAGTGGCTATAACATTGGGAAGTGAAAAATGGCGGTATTCGTTGTTTGCATCCCGACAAAAAGTATCCTCAAACCAGGCGGTTGACTCACTGGATTATGAAGATTACATCACCAGTATTCTGAATGATGGCATGCACCGCACCAGCAGCGAAGTGGCCGACCGTTACAACACGACCCAAACAGCAATGGGCGGCCGGTTCCAGTACAAAAAAGAAAGATTAATGCTTGCACTCAATGCTGTGCATTATCAATTGGACAAACCGCTGCGCAAAGACAACGAGCCTTACAACTACTACACCTTCAGTGGCCAAAGCTACACGGGCATCAGTGGTGAATGGGGATATACCTGGCGCAATATGCACTGGTTTGGTGAACTGGCTACTAATCCCGGGGGAGGCATGGCCCTGGTATCGGGGCTCATGGCCAGCCTCGACCCTAAAGTGGACATCTCATTGCTCATGCGCCATATTGACAAAAACTATCACACTTTGTATGGCAATGCATTTACCGAAAGTACCACACCCATCAATGAACGTGGTCTTTATGCCGGCATCAGCATCAGGCCGGCTGCAGCTTTCAGGATTGATGCTTATGCCGACCTGTACAGCTTTCCCTGGCTTCGCTACGGGGTAGACCGGCCGTCGAAAGGCAGCGAATACACGGTGCAACTCATGTGGAAGCCCAACACGCAGGTTGAATTGTATTCGAGGTTTCGCAATGAAACAAAAGCCATCAACTATTCAAATACCGACCTGCCCTACCATGAAACGGAAGATGTGCCCAGGCAAAACTGGCGAACCAATCTTACTTATGTTTTATCGCCATCGGTCACCATTAAATCAAGGATAGATATGATTTGGTACGACTATGATGGCAAAGAACCATCCAACGGGTTCACCATGTTCGCAGATGTTTTTTACAAACCCAAAAAGCAACCTATGGCCTTTAACTGCCGGCTGCAATATTTTGAAACCGATGACTACAACAGCCGTTTGTATGCCTATGAAAATGATGTTCTGTACAGCTATTCAATTCCGGCATTTTACGACAAGGGCTACCGAGGTTATTTCAACCTGAATTGCGACCTTAACCGCCACATCACCACCTGGTTCAGGCTGGCAAGGTCACTCTACACCGATAAGACTTCCATTGGTTCCGGCTACGATGAAATTCCCGGCAACCACAAAACTGATTACAAGGTACAAGTCATGATTACGCTGTAGAGGCAGGGGATGAGTCCTTGTTCTTATTTCATGTACGTTTGCGCAAATTCGAGTTAACATGAGCGAACAAAACAACAACCAGCTGAACATAGAAATAACCGAGGAAATTGCGGAAGGACAGTATGCCAACCTGGCTATCATTACCCACAGCCACGCAGAGTTTGTGATGGATTTTGTGAATGTAATGCCGGGTACTCCCAAAAGCAAGGTGAAGAGCCGACTCATCATGACTCCGCAGCATGCCAAGCGATTCATGAAAGCATTGGCCGAAAATATCGGTCGTTTTGAGGCAGCGCATGGCACCATCCAGGACCTTGAACAGGTGGAAATACCCATGAACTTTGGTGGCCCCACAGCTCAGGCCTAAGTATGATGCAAAAGAAGGCGGGATGCAGAAGACAGTTCACAAATGCTGAATAATAGGAATATTGTAAAAGAATCAAGGAAGTGGAAACACGGTTAGTTTTTGGTAGAGTTCTACTGACAGCGGACTGCTTACTCCGGACTTTTTCTTGTAGCTGGTAGCTTAAAGCTCCCGCCTTATTCACATCTGCCCTTCATCGGCAAAACTGTAATAACCCTGGTCGCTGACAATGATGTGGTCAAGCACTTCCACATCTATTAGCCTGGCTGCTTGTTTTATTTTTTCTGTAAGTGCTTTGTCTGCATTGCTGGCTCGTAGGCTGCCAGAAGGATGATTGTGCGAAAGCACAATGCTGGTGGCCTGCAATTCAATGGCCAATTTCAGGATCACTTTTGCATCAACAATGGTGGAAGTAATGCCACCGGTACTCACGGTTTCGTGAGCCAGGATCCTGTTTGACTTATTCAGAAAAATCACTACAAACATTTCACGGTTCTCGTGTGCCAGTTTTTTGCGGAGATAATCTGCAATGTCGCGGCTGCAGGTGGCGGCAGGTTTTGCCATCATGGTTTCCTGCTCCAGCATGATGCCCAATTGCAATGCAGCCCTTATTGTGACTGCTTTGGCGGGTCCAATACCTTTCACTTTCTGCAATTCTTTCAGGCTCATGCGGGCAACCTGGCCAAGTTGGTTCTGGCCTTGTGCCAATAGTTCGCGGGCAAGGTCAATGGCACTTTTGCTTTTGGTACCGTTGTTGATGAGGATGGCCAGCAATTCTGTATTGCTCAATGCATCGGCCCCTTTTTGCATCATTTTTTCGCGGGGCTTATCATCATTTGCCCATTGCTTGATGGGTGTGTGTGGTTTGTTGAAATTTTCCATTGGCTAATTTATTGAAGGCCTTGTGGCTTGCCCCTATCTTCGCAGCCGTTGGCGGTTTTACAATTTACATTCCAAGCAGAAAAATTTTCTACGTTATGAACCACCAGGCACGAATTTTTTCAGGCACAGGTTCAAAATACCTTGCCGAAAAGATAGCCGCAAATTTTGGCAATCCCTTGGGTGATATCAAAATCACACGTTTTAGTGATGGGGAAATCGGGGTTGAGTTTCTTGAGAGCATTCGTGGTGATTATGTGTTCCTGGTACAAGGTACACATGCACCCAGCGACAACATTATGGAGTTGCTGCTCATGATTGATGCGGCACGCCGTGCATCGGCATACAAAGTGATAGCCGTATTGCCATACTATGGTTATGCCCGCCAGGACCGCAAGGACAGGCCAAGGGTTGCCATTGGCAGCAAATTGGTAGCCAACATGATTACGGCTGCCGGTGCCGACCGCGTGATTACAATGGACCTGCATGCGCCGCAAATTCAGGGCTATTTCGATATTCCGGTTGACCACCTCGATTCTTCGGCCGTCTTTATTCCATACATCGAAAATTTAGTGCTTCCGAATCTCACTTTTGCTGCCCCCGATGTGGGAAGTACCAACCGTGTGCGTGAAGTAGCCAGCTATTTCAATTCAGAAATGGTGATATGCGACAAGCACAGAAAAAGAGCAAATGAAATTGCAAGCATGACTGTGATAGGTGACGTTACAGATAGGGATATTGTACTGATTGATGACATTGTAGACACGGGTGGTACACTGGCCAAAAGTGCAGCATTGCTGAAGGAGAAAGGAGCCCGAAGCGTACGTGCTTTTTGCACTCACCCTGTACTGAGTGGCAAGGCTTTTGAAAACCTTGAAAACAGTGTGCTGGAAGCACTGGTGGTTTGCGATACTATTCCCGTGGCTCCGGGTGCTCCAAAAATGATAGAGGTCGTAAGCGTGGCAGATTTGTTTGCCATTGCCATCCGGAATGCCTTCGAAAACAAAAGCATCCACAGTTTGTTTGTTCACAGTCATTCCAAGGGTTAGTGACCTGTGGTTTTGCAGCCATCATAGGTTGTTTCACATTCCAACTAAACAGAAAGAAGCTGCCCGGTACTGGACAGCTTCTTTTTTTTCATCGCAACGCTCAGCGTCAAAATCATTTCACTTCCAGATTTCCTTTCAGGCGCAGGTCGCGGCTGGAGGCTCCAATCATGATGCGGAAAATGCCGGGTTCAATCACTTCCTTATCGTTGGCATCGAGCATGGTGAGCATTTCAGGTGTGATGCGAAAACTAACTTCTTTGCTCTCACCTGCTTTCAAGGAAATACGCTGAAAACCTTTGAGTTCAATTACAGGACGGCTCACACTTGCCAGTTCATCATGCAGGTACAATTGCACTACTTCATCGCCATCATACTTACCTGTATTTTGAATAGTACATTTCACTGTAGCTGTTTCAGAGGGTTTGATGACTGAAGGCGAAATCTGCATATTGCTATAGGAAAATTGCGTGTAGCTGAGTCCATAGCCAAATGGAAACAGGGGCAATCCGCTCAGGTTGTGGTAATCATCGCCGCGGCCGGTAGGCTTGTGCAAATAACCCAAAGGCAATTGCGCTTCACTAATGGGAAAAGTGATGGGCAACCTTCCAGCGGGGTTGGCTTTGCCTGTAAGTATGTCGGCCACTGCGAAGCCACCGCTTTCGCCAGGATACCAAACACTTGCTACGGCCTGCACTTTATCAAGCCAGTTGTTCATGGTGATGGCGCTGCCGCCAACCAGCAATACAATTACCGGTTTGCCTGTGGCTGCCACAGCATTGATTAATTCCTCCTGGTGGCAATCAAGTGCCAATGATGCACGGTCCTGGAATTCACCTTCGTGAATGCCTGCAACCACAATGGCTACTGATGATTGTTTCGCAGTAGATATGGCATCTGCAATCAGCTTTTGCCAGTCGTTTTTCACATTGACATTCCAAATCAAACGGATGGTAGCATTGCCAGCCGGCTCTTTGAATTCTATGCGTATGTCATATTTTTTGCCCGCCTCAAATGCAAATGGTTTTGTTGCAGTGCTGAATGATTGCTTGCTCCACTTATCGACGTGCAATTGGTTATTAATGTAAAGTCTGAATCCATCGTTGCCTTCCAACCCGATTTCATAGTTACCAGTGCTTGGTGCAATGACTTGCCCACTCCACCTAACTGCATAAAAGTCAGGTGACAGGGCAGGGTCTGGTGAAAAGAGTGTCCAGTGAAAATTAACCGTTCCATCCACGCGGCTCACCGCAGGCTTGCCCGTTAGTTCCATATTGGAAAAGTAGTCTGCATGCAGTCCTTTTTTCACTTCGCCATTTTCTGTGCACTGCAGGTATTGCGATGAAACTGTACTGAAATCTCTTGCAGAACGGGTGTAACCGGCGGCATATTTGATGGTGGTATTTTTCGGAAGCCTGCTCTTAAGTCCATCGAGTATGGACACTACGCCATTTCCAGGACCGCTGTAGCCGCCAAGGCGACCTTTGATTGCGTCCTCACCAATAACCGCAATGGAAGAAATGTTTTCAGCCAATGGAAGAATGCCTTCATTTTTCAGCAGCACAATACTTTTTCTGGCGGCTTCTTCTGCTATGGCTTTATGTTTTTTTACATCAATGAGCTTTGTAATGTCTGCTTCATTCACGTAAGGGTTTTCAAAAAGACCTAATTCGAATTTGGCACGAAGCACCCTGCTAACTGCGTCATCCAATCTTTCTTTATTAATGGTTCCATCCAGGAATGGGGGCATAAATAATTTGTAGTGATCGTATGCGGTTTGAAAAATCACATCCATACCATTGTTGATGGCCTGCGCACCTGATTCCGGATAATCCTTTGCAGTTTTGTGCAGTACCAGTGAACCACCGGTAGCTCCTGCATCAGAAATCACAAATCCATTGAAGCCCCATTCTTTTTTCAATACATCGAGCAACAGCCATGGGTTGGCGCTGGAGGGCTGACCATTCACACTGTTGTAGGCAGTCATAATGCTTCGCGAACCGGCTTGCTGAACAGCAGCCTTGAATGGCACCAGTTGTGTTTCTCGTAAATATTTTTTACTCCAGTGAATGGGGTAGCTGTCGCGGCCACCATCACCCACATTGGCAAGGAAATGTTTGGGTGTTGTAATGATTCCGTTGCGTTCAAATGCACCCATGAAAGCCACGCCCATGGTTGCACTCAGGAAAGGGTCTTCACCATAGGTTTCTTCGGTGCGGCCCCAGCGAACATCGCTTGCCAGGTTTACCACAGGAGATAATATTTGCCTGATGCCACGCACTTTTGTCTCTAGGGCAATGGTGCGGGCTACTTCAGCAATCATAGAAGTGTCCCAGGATGCTGCAAGTGCAATGGATTGCGGAAAGGCAGTTGCCCTGCTGCGCACCAATCCGTGCAATGCCTCATCAAAAGCTATAATGGGAATTCCTAACCTCGATTTCTCAACAAAGTATCGTTGAATCCTGTTGATTTTCTGTGCCAGCGCCAAGGCATCCTCGTTGGCATTGTACTGAAGTAATTGCTCGGCAGCATTTCCGCCTTTGCTTTCAGCACTTACCTGCAGCCCGAAGATGCCATTTTTATACAGGTCCTCTTCACCGGCTTTCAATTCACCAGGTATCATAAAACATTGCCAGAATTTTTCTTCGGGCGTCATGCGGCTGAGCAAATCCTTTACCCGCGTTTCGATGGGCAGGGAAGGATTCTTGTAAGGCAGCACAACTTGTGCGATAACTGGCAAGCAAAAAGCAACGAGTACTGCAGCTAAAGCGAATGTTGTTTTAGTTTGTGAACGCATCGTTTAGAGAGGTTGTATTTTTTTGTTTGGGGGCAATGGATGAAAAATAAATAGCAATTGTCTAAATAAGCAGCGGGTAGCATCTTACAGAGCGCTTGCAGCGCATAGGTTGCGGCGTGAAGCTTATTCTTTCGACCAATCATCTCCCAATTGCCATTGATTGTTGTAATATCCTGCTGCTTTCAATCCCTTTTCACCTTCCGTAAGTAAGCGTGAGGAAAAAAGCATGAAATCGGGGAAGCCACTGCCACCGGCAAAATACTGGTTGGCATCTGCAGCGTGCATGCCTGCAATGCCGGTTCCACCAATGACAGCCACCGAGGCAACAGTGCTTCCTTGACGAGGCCATACAAAATAAGCAGCAAGGTCATCACCGGTAAATGTGTTGCCGCCAATCTTTGCCTCACCTTTGCCAATAGAAACAGGGCATCCCTGCATAAGGCCGGGGTAAGCCACATTGGTGTTGGCATTGCCGTAGAGAATCACGCCGCGGTCGGCATAATTGCCTGCAACGAATTGCACATCAGGCATAATGTCCACCGCCCCGTTTCCTCGGTAATACCACGACTCCGCATCGTAGCGTGCTTTTTGCAAAGCCCATGCATTTTCTTCCGGTGTTCCTTTTGTGCCATACACAAATACCATCTTGTTTCTGAAAGCTTCTTTCAAGCCTCCGTTTCGAATTGTGCCTTTTTCGGTTTCACTGGGTGCCGCTCCAATTGCCCATTTACCATTTTCTTTACGTAATGTAATCACCTGTTCAGGTGTTTCCACTACCTGCTTCCAGTTTTGACCATCCAGTGTAATGCTGATAGTTTCTCCAGCCTTGAAGGCTGTTGGTTGAATGGTGAATACATGGATGTTTTCAGTAGTGCCGATGATGGCTCTATGGATGGTATCGCGTAATAGCAGCACTTTGCTATAGGCATAACTTTTTTCCTGCTGGAGAATCTGCACCCAGAAATACTTAGATGAAATGGCAGGAGATGCTGTAGTGAAATCAACATTGTTTACATCAGCTGATGGGGGTATGCTGTGTATTTTAAAGTATTCAAAAATGGGAGGCCAATCTACACTGAGGTCGCTAATCCAGTGAGCACCACCCGGGTATTCCTTGTAGGCAAAATCAGGATGAAACTCTGCAAGTACCTTCCGCATTTCCCTTGCATAATTTACCGAAACTGTTCTGTCGGAATCTCCATGGAAAATGTAAACTCCGCCGGCTTTGTAATTTCTTGCAAGCGCCAATGTATTGCTCGGGTTGCTGGCCCTAAAGATTTGCTGGCGCACCTGTGAATTTGTTTGTGTAGGAATGATTCCATCGGCCGAACCATAGGTAGCAAGCGTTGGATAGCCGGCACTGGGTGCTATTGCTGCCCATTGGCCGGCATAGGTTGCGCCGAGGTACCAGCTGCCATGGCCGCCCATGCTGTGGCCAGTCAGGAATATTTTCTGAGGATTGGGGTGGTAAACCTTTTTGGCTATCTCCAAAACTTCAAGGGCATCAAGGCGACCCCAGTCTTCCCAGTTGAAACCACGTGGCCTGCGGTTGGTAGGTGCTACCAGCGGGCCTTCGGCCTTCGGCTTATAGGCCCGTGCTTGTCCAATGGCTTCCACTTCAGCACCATGTACACTCAGGAACAGGGAAGGATTTGCGGTAGGTCCGCCGGCCTGTGGAGCTACAGCATAATACTGCACAGAGCCATCAATATCGCTTACAAAAGTGTGGCTCTGGTGTTGGAAAGCTTCCACAGTTTGCAATGCTATCGTAAGCGTGTCCAGCACTTTCTTGCCTTCGCGGAGAGTGAGTTGGTAATTGGTTACGGTTCCATTTGGTGAGGCCGGCACCGGCAATTTCACCGGCATTTTACGCAGGCCTGCCGCATTTAAATCCGGCAGGTTTGTAACGAGTGATTGCCCGGCAGTGGTAGCTTCTACCTGTAAACCTTTCTTGTCTTTGTCTGATGCATTCATGCACACAATTCCAGCCCACAAATAATCATTGGAAATTCCCTTAACCACATAAGGAAGGGTGGCATCAGCTTTGCTCAGTTTAATGGGATTATCGGGGAATTTCAATTGGGCTTTTATGCCACCAAACCTGCCCGTAAAACCAGTGCGCACATAAATATCATTCCATCCTTTTTTTAGTTTCACCGGAATATCCATCCAGCCATATCGGTAAGGGTCTCCGGCATGCGATTCGCCATTCACGTAAACCATACTATGTCCTGAAATATTGAGCAGGCCAATCATAGCTTTTGGTGCGTTGTACCTTAGGCAGAGATAGCCATTGTTTAAAGCAGGGCTTCTGAAAACCGACGCACTATCGGCAGTTACAGCAGTCCATTTTTTGGAAACACCGTTTTCATTGAACCAAGTAATGTCTGCTGCAGGCGTGGCAAAATCTTTTTTCATCAGTTGCGCAGCAAATGTGTCGCTGTACACGGCATCTCGACCATAACGGTGCGCACTCCCCGATGCCAGCCCTTCGCGAAATACAAAGGGTTGCTGTGCGGTAACTGCCAATGAAATCAGGATGAGGCAGGCAGGCCAGAAAAATCTCTTTTTCATTTTGTATTTAATTGATGGTAAATGTGCAAGGGCATCAGCTATGTAACAATGAAACCAATTCTAGGTCATACATGCTGATTCGGTCATTGCTTTCGAACGCTAGATTTTGGAAATGTTTTTTTTTGAAAAACCGCCAGAGCCAATGAGAATCCGTACAATTGGACCCGCTATTTTTCATATTCAAATGTAAGGCTTCGATACCATTACCGCAGTATTGTTAGGGACCCTGAAACCCTTATTGCACAAGGCTTTCAGGCAAATGAGTATTTCAAATAATTTAATAATTACTTGTTAGATTCTTGAGGCGCTGCGGTGGAACAGGGCTTGCTGGCTCAACGGAATTATCCTCGAGTAAAAAAATGCGGAAATCCACGTGGCTTCCTGCGGTGAGGTCAGCAAACCGGCAAACGAATAGTTTTTTCCCTTGCCAAATGAGGTTTTTTGCGACAGTCACGCAGGTTTAAGGGAATGCCTTAAGGAAAATATTAACGAGTCATCGCTCTGAAATAAACTACCTTCATCCCATCCTGAAGACTATCGGACGCACCTGATAACTACACTGCAGTCCGTAATCTTTGAAAAAAAGGATATATCGTATTATGGCGGGATCGCAACAATCTTGGAACAAAAAAGAACGCGAAAAAAAGAAGCAGAAAGAAAGACAGGAAAAGGCTGCTAAAAAACAAGAACGCAAACAATCAGGTGGCAAAGGATTCGATGATATGATGGCTTATATCGACGAACACGGCAACCTTACCAGCACCCCGCCAGACCCATCGAAAAGAGTGGAAGTAAAACTGGAAGATATTGTGATTGGTGTGCCCAAAGCAGCACCGGAAGATGAGGCCGACAAAATACGCAGTGGCATCGTAAGTTTTTTCAACAGTGGCAAAGGCTTTGGATTCATAAAGGACCTTCAGACTCAGGAAAGTTTCTTTGTACACATCAACGCCTGTCTCGACAGGATTGAAGAAAACAGCAAGGTGAATTTTGAACTGGAAAGAGGACCCCGTGGCTACCAGGCGGTAAGAGTGACACTGGTTAAATAAACCGGATTCAATTTATTGCAATAATGAAAAATGCAGCATTGAAGGCTGCATTTTTTTATTGGTTTATGTAGAAGTTGGTTTTCAAAAATGGGTAAGCCACATCGGGAAAAGTGCTGATTATTCCATCAAAACAAATGCTGCCCAACTGTAGGGTGGATATTTTAAACGCATGGCTTTTTGCGCTTCATAGAAAGACTGCCGCACATTTTTTCCATTCAGCAACCGCGTGTAGAAATTCGACATCAGTTCCATGGTTTCTTCATCGGGAACCTGCCAAAGGCTGAGTACCATGTTTTTAATACCTGCCATCTTCAATGCTCTTTGCAAGCCAAAAACACCTTCTGAATCTTGCACATCGCCCAGGCCAGTTTCACAGGCGCTCAATACGGCGAGGGCCGTATTCTGCAAATTGAGTTGAGCTATCTCAAAGGCAGTCAGAATGCCATCGTCTTTTCCATTTGGAACAATTTCGCCCTGCCAGTACTTGTTGGCACCGGCCAGAATGATTCCACTACGCATCAAAGGGTCCTGCGAAGTGGCGAATAGGTTGCCGGATGTTGCAGTTGCGCCGCTGTTTGCATCAGCGCTTTGGGTTGGTGGGTCGGGCAGAAAAAATCCATGTGTGGCTATGTGCAGTATGTTGGGTGCATTACCACTCATTGCCTTGAAATTTTCTTCGTTCGCCTTAAAGCCTGAATCAATAGCAACATTTATACCTTTTGATTGAAAGAGTTGTTGCAGGGTAACAATTTCTTTTTTGGTAGCAGGTAAAATCTGCCATGTTTCGTTGCCGGTTGCATCGCTTCCTGCATTAAAATCTGCATAGCCTTCGAGTAAGGCAGTCTTAACAGTATTCTGTGTGTTCTTTTTTTCTGCTACCTGCCTAACCGATGAATATTGCTGCAATTGAAAACTGTCGAGCAACAAGGTGCCAGCACCAGTTGGCAAAGCTGCAAATGCAATTTTGTGAAGCAGTCCATCGGGAGCATAGCTTACCACTTTCACTCCTGCCAGGTATGGCATCAGGGGCTTCCAGAGGATATTGTACAAACTGTCGCCAGTGAAAGCTGGTCCGGTGTTGATGTTACCTTTAATGCTGCTTCTGTACAATTTGCTGATGTTGGTTTCCTTGCTGTCTGTTTTTCCACCTGTCATGCACCATTGCACCTGTGCTTCGCTTCCCAATGGCACCAAAACCGGTTCACCTTTTTTCCTGATAACAATAGCTGCAAAATTGACGGAATCGGTGTAGTTATTATTACTGAATTTTGGATAGCGTAAAAATTCAATGGCAGCCTCATCCAACTGCATGGATTGCTGAATTTGTTGCCATGTAATAGCCGTTTGTTTTGTAAACAGTGCTTTTCCTGCTTTGGCATTGATGTTTTGTTCCAGTATGTTGGCTACTATGCTCAAACTGTCAGTAGAATATGCTCTCTCTGCTACTGAAAGTGCAGATTGCTGCATGTAAAGCGTTCTGGTTGTTTGCCATGAATCTATCATTTGTTGCAGTTGCGGATCTTTGATATTTCGGGCTCTGCGCAATGAAGCAGAGGCATTGTACAACACAAATCCTTTCAGGCGTAGCTGTTGGTCAACCATTGCTGAAAGCATTGC
>JBBIOQ010000001.1:0-74599 GCA_037443285.1 Sphingobacteriales bacterium | reverse complement strand
CATTGCTGAAAGCATTGCCTGGTCAGGCTTTTCACTGGCAAGGAGCAGTGATGGAAACAATTGGAAAAGATAGGCCTGCTGCTGCCAGAATGCTACCTGGTCACGTTCGCTAAGCGCATACAAATTCTTTTCATAGTTGGCAGTTTGCAGTAACAACGATTGGTTTAGGTATTTGATGGCAAGTTGTAAATTACCCGTTTGCGCTTCAATAGCCGAAAGGTTGTTATAAACTTTTGCCATCAGGTCGGCAGAATCGCCCAGCGTTTTCCGGGTGATGGTGATTAGTTCATTGGCCAATGTTTTTGCTTCGTCAAATTTTTTGAGTTTTGAAAAGGCTACCATGCAATTGTTGCCCGCACGTATATATGAAATTGAGTTTTTTCCTGCCACTTTTGCGGCATAACCCATGGCCTGCCTGCCATAGTCGAGTGCAGCGTCGTATTGTTTGTGGTTAATTTTATTGAGGCACAAATTGCTCAATACAGTTTCAAAGACAGCATTGTTCTGTACGCTGTCCTGCTTCAGCATTTCCAGCACTTTTACATACAACTGTGTCGCCGTTTCATTGTCATCCTGTTTCTCCATGAGCATGGCAATGTTGCTGATGACAGTAATGCCCACCGCCGATGTGACCATGCCTCGTGACTTATAAATTTCAAGTGCAGCTGCCAGCAATTTATCAGCATCGGTAAAACGTGACTCCAGAATTAAAACCGTTGCCAGGTTATTCATAGCAATGGCACACTGCGGATGGTCAGTGCCAAACAGTTGCTGCCGGATAGCAAATGATTTCCGAAGCACTTTTTCGGCAGCGGGGTAGTCGCCTGTTTCCTGGTAAATAATTCCTTCATTGGAGAGAGTGGAAGCAGAATAGCCATTGATTTCGCCGAATATTTTATTGTTCAATGCAAGGGCTTTTTCACAAAGTGCAAGGCCTTCAGCACTTTTTCCCATTTTGTGTTTTATGAGCCCCTGAATTTCATAGCCTGTTGCGATTAGACTGTTCTCTTCACCTGCATTTTTTTTCACGACATCCATTCCAAGCAACACATGTTCAGTGGCTGCTGACAGGGAATTGGTTTGGTATTCAATATTGGCTAGTGTGATTAGTATTTCGCCACTACCGGCATATCCCTTGCCATATTTTTTCTCATTAATATCCAGAATATAGAGCAGCGTTTTTTTTGCTTCAATCAGCCTGCCCGCTGTAACATCCGTATAAGCCCGACTGCGTAGCACTGTTGTGTATAGTTCATCGTCCTGCAGTTTTGCTTTTATCATGAGGTTGACCGAAGAATCATAATACTTGTCTGATAGATCAAATCTTGCGATATCGCCATACAAGTTTGCAATCATGTGGTACCAACCTGCCAGGCCGTAATCATCGGGTTCCTTCAAATTGCTCCTGATGACTCTTGCTTCCATCAAAACTTTTTCTGAAGCGGCAAAATCACTTTTCAATCTCAGAAGGTCACTGAGCATTTCAAGTGCAGAAGCATAGGCTGATTTTTGCTTTCCGTATAATTTTTCTGCAATCAGTACCACCTGCTTTTGTGTGGCAAGTGCAGAATCTGCCTGCTCAAGTGTTCTGAATGCTACCACCAGGTCAACCAGTTTGCCAATGTAAGCATCGCTGATTTTTCCTTCCTTCTTCTCAATCACCGGAAGCATATACGTGCATACAGTTTGCAGGTCTTTAGCTTTATCCAGAATTTTCAACGCTTCACACAGGTTGTTGGATACTGGCAAAAGGTTTTGGTATTGGTCCTCGGGATAATTGATGAAATAATTATAGGCTTCAATGAAGTAAATCATGGCCGAATCGTATTGTGCTGTATTGTAGTGCACATTTCCTATTTCATTATTACACAATCCCACTTCAATCACATCTTTTCCAGCGACTTTAATATAAGCCCGCCTTGCCTCATGATAGTAGCGCAAAGCCGGCGAATAATCTTTTAGGTTGTCGTAGGCAGAACCCAGGTTATCTGCAGCTATTGCATAGTTTATGTTGTTCGGACCAAACTCTTTTCTTGCCTGGGCAAGTGCTTTTTCTCCGATGGGAATAGCTGCCTTGTAATCCCCCTTTTTGTAGAGTTCAATAAACTGGCTGTTGAGTGTTTTGAAACTTTGCGGCATAGCATACACGCAGGCAAGCAGCAGGCACACAGTGAGCAGGAAAGTTGGTTTCATCGGGCGGGAATTAGTTCACCTCAATTTACAGAAGAAGTTAGGAGAATGGGAATAGGGTGTAGGGTTTAGGGTAAAAAACAAAGCCAATACCACGGCAACAAAGCAGTGATATTGGCATTGTAGAAAATGGTGCCTTATTGTTTATTCCCACTCAATGGTGGCAGGTGGCTTGCTGCTGATGTCGTAAACAACGCGGTTGATTCCTTTTACGTTGTTGATGATTTCATTGCTGATGTGTGCAAGAAATTCATACGGCAGGTGTGCCCAATCGGCCGTCATACCATCTACGCTGGTTACGGCACGCAGGGCAACGGTGTATTCGTACGTGCGTTCATCACCCATTACGCCCACACTTTTTACTGGTAGCAAAATGGTTCCTGCTTGCCATACTTTTTCGTACAGGTCGTGGCTCTTGAGCCCGTTGATGTATATGGCATCAGCCTTCTGCAGCATCTTCACTTTTTCTTCAGTCACTTCACCCAAAATGCGAATGGCCAAACCAGGACCGGGGAATGGGTGTCGGAAAAGCAAGTCATGCGGGATACCTAGTTCGAGGCCCACCCGGCGCACTTCATCCTTAAAAAGAAAACGGAGAGGTTCCACCAGTTCCAGTTTCATGGTGTCGGGCAAGCCACCCACGTTGTGATGACTTTTAATGGTCTGGCTGGGGCCGTGTACACTAACGCTTTCAATTACATCAGGGTAAATGGTGCCCTGGCCAAGAAAACTGATATCAGTGAGTTGATGCGCTTCATGGTCAAATACTTCGATGAACGTATTGCCAATGATTTTGCGTTTTTCCTCAGGGTCAGTTTTGCCAGCCAGTTTTGTATAAAAATGTTCTTTGGCATCAACGCCTTTTACATTGAGATCAAGCTGTTTGTATGTTTCCAGTACCTGCTCAAATTCATCTTTGCGCAGTACGCCGTTGTCAACAAATATGCCGAAAAGGTTTTTGCCGATGGCGCGGCTTACGAGGGTTGCAGCTACGGTGCTGTCCACTCCTCCGCTTAATGCCATTATCACTTTTTTGTTGCCTATTTTGGTTTTCAATCCTTCCACCGTTTCGCTGATGAAATGGGCGGGAGTCCAGTCGCCTATGCAGCCACAGATGCTGTATAAAAAGTTCTTGATAATGGTTTTGCCTTCTGTGCTGTGGTACACTTCAGGGTGAAATTGTAGCCCATACAGAGGAAATGATTTTTGATGCTGAATTTCCGATTGGGTACCTGATGCCTTTCGGAAAGCTGCTACTGGAATGGAATCTGTCACTGCAAGCAATTCGAACCCTGCAGGTAGTTCTTTAATGCTGTCGCTGTGGCTCATCCAGACTTGGGTGCGACTGCTTACTGATGTCAGTAATTCGTCGTCCTGTTGCTTTATCATGTAAGCCCGGCCATATTCGCGTTTGTCGCTTTTTTCCACCCGGCCACCCATTAGTTTGGCCGTAAGCTGAGCACCATAGCACACGCCCAATACCGGCAGTTGGGCATTCATAGCAGCCACGTCTACCGCTGGTGCATTTTCTTCGTTCACACTGAAAGGGCTTCCGCTCAGGATGATGCCCTTAAGGCCTGGTTCATAATTGACAGGCTTGTGGAAGGGCTGAATTTCGCAATACACGTTGGCTTCGCGAACGGCGCGGGCAATGAGTTGCGTGTATTGGCTACCAAAGTCGAGAATGAGAATTTTTTCCGTCATGATGGCCGCAAAGATAGGGCGAGGCGAAGACGGTAAGGTGAAAACAGACTGTGACTAACCACAGAAACCGCCAGCAAAATTTGGCAGCTTCATTAAAAAATGATGCGTTGAATGTTCGGGTTGGTTAGTAAGGATTTTATGCATAGCCGGTTTGGGGAGGCGGTGGCAAAGAAGATGAAAATCAAGCTTGGTGCCGTCTGCTCCGCATTTGGTCGTACGATTGGCACCTGATTTTTGAATGCACTATGGACTTAAATGACTGATAACCAAAGGTTCATGGCTGATGCCCAACCGTATTTCTGGTTTTCCACAATCTTGGTCAAATTATTTAATGTGACAACATTGATATTGCTTTTCCGAGACTCAACCTTGCAATTTTGCTTTCTGAAGTTCCAGGTTATCCACATTTAATGTCAAAATTATCGAAGTGACAACATTGATTTATTTCTCCAAGGACTTCATGAAGGAAAGCAGCATCAATAAAAATGGGGAGTTTTAGAAACAGCCTGATGACTCAGTGGGGAATCAATTCTAGAAAAGTTAGGGAACTAATCTGCCCCTTGATTGTTACTTTGTAAAAAAAAAAAGATGGGCATTTGGCGCCAGATAAGTGAATATCTCTACCTCCGAAAGAAGGACCCTGAACGACCTTCAACGCAATGGGTTAAATACATGCATGGTATCAACCGCATTTCCATTCTGCTCTTTTTGGTGGCGCTTATCATTCTTGCTATCAAATTGAACAGGCATTCCTGAATAATGACAGCTTCATCTGGACAGAAATTCAGCTATTAAAGATGCAGCCTTAGCAGATGCGTTGCCTCCGCTTGTAAGCATTTCTCTAAGTGTAGCATAGTCATTTTTCATAGTGTTGCAGTAGGATGAATCATGAAGCAACCGCTTCATTTCCTGAAGCAGGTTTGCCTCATTCATATCATATTGTATCAACTCTTTTACCACGGGCCTGTCAAGAATGAGGTTGACCAGCGAAATATATTTCACGTTTACCAGCCATTTGGCAATCTGAAAACTAACAGCTCCGCCCCGATAACATACAACCTGAGGCACATTGAACAATGCAGTTTCAAGTGTGGCTGTTCCACTGGTAACCATGGCAGCTTTTGCAGCATGCAGCAAATCGTACGTTCTACCCGACACGCAACTCACGTTGGGATGTGCCGAAGTGAATGACTGGTAGAATTGTTCATCCATACCCGGAGCCATGGCTATTACAAAATGGAATTCAGGAAATTGCTCTGAGACCTTTAGCATGACAGGAAGTTTCACAGAAATTTCCTGTTTGCGACTGCCCGGCAGCACTGCTACCACAGGTTTGTCAGAAAAAGCAGGCCCATGGGGTGTAAAATCATCCACAGCCTGCAGCAATGGGTGACCTACATATTCCACTTTCCAGTTCCACCTTTCTTTGTAAAATGCTTCCTCAAACGGAAGGATAACCAGCATCAAATCAATGCACTCACGCATCAATTTCACCCTGTTTTCTTTCCATGCCCAAACCGTGGGAGATATGTAGTAAATGACTTTGAAGCCTTTTGATTTTGCCCATTTTGCAATGCGCAGGTTGAAGCCCGGATAATCAATTAGTATCAACGCATCGGGCTGAAAGGACTCGATGTCTTTTTTGCAAAAACTGATATTTGAAAGGATGATAGGTAAGTTCTGGATCACTTCCACGAAACCCATGAAGGCGAGCTCACGGTAATGCTTGACAATGGTTGCTCCTTGAGCCTGCATTTTCTCACCACCCCAACAGCGGAATTGTGCATGCGGGTCGTTTTGTTGTATTGCCTTCAGAAGATTGCCACCGTGCAGGTCGCCCGATGCTTCGCCGGATATCACATAATACTTCATGAAATTATATTCCTTTTCCTCAAGCCAGAAATTTTACCATTAGTGAGGCAATAGCATATACAAGTGTTATGGCAAAAACACCTTTGGCTGTTTCATCACGACGCGTATTTACATAAGCAGTAAATACGGCAACATTGAACAAAAGACTTACAACCGTAAGGCTCGAAAGCAAACTTTTTTCAAAGGTGAGGTAATGCAGAAATGTGCCCCATGTATTTGGATAAATTTTCCAATAATAAAAAACCACAATGCCAATCAATGGAAGAAGCAGGCCGATTATAAGCCCGAGTTTCAAGTCATTCTTCAGAAATAATCTCAGGCCCATTCAGATTCAAGTTGTTTTTTTATGGAGTAGTTGGTGAAGTCAATGGAAACAGGAACTACACTTACATAGTTGTTCTCAAGTGCCCAAACATCGGTATCGTTTCCTTCATCCATGTTTACAAATTCGCCCGTCAGCCAGTAGTATTTTCTGCCATGCGGGTCAATTCTTTCATCAAAGTCTTCCTGGTATTTTGCATATGCTTGCCTGCACACTTTGATGCCTGCAATTAGTTCCAAGTCCACATTCGGGATATTCACATTCAGCAAGGTGTGGCGGTCGTTTTCACGCTCCAGCAGCTTACTTACAATTCGTTTTACCACTTCTTTCGAAGCTGTGAAATCGGCTTCCATGCTGTAATTGTTCAAACTAAAACCAACTGATGGAATTCCTTCAATGGCGGCTTCCATAGCTGCAGACATGGTACCACTGTAAATGACATTTATGGAATGGTTGGAGCCGTGGTTGATGCCACTCAAACACAAATCCGGTTTGCGATGCAGCAGTTTGTCTACCGCGAGTTTAACGCAATCGGCCGGTGTGCCGCTCACCTGCCAGGATTCAATGCCATCAAAAAGGTTGAGCTGATTCATGCGCAAGGGGTGGCCAATGGTAATGGCATGACCCATGCCGCTTTGAGGTTTGTCAGGTGCAACCACCACAAGTTTTCCTAGGTCTCTAACTGCTTCAATCAGGTTACGAATGCCGGGTGCGGTAATCCCATCATCGTTGGTAATGAGTATGGTGGGTCGGTCTGTTTTTGCTGCTTGCATGACGGCTGTAAATGTAAATGTAGTTCACGGGGTTTTGGTTAAGGAATTGCCACTTGTTATCTACTTTTCTGCAACAAACTGCTGAAAAAATGATTTTTGATTGCCAAAAATATTAGTAATATTGCACTAAAATTTTTCGTAATGAGCTACGCTGGAAAAAACTTCAAATACCTGCGCAAACTGCGCGGATGGACACAAGAAGATTTCGCCATTAAACTTGGAATCAAGCGTTCGCTCATTGGCGCTTATGAAGAGGAGAGAGCAGAACCCAGGCTTGATGTACTGGAATCTGCCTGTACCATGTTCAAACTATCGCTCGATGATATGCTGCTCAAAGACCTTGCCGACCAAGGCGATAGCTACCTGGCCAAACGCCGTAAGTTGAAAATGACTTCGGAGCGCTCCAGCGTTCAGTTTGTGCCTGTGAAAGCTGCTGCTGGATATCTTGCGGGTTACAACGACCCTGAATTCATTGACGAACTCAACACCTTCACGTTACCCATGCTTGGCTCCGGCGATTACAGGGCATTTGAAATCGTTGGTGATAGTATGTTGCCCACACCGAGCGGGAGCGTAATTGTCGGTGAAAAGGTGGAAGACCTGGAAGATGTAAAACCAAATTTGCCCTATATAGTTGTCAGCAAATCGGAGGGCATTGTTTACAAGCGCATCCAGAAGGCACCTAAAACAAAAGCAACACTTACATTGGTGAGCGACAATCCAAACTATCCTCCATACAGTGTAAGCACCGAAGATGTGGCAGAAATCTGGAAGGCGCAGATGGTCATCAGCAAGCCGCAGGAGAAGCCTGTTTGGGACGTAAACCAACTGGCCAATGTGGTTACTACCCTGCAACAGCAAATAAAAACAATGCAGAAAAAATAAATGGCTGCCTTTTGCAGCATTGCATTTATTATGCCCTGCCCGATGATGTTATCAGCAACTTCAGGTCCTCATTGAAATAGGTGGCAGCTATTAACTCATCGAGTGTCAGATGCGTCCTGTAACGCCAGTAATGTTTTGGATTGGCAGGAATGTTTATGCGTTCTTCATGAGGGTTCTGCGGCATGCGGGTTTTCAAAGCGCAATTTTTCATTCATTCCCAACAAATCCTGCAGTTGAAAAATGCTCCACATGGCAGGGCTGTACACATGTTGTGTAACAATGGCGCGGTTGAGCCAGGGTTCGCAGTAAAAAGGAGCTTTACCCCAAAGTCCCAGTTCGTTGTTGTAGAATTCTTGCTTGCTTTCCTGGTTCTCTTCCCACCATCCGCGTATGGTGCTCATATCATGTGTGCTGGGCGTTACTACACTCAGGTAAGGTGCATCCGCCGGGTGAAAGAATTTCTTCTTCGGGTCTTTGGGCATTCGCTGAATCTCAAGGCTCAGGAATCCGAGGTCTTTCATAACACCGGGCACACAATCGGGCACCATGCCCAGGTCCTCGCCACAGATCAGCATTTCGGTAGATGCCTTCAAGGCAGGTAGTTTTTGCATGGCCT
Source organism: Sphingobacteriales bacterium (assembly GCA_037443285.1). Lineage (GTDB taxonomy): Bacteria > Bacteroidota > Bacteroidia > Chitinophagales > Chitinophagaceae > Phnomibacter. Next base: position 66,237 of record JBBIOQ010000001.1, on the reverse strand, counting down.
GGTTGCGCCAGAATCCATCCTGCCTTTTGAAGTAGTAGTTGATGTACAGTTCGTTCAGTTGATTCTTAACATGGTCATTCAGGTATTTGAAACTGGTCGTTCCGCTCATACCAATGCGGAAATGATATTGCTGTTCTTCGCTTCCTGGCTCTTCGAACATGATGACATTGCTGATGAGGTCGAACAAGCGGAGTTTCATCCATTCTTCGGCATCGTTGTTTTGGCTGAACCAATCTTCCACCTTGCGTTGTGTATCGAAGGCTTCCTTCATGGCATAATTGCCATAGCCCTTGTTGTCGAGGAAAGTTTCCATTACAAAGCCAGCCTGGTTACCAAAGAAATCTTCAATTATCTGGTCGTTGATGAAGGGCTTGCAATAACGGTCGTAATCAAACCAGATTCCCTTCTCGCCAAACTCATGTATGTGCACAGGCAAGCAGGGCACAAATCTTCCCATGATACCTTCAACGGCGTGCATTGGGATGCTCCAAATCCTGAAGAAGCCCAGGATATGGTCAATTCTGAATGCATCGAAATACAGGCTCATCTGCTCGAAGCGTTGCTTCCACCAGGCAAAGCCATCTTGCTGCATGCGGTGCCAGTTGTATGTGGGAAAACCCCAATTCTGACCCTTTATAGCAAAATCATCTGGTGGCGCACCGGCCTGTGCGTCCATATTGTAAAGCTCGGGCTGCTGCCAGGCATCGCAACTGTGGCGGTAAATGCCAATCGGGATATCGCCTTTTACAATCAGCCCGTGGCTGTGCGCATAATCAACTGCAGCTTTAAGTTGCAGGTGCAAATGCCATTGTATGAAGAGGTGAATGCCCACTTCATCGAAACTCTTGAGTTTTGTATTAAAGAGTCTGGCTACTGCTTTTTCATCAAAATTTGTATGCGTTTTCCACGATGTAAATTCTGCTGTTTTGTACTTATCGCGAAAGTTGCAGAATGCAGCGTATGGTTGCAGCCAGTGTTTGTTTTCAGCAAGAAACTGCTTGTATGCTTCATTGGCCAGCCATTCTTCTTTGCACGCAGTATACAAAATGCGAAGGTATTTCCACTTAGTGTGCATCACCGCTTCATTGTCTATCTCAGGCAAGGCGTTCAGTACCTCTTTCTTCTTTTTAAGTCCTTTCAGCAAGGCGGCATGCTCTTTGCCGGCCACCGTTTCGAGGTTGATGTAAAGTGGATTAAGTGCAAATGCAGAAATGGCTGCATACGGGTAACTGTCCGTCCAGCTATGATTTGCCGTGGTATCGTTGATAGGCAGCAGTTGAATTAGTTTCATGCCCACCAGCTTTGCCCAGTCAGTTAGCCTTTTTATATCATTGAATTCGCCTACGCCAAGACCATCAGTTGTACGAAGGCTGAATACCGGGATGGCAACGCCAGCTCCTTTAAAAGAGTTGTTAGCCAGGCCAGCAAAGCCATCGTGAAGAATGACTACTTGTTTTTTCACCATGCCATACAACATGCGGTTTGACCCGCTTTCGTAGCGTACAAATGTTTTCGTAACAATGTTGTACACGCCATATTTATAGGCAACCGGGAAAGTGGTTTTTGAAAGATTCAGGTATGCGGTATACCAGTCGCCTTCTTTTGCCATAATGATTGGCTCATGCGTGTCCCATGCTCCCAATGTCTCATGGCTGCCCAGCAGGCACATGGTTTCATCCTTCCCGAGCAGTGGGGCTTTTACCCGAAAAATGTGGTTATAGCCACGTGTGACTTTCGGTTTGAGTTTGTCGCCAGCGTATGCGAAAAGTGAATGCTTAAAGGGTTGGGTGTAAAATGCATTCTCAAATTCACCTGCATAATTCCAGTAGTCAACCACCTGAATTTCTGGCGACTTGATTTTTTTTACATCAATTTCCCGGTCGGTTGGCCACTCAATGCTTTCAAATCCATCACTGTTGCGCAATATGTATTTGTACGTAAAAGCAGGCGAATCTTCGGCAATGTCAATGGAGCCATGCCACAACTCATCGTTGAGGTAGTGAATGGGTAAAGCATCGGCCGGGTTTCCGTTGCCCAATTGAGGAATATTTCCAGACACGTAAAATGACTGGCCGAAGTTTGAATGATACCTGAGGTAGAAGTGAATCGTAATCATGGTGGCAGGATTAAGAGCAATCGTTCATGCAAATGTAATGGATGCAATATAATGTGTAGTATTTACGCTAAGGATATTCCTGCAATGGCAAAAATGGCCTGGTGAACCCTCCATGCTTTTCATTCGGCAGGTTTGCATTAGCTTCGCAGCGCTTTTGAAAGTCCACAATTTTCTCTTCTAAAAAGTAAAAACTGCATATGTCGTACGATGTATTGGTATTAGGTAGTGGCCCTGGCGGGTATCCCGCAGCCATCAGGGCTTCGCAACTGGGCAAAAAAGTTGCCATCATTGAAAAAGAAAGCCTGGGTGGCATTTGCCTCAACTGGGGTTGCATACCCACAAAAGCACTCCTCAAAAGTGCCCAGGTGTTCGAATATGTGAAGCATTCACAAGCTTATGGTATCAATGCTTCAGGCGATGCCGATTTTGATGCTGTCATCAAACGCAGCCGTGGCGTAGCCGACAAAATGAGCAAGGGCGTTACTTTCCTCATGAAGAAAAACAAGATTGACGTTATAATGGGTTTTGGCAAATTGGTAGCTGCCAACAAAATAGAAGTGACTGCTGCCGATGGTTCCAAAAAAATCGTTGAAGGCAAGAACATCGTGATAGCCACCGGCGGCCGTGCAAGGCAGCTGCCAAGTATGCCCATCGATGGCAAAAAAATTATTGGCTACCGCGAAGCCATGGTTCTGCCCTCTAAGCCAAAGAGCATGATTGTAGTGGGCAGCGGCGCCATTGGTGTGGAGTTTGCCTATTTCTACCACAGCATGGGCACCAAGGTTACCATTGTTGAATTTCTGCCAAGGGTAGTACCAGTGGAAGATGAAGACATTTCGAAAGAATTGGAAAAACAATACCGCAAGTTGGGCATTACAATTATGACCAGTGCCGAAGTAACCAAGGTTGACACTTCTGGCGAAGGCATAAAGGCCACAGTTAAGACCAAAGAAGGTGAACTGATGCTGGATGCAGATATCATACTGAGTGCCGTGGGAGTAGTTTCAAATATTGAAGGCATTGGCCTGGAAACGATTGGCGTAAAAACTGACAAAGGCAAAATTATTGTAGACCAATACCAGCAAACTTCGGTGAAAGGTGTTTACGCCATTGGTGACGCTACACCCGGGCAAGCGCTTGCACATGTTGCCAGCAAAGAAGGAATCAATGCTGCTGAGCATATTGCCGGCCATCATCCTGAGCCGCTTGATTACAACAATATTCCCGGTTGCACGTATTGCACACCTGAAATAGCATCAGTTGGTTTTACCGAAGCCAAAGCCAAAGAAGCAGGTTATGAAGTGAAAGTGGGCAAGTTCCCGTTTATGGCCAGTGGAAAGGCTAGTGCTGCTGGAGCTACCGAGGGTTTTGTAAAAGTGATATACGACGCCAAGTATGGTGAGTTTCTCGGTTGCCACATGATTGGTGCCAATGTAACTGAAATGATTGCAGAGGTCGTGGTAGCCCGCAAATTGGAAACTACTGCTCATGAAATACTGAATGCTGTACACCCACACCCCACCATGAGCGAAGCAATGAAAGAAGCTACTGCAGTTGCTTACGGTGAAGCCATCGACATTTAAGCAGGCTATTCATTCAAATAAATAAAAATGGTAAGGTTTTAAGCCTTACCATTTTGTTTTTTATTCCATTACTGATAACTGTACTCAATGCGTCCTTCGGGTTGTTTGTATTTGTTCAGCACATCTTCCCGAATTTTTAATCCGCGGCTGTCGTAGGTGTATTTCCAAATGCGGTATTGGCCGGTTGATGGCTGCACAGTTGTTTGTTGGCTGATGTTTCCCGCATTATCGTATTCATAAACATAATCGGGCAAAATCCTTTTGGCACGGGCATTATAGCGTGCCACATCGGTTATTCTGCCTTGTGTATCGTAATAGTAGAACCAGGTTTCTGTTTTGCGGTTGTTATTCCACCATTGCTCTTCGCCGGGTTTGCCATTTTCAGATGCTACGAATACAACATGCGTGGAATCGGTGTTGTTTTTAATTCGAAGCATTGATTGAGGCTGGCCTGATGCATTGTATTCAAACACATGCTGCTCAGTCATTGCATAGTATTGTGCGCTGTCGCCCGATAGCATTTTCAGTTCCTGCAGTTTGCCATCGGTGCGATAGGTGTAAACCGATTTGTTTACAATGGATGATGATGAGTCGATAACTGATGCTAGGCGGCCATCATTATTAAATGTGCTGGTGAGTACAGAAGTGCCTGTATAATTAGAGCGAGAATAGGTGGAAAGTCTGTTGGTCGATTTGTCAAGTTCCTGAAAAAGTTCAAAATTTTCTGTTTTGCTTCCGTCGGGGTCAAAACTGGTGGTAGCTGTTTTGCGGATATTCAATTGCTTCATCAGGGCAAACTGTTTCTCCGAGCGTTCAGCATTAACAATGTCATTCAAATAATACTGCGCATAGCTGTTGGAAACACAAAAGCAGGAGAGGACAAATAAGAACTTTTGAGGCGACATACTGATGATTCTGAAATTTTGCCAAAATTAGGCGGCAGTGGCATGCAGCAGGTTGTTAATTATTCCACCCGGGCCGTGCGCCTAATTGTAGTATTTTTCACACCAAAATTATTTGTGTCACACGCCAGGGAACGAAAGGAAAAGAACTGTCTCAATTGCGGTGCTGAAGTGCAGGGCAGGTATTGCCATATCTGCGGCCAGGAAAACATAGAAACAAAAGAAACCATTTGGGATTTGCTCACTCATTTTGTGTATGACATCACCCATTTCGATGGTAAGTTTTTCACTACGCTCAGGTATCTCATTTTCAGACCAGGTTTTCTTTCACAAGAGTATTGGCGCGGCCGCCGGGCAAGCTACTTACACCCTGTGCGTTTGTATGTGTTTTCATCTGCTTTATTTTTCTTCATTGTGCTTGCATTAGGGCCTGGCAAAGAAGTGCCCGTTAGCAGTGCCGAGCTTTCGGCCCTTCAACAGGCAAGGGCCGAACTGAATGATGAAATAGCAGCTACAGCAGATAGCATTCTAAAAGCGCATCGCACCGACAGCCTGCTGAAAATTGAAGAGAAGATTAAAAAAGTGAAGGCTGACAACGCCATCGTTTTTACCAAGACCAAATCAAAAGAAGAAGATATTTCAGAAATGCGCAGGTGGCCGCTTTTCATGGGCAAAGATTTTCCCACCTCCATCGAGCAATATGATGTTGCTCAAAAAAAGCTGGAGCCAGCCAAACGTGACAACAGAATTGTGCACTACGCAAAGGTGCGCATCATAAAAATCAACCTTAAATACCAATACAGGATCGCAGAGTTCATTGAACGCTTTATTGAAAAATTCATGCATTCATTGCCACTGATGATGCTTACAGCCATGCCATTTATTGCAGTGCTTCTCCGGCTTTTTTACTGGCGGCAAAAGCAATACATGTATGTGAATCACGGTATTCTTACTATCCATGTTTTTGTGGCTATTTACACTTTCCTGTTGCTTTTGTATGGTTTTGGCCAACTCGCCAACTTCAGCCACTGGACTGTGTTTTCGTGGATAAGCTGGTTGTTGTTGATTACCATGTTCTATTACATTTATAAATCGCTCAGAAATTTTTACCATCAAAAAAGAGGGGTAACCATTTTTAAATTTCTCACCCTTGGTTTTCTTATTTCAATACTATTGGTGTTTCTGTCAATAGTGTTTGTACTTAATTCACTTTTAAACGTATAATATGCCACAAGTCGCCGCATTTGATCGGCTTATCAAAATCATGGACGAATTGCGTGAGCAATGCCCATGGGATATGAAGCAAACAATAGAAACACTCCGGCCACTTACCATTGAAGAAATGTATGAATTGGCAGATGCCATTATTGAACGTGACTGGAAGGGCATCCGTGAGGAGTTGGGAGATTTGTTGTTGCATATTGTTTTTTATGCCCGCATTGCAAAAGAACAGGGTGCTTTCACCATGGACGAAGTTCTCAATGGTGTCTGTGACAAACTGGTGGCTCGTCATCCGCACATTTATGGCGATGTGCAGGTAGTTGATGAAGAGGATGTGAAGCGCAACTGGGAGAAGTTGAAATTAAAAGAAGGGAAGAAATCGGTGCTGGAAGGTGTGCCTGTTGGATTGCCCGCTTTGGTGAAAGCCTGGCGCATGCAGGAAAAGGCAAAAAAGGTGGGATTTGAGTGGGAGCACAGGGCTGATGTCTGGAAAAAAGTGGAGGAGGAAATACTGGAATTACAGGAGGCTGAAATGCAGGGCAACAAGGAAGCCATGCAGGAAGAATTTGGCGACCTGTTGTTCAGTCTTGTGAATTATGCACGGTTTTTGGACATTGATCCTGAAACCGCATTGGAGAAGACAAACCGGAAATTCAGAAACAGGTTTATGAAAATGGAAGAGCAGGCCCTTGCCATGCATTCTTCGCTTGAGCAGATGTCACTTAAAGAAATGGATGCCATTTGGAACGAGGTGAAAAAACTGGACCGCTAGAGAAATCGCAATTGCAGGCACTGGTTGTGAAATACCTGTTGTGGTTTATTGCCGCAGTGTGGGTATACAGTTTTTCATTTGTCATCAATAATTATTTATCCAAAAGGTCATCACCTGAGTCAGTTACTTCTTCTTTTCAGGAGCGACTGGCAAAAAAGGAAAATGAATTTTTCAGGTTTATTCAGGAGAAGCCTGATTTGCTATTGAAATTCAGCAATTCTGACTATGCCGATGAAGACATAGCACAGATTCAGCAACTACATTTTCATCTCTTTCTTTTTGCCGATTCTTTGGAGCAAAAGCATTTGGTGTTTTGGAGCACCAACCAGGTGGTGCCGCCCATTTCGCTGGCGCAAAGCGAGGAGTCGGGCCGGTTGTTCAGGTTTGGCAACGGGCATTACGAGGTACTGCGCAAAACCGTAATCGTTGGTGGACGCAAACTACAGTGCATCGGTCTTATCCTGCTGCATCGTGAATATTTTATTGACAATGCAAGACTGAAAAAGGAGTTCCCGGATTTTAACAGCCTCGAAGGACACATGCTTTTTTCGACAGAGCCTGGACCCTATGCAATAAAAAGCTATAATGATGAGACACTCTTTTACCTTAATCCCGGAATGGCACAACCATTCAAACTATTCTCATGGTTTAGTTTTGCCATACAACTGCTCAGTTTTGTTATCCTGGTTTTTTTGGTTTCCAACATTGCCAACTACCTAATTAAAGGTGGTAAGGAACTGAATGGTTTTATTGTTTACTGCAGCGGATTCCTGTTGCTTTGGTTGCTCATCAGGCAACTTGGTATTCCTGTCAATCTTGACCAGTTTACCTGGCTCAAAAAGAGTGAAACCATTACGCTTCCTCCCACAGCGCTGCTCAATCTGCTTCAGAATTCGTTGTTTATTTTTTGGCTGGGTTTGTTTCTCACTTTCCAGGCACAGCATGTTGGCAGCATGCTTACGGGCCTTAACTACAAGCTCAAAGCTTTCATCTCCATCCTTCTCACAGGATGCGCCATTGCTGTGCACTTTGGTATTATTGAAAAAATCTGCAAGCTGTACTTGAGCAGCACTGTGGCTTTTGATTTCAACAATTTCTTCAGCCTGGATTATACTACCATCATTGCCTTCCTGGTGCTGTTTCTTATTTTGACGGCACACCTCATGCTCGTTCGGTTTTTTACGAGGTCGCTATTGTTTATTACAGGGGGCAATATCAGGTTTGTATTGTTGTCGTTGCTGGCGGCCGGATTCATTGCGCTGTCAGTAGGTTGGTTTCTGCATTTCAGAATGCAGTTGTTGTTTAGCATGATTTGGCTAGCTGCTATAGCCTGGTTTTTTTGTAGGTATCCCCGGGCTGCTTTTCCCATTTCAACCGGACGCATGGTTGCATGGTTGTTGGTGTACGCAATTTCAGTTGGGTTGCTGCTTAGCAATCTTGCAGCGGAGCGATTGCGCAACCGGATTAATGAAATTGGCAAAACCCTTTTAATGCAAAACGACCAGACCAGCGAATACCTGGTGCGTTTTGCATCAGGTGGTATCCGCAAACTCAACTGGCATGGATTCATGGAAGAGAGCAGGGATTCGGCACGTGGCGCTTTCCTGCGTGATTCTATTACTTCAAAACATTTTGGCGGATACCTCAACCGTTTTGTCACACGCATTTATTTGTTCGATGATAAACGGGCTGGTATTCACAATCAGTATGCAGAATCCTTCGAATCACTCAATACCCTTTTTCAGAACAATAAAAAGGAAGAAGGATTTCCATGGGTGTCATTTTTTGAAGAATCGTTCGATAATTTCGGCTATATCATTCGCTTTGAAATTGCAAACCCAGAAAGCACCGACAATGAAGGATATGTTTTTGTCGTAGTTCGTTCGGTAGTGATGCGCAATTCCATGATGGCTCCTGAACTCTTCAGACAGCTTCAGAATTTTGCGATTGAACTACCACCTGGTTTCAGCTATGCGTGGTACAAGAATGGAAGATTAATAGAACAATACAGAAACTATCCGTTTCCGGCAGTGCTTCCTGCTCAGTACAACCAGCAGCCATCGCAATGGATGCGAGATACATCTGATGCCGATGAGTCGTGGATGAATGCCGGAGCTAACACAGTACTTGCTATTGCCGGCGAACGCCGCATTGCACTTGGCATGGTGTCCATGGTGGCTTATATCTTTTGTGCATTTCTTGTTATCTATATGGTAGTGCGCCTTGTAGGTGGTTTGGTTCCTCAACGCAATATTGGGGAATCCATGTTCAAGCCCTTGTTCTTTTCCATACAGGCTCAAATAAGACTTACTATAGTTTCCATACTTGGTTTGTCATTTTTGTTGGTAGCCTATATTACCATCAACTTTTTTGTGAACCAGTTTCGCAAGGGCAATGAAGACCGATTGTCAAAAGCAAGTGAAGCAGTATCAGCCGAACTGGTTCAAAAATTGCCTCCCGATTTTCTGACCCTGAATTCCGACATGCAAAAGAGCCTTGTTGCGAATGAAATTGCCGACATTTCAAAAAACCTAAATACCGACATTAATTTCTATGATACCCTAGGCCAGATGATGTCGAGCACGCAGAATGTGCTTTTTGTGAAGCAGGTAATTAGCGACCGGCTAAATCCTGTTGTGTATTACAATCTCACTAAGGGAAAAGTAAATCGCCAGATTACTACGGAATCTATTGGGAATCTTAGTTATACAAGCATCTACCAGCCGCTGCGTAATTCCGATGGTAAACTTTCAGGTTTTGTGCAGCTGCCTTACTTCGCCTCACAGAGTGAATTGAAGCAGGAGATTTCAAATTTTGTTGTCATCCTGATCAACATCATCGCTTTTGTATTCCTGTTGTCTGGAGCTCTTGCATTCCTGATTTCAGGCAGCATCACCCGGTCATTTGCCATTATTGCCGAAAAAATGAATCATCTGAGGCTCTCAGAAAAGAATGAGCGCATTGAGTGGAGTGGTAAAAATGAAATAGGCAACCTAGTGGAGCAATACAATCGCATGGTAGACCAATTGGAAGCAAGCGCCTCAAAACTTGCGCAGAGTGAGCGTGAAATGGCCTGGCGCGAAATGGCGCGGCAGGTAGCGCATGAAATCAAGAATCCACTTACTCCCATGAAACTGAGCCTGCAGTTTTTGCAGAAAGCCATTAAGGAAAATCCGGAGGGGGTAGCCAGAATTTCAGAAAAAGTAGCATCGAACCTTGTCAGTCAAATTGACCATTTGGCACGGATTGCCTTTGAGTTTTCTCAATTTGCCAACATTGGAAATGTAAAGCCACAAACATTTGACCTGCACGATGTGTTGCGTGATTTGGTGCTTATGTATGAAATGCAGGAAAACCTCGAAATATCCTGGGGAAAATATCCTGACCCCATCATTGTAAGTGCCGACAGAACTCAGATGAATCGTTTGTTCACCAACCTATTGCAAAATGCGGTGGAAGCCGGAGGCAATGGGAAGCCGGCACAAGTTGTTATCATTGAAAAGGTGGCAAATCAAAAACTACTGATTGAAATCAGCGATAACGGTACTGGAATTCCTATTGAAATTCAACCACGCATTTTCATGCCCAATTTCACTACCAAATCAAGCGGCACCGGCCTGGGGTTGGCTATTTGCAAAGCCATAGTAGAAAAGGCCAACGGCCAGATATGGTTCAGGACTACTGCCGGTGATGGCACCACCTTCTATGTTGAGCTGCCATTATCAACCTAATCCTTTTGCGGTTTTGTTCTGTTGCAGGTAGGCTTCAAATTGCTCAAGGCTCATGCTGCTAAGGTTTTTGGAGGCTGTAAGCATTCCTTTTTGGGCTGCAAGTACTCCATAGCGTGTATCGGAAAAGCCATCCAGGGCATGTGCATCCGGGTCAATGGAAATAATGGCGCCTGCATTTACAGCCTGCTGAATGTAGCGCCAGTCAATATCCAGCCTCCTTGGATGTGCGTTCAACTCGATGGCAACATGGTGTTGTACGCAGGCTTCAATAATCTTTTCGTGTTGCACCGGATAACCCTTTCTGCTTATCAGCAAGCGGCCAGTCATATGGCCTAGAATGGTAACATATGGATTCGAGATGGCTGTCAGCAGGCGCTGCATGGCTTTTTCTTCTGCCATCTTCAGGTTGGAATGTACGGATGCAATCACAAGGTCGAAGGTGGAAAGAATGTTGTCGGAATAATCGAGTGAACCATCACCCAGAATATCGCATTCAATGCTTTTGAAAATTTTGAACGGCGCCAACTGTGCATTGAGTTTATCAATTTCAGCATGTTGCAGTTTGATTCTTTCTTCGCTGAGGCCGTTAGCGTATGTGGCAGACTTGCTGTGATCGCTGATAACAAGATATTCAAATTCCATGGCCATGGCATGGCGGGCCATTGTTTCAATCGTATCGCTTCCATCGCTCCATGTGCTGTGCGTATGAATGATGCCTTTGATATCGTTGGGTTGTATAAGTGAAGGAATTCCATTGCTTCTTATTTGGTTAATAACCGAAGCATTTTCCCGCAGGCATGCAGGAATAAATGGCAGGCCAATGCTTGCAAAAATTTCTTCCTCACTTAAATATGATCTGGTTTTATCAACCTGCACAATCACTGCTTCAGCAAATTCAGATGAACCTGTTGTGGTAATCAAATCCATAGCAAATGAATGCTGATCGCTGAAGCGAATTGTCAATTTTGGTCCTGAGGCAATTTGATAAACCAACTTCTGCGGTTCGCTTTGTAACTGCGAAAAATGTTCAAGTGATTTTAAACAAGCAGCAATTTCTCCAGGTTCTGCATCAGTAAGCAATTCAATTTCTTCAACTATTTCTGCCTGCCTCCTGAAGGCACCGGTGGTAACAATATTTTTGTGAGAGCCAATAAATTGTTGCTGTAATTGCATACAGTCTGTGACTAACGATTCAACTTGCTGATACAAGAAAAGTCCCTGCTGGCTCAGGTAAAAAGAAATTGCTTCGCTCACATTGGCTTGCGTTTTTTCGCCGAAGCCTTTGAACAAGGTGAGCCTGTTTTCGTTGCATGCGTATTGCAATTCACCAATTGATTCAATGCCCATTTCTTTCCAAATGGTATTGATTTTCTTTGGCCCCAGGCCTTTGATGTTTAGCATTTCCACCACACCTGCGGGAGTGTTCTGAACATATTTCTCCAGCAACGAAAGTTTTCCAGTATCAATAATTTCCCTGATTTTCTGGGCTATTGCAGAGCCTACACCCCTTTGTACGGCTATGTTTGCGTCATCCATGGTGGCGAGTTGCACCTGCAGTTTTTCAATCTGAAAGGCTGCATTCGAATATGATTTCGTTTTAAAACTATTCTCGCCGTGGATGTCCATCAGTTTGCCAAGCAACGAAAAGATATCAGCTATTTGGTAGTTGTCCATGAAATGCAATTTGCATAAAATAAAAAGTCCTGCATTTGCAGGACTTAAGTAATGTTTCAAAAAGCCAAACTCTATTCGCCGAGTTTTTTTGCAATCGCCTTTCTTACGATGGCCTTTCTTACTAAAGCTTTCTTAATGGCCTTTTTTACAACAGCCTTCTTAACGGCCTTTTTTACAACAGCCTTCTTAACGGCCTTTTTTACAACAGCCTTCTTAACGGCTTTTTTTACAACAGCCTTCTTAACGGCTTTTTTTACTACGGCCTTCTTAACGGCTTTTTTTACAACAGCCTTCTTGATCGCTTTTTTAGCTACGGCTTTTTTTACGGCCTTTTTAGCTACGGCTTTTTTTACAGCTTTTTTAGCAGTTGCCATGCGTTTTAATTTAATGGTTAGTAAATAATGCTTCGTAAAAATAACGAGAATTTTTTTCTTCCAAATATTTTTATTCACTTGATTTCCACCAAAACAAAAAAGACGGTGCATAACACCGTCTCTTTTTTGCATTAAATGCAAATGGAAAAATCAAAACTTATAATGAAACTACAGAAACGTAAGTCTTATTTTCTTTTCCTTTTTTGAATTCAACTACACCATCAGCTACAGCAAAAATGGTAAAGTCTTTTCCTACACCAACATTTTTACCAGGATGATATACGGTTCCGCGTTGACGTACAATGATGTTACCGGCGATAGCAGGCTGACCTCCAAAAATTTTTACACCGAGGCGTTTGCTTTGTGAATCGCGGCCGTTTTTTACTGAGCCTTCACCTTTCTTATGTGCCATGACAATAAACTTTTATAATGTTAGAAATGAAAGTTGCAATTAAGCAATGCTCTCAATTTTAATTTGCGTGTAGTGAGTACGATGTCCGTGTTTCTTGCGGAATCCTTTTCTTCTTTTCATTTTAAATGCAATCACTTTGTCGCCCTGAACGAGATCGTTCACAATTTCAGCTTTCACTGTTGCATTCACATTACTTCCGGCTTCCACACTTCCGTTGCGGTCCACCAATAATACCTCATTCAAATCTACCTTGTCACCGGTTTTGCCGTTGAGGTGTGGTACATACAGGCTCTGGCCTTCCTGTACCTTAAATTGTTGGCCGGCTATTTTAACTACTGCGAACATAATAACTCAAAATTTAGGGACGCAAAAGTATGGTTTTTCATTACAAGTACAACAAATATTTTGTAAAATACCCTCAAAATCTATGGCGGGGTAGCGTAAATTGCCCTGCCAAATTTGGACAAAGAGATTAACCATCGGGCTCATCAACAAAAAGTTTGTGAGCGGTTGGTACAAAAAGCTCATAGAATGAATCTGAAGTCGTTGCTTGCCAGGCCATTTGCCGGATATATTTATAAACAAGTACAAAAAAGCAGGGAAACTGCCATCCAGGACCAGGAGCGCATTTTCAAGGAGCTGCTCTCAACAGGCCGAAATACTGATTTCGGGCGGGAACACAAACTGCAGGATGTGGTTGACATCGCAGGTTTCAGGAAGGCAGTACCTATCAGGGATTATGAACTTTTTAAGCCCTATATTAATAAGGTAAAGGAGGGCAAGCACAATGTGCTTTGGAAGGGACAGCCTATTTACCTGGCCAAAACCAGTGGCACTACCAGCGGTGTCAAGTACATACCCATTACCCGCGATTCGATTCCTAACCACATCAACACCGCCAGGAATGCGCTTCTTTGCTATATGGCCGAAACCGGGAACTATGCATTTGCCAACGGAAAAATGATTTTCCTGAGCGGCAGCCCCGAACTTGAGCGGGTGGGTGGCATACCTACCGGCAGGCTTAGTGGCATAGTGAACCATCATGTGCCGCGATACCTGCGTACCAACCAACTGCCAGACTACGAAACCAATTGTATAGAGGATTGGGAAACCAAACTGGATAAAATTGTGGATGAGACAATCAGCCAGAATATGACCCTCATCAGCGGCATTCCACCCTGGATGCAAATGTATTTTGACAGACTGATGGAAAGGGGCGGGAAAAAGGTTGGGGAACTGTTTCCCAATTTCAGTGTGCTGGTACATGGTGGCGTAAATTTTGAACCTTACAAGTCAAAATTGATGCACAGCATTGGCCGACAGGTATCAACCATTGAAACCTTTCCGGCTTCGGAGGGCTTTATTGCCTTCCAGGACAGCCAGCAGATGGAAGGTCTTTTACTGAATACCAACAGCGGAATTTATTTTGAATTTGTGCCTGCCGGAGAGATTTTCGATGAAAACCCAACGCGGCTTTCACTGTCAGATATTGAATTGGGCGTGAACTATGCCATTATTATAAACAGCAACGCAGGATTGTGGGCTTACAATATTGGCGATACGGTGAAGTTTGTATCCCTGAATCCTTACCGGATTGTTGTTACAGGCCGCATTAAGCATTTTATCAGCGCCTTTGGCGAACATGTGATTGGGGAGGAGGTGGAAAGTGCCCTGATGCAGGTGGCAAATGAGCAGCAGGCAAGGATTGTGGAATTTACTGTGGCGCCTTATGTTAACAGTGGAGATGGCAAAAGCTACCATGAGTGGTTTGTGGAGTTTGAGGAAACACCCGCCGACCTCACCAAGTTTGCAGCATTAGTTGACCAGCGCTTGCGGCAAAAGAATGTATATTACGATGACCTGATTTCCGGCAATATTCTACAGCAACTGCATATTAATATTGTGCGCAAAAACGGGTTTATTGATTACATGAAGTCGTTGGGAAAACTGGGAGGGCAGAACAAAGTTCCCCGCCTGAGTAACGACAGAAAAATTGCGGATCAGTTGCGCGATTTTTTGGTAAAATAGATTCTTCGGAGTTTGTTGAATTGCAATGCTTCAATTGATTTCGCATAAACAGGAGCAAGGAAACATGAAAAAAAGGATAGCCATTTTTGGGTCGACAGGGTCGATAGGAAAACAGGCATTGGAAGTAATCAGTGCCAATCCTGACCAGTTTTCAGTGGAAATTTTAACCGCACAAACCAACGATGACCTGCTGGTTGAACAGGCTATTAAGTTCTCACCCAACCTGGTGGTCATTGGCGATGATACTAAGTACCAGAAGGTGAAAGAGGCATTGGCCGGCACCATGGTAAAAGTATTTGCCGGGGAAGAGGCGCTGCAGGATGCAGCTGCTATGGATTGCTACGACATGATGCTGGCAGCTATTGTTGGCTATGCCGGACTAAAACCAGCGCTTGAGGCCATTGAAAAAGGCAAATCAATTGCTTTAGCCAACAAGGAAACCCTGGTAGTGGCTGGGGATATTGTGATGCAAAAGGCAAAAGAAAAAAAGGTTCCCATCATACCGGTAGACAGCGAACATTCCGCAGTATTTCAATGCCTTGTAGGAGAAGCACTAAATCCAATTGAGCGGATAATACTTACAGCAAGCGGCGGACCATTCAGGGGGCGCAAACCCAATTTCTTAGTGAATGTAAAACGCGACCATGCTTTGCAGCATCCCAACTGGAACATGGGCGCCAAAATCACCATCGACAGCGCCACACTGATGAATAAAGGTTTGGAGATGATTGAGGCTAAATGGTTATTTGGCCTTAAGCCTTCACAAATTGAAGTGGTTATTCATCCTCAAAGCATTATTCATAGCATGGTGCAGTTCGAAGATGGAAGCATTAAAGCACAAATGGGACTTCCCGATATGAAACTGCCTATTCAATATGCGCTTGCTTTTCCCCAACGGCTGCCCAACGCCTTTCCACGCCTTGATTTTCGCAAATGCGAGCAACTGACATTTGAAGAACCTGACCTGCGCACCTTCAAAAACCTCGGGTTGGCTACAGAAGCATTGCAAAAAGGAGGCAACCTGCCTTGTATCATGAATGCGGCCAACGAAATAGCTGTATGGGCATTCCTGAGAAACAGGATTGGTTTTCTTGACATGATGGCTGTGGTAGAACAGGCTATGCAAAAAATAACCTTCATCGAAAAGCCTACCCTTGAAGACTACTTTGAATCGGATGCTGCAGCCCGTGAATTTGCGGCATCACTCATTCACCTGTAGATTTCTTTTTTACTTAATGTCTGGTGAATTTCTTTGCACGGTATTTTGGAAACACATAAAATGCTTTGTTTGCAGTCTGAAATTTTTGCAGATTCAGATACATAAACAACTTCAAATAACTTAAATGATCCTTTTGGCAATTGATTGGGCAGTAGTGGGTATTAAAGTAGGGCAGTTGCTGCTGTCGCTTTCCATTCTTGTTATCCTGCACGAATTCGGACATTACATTACGGCCAAGTGGTTCGGATGCCGCGTTGAGAAGTTCTATCTCTTCTTCGACGCATGGTTTTCATTGTTCAAGAAAAAAGTGGGCGATACAGAATATGGCATTGGCTGGCTACCCCTGGGTGGTTACGTCAAAATTTCGGGGATGATTGATGAAAGTATGGACAAGGAACAACTCAGTAAACCCGCCGAACCCTGGGAATTCCGCAGCAAGCCGGCATGGCAGCGCCTTATCATCATGATTGGCGGCGTTACTGTAAATATATTGCTGGCATTCATCATCTACAGTGGCATACTGATGGTATGGGGCGAACGCAAAGTGCCTAACACAGGCGTGAAGTACGGCATCAGCATACAAGACAGTGTGATGTATGACCTTGGGTTTAAGGACGGCGATAAAATTTTTGCTGCAAATCATAAACCCATCGAGGATTTTGGCGATATCATCAAGAAGGTGCTTGTGGCTGAAACTGTTACCGTAGAACGTAATGGCAAGACGGAAGAAATGGCCCTACCCGTAAATTTTATTGGTGAACTGGTTGAGAAGAAGCGCAGTGCCAACCCATTGATTCTACCACGTGTACCGGCGATTGTTAAAGAAGTGCCCGATTCATTGCCAGCATACAAATCAGGAATGAGAGTGGATGATAAAATCATTTCATTGAACAACCAGCCTGTCCAATTTTTTGATGAATTCAAGAAGGGAATGGCAGGGCACAAGAATGACACCGTGCATGTTACTGTGATGCGTGGCAACACCCCTGTAAACCTGGAAATACCTACCAGTGCCGAGGGAAAAATTGGTGTGCTGCAGATAAACGCCATGGAAGATTTGCAGAAGGCAGGCGTGCTGGAATACAAAGTGGAGAAGTATGGATTTTTTGCATCCATTCCTGCCGGAATACGCATGGCAGGTGACCAGTTGCAGTTTTATATCGACCAGTTCAAGAAAATACTTTCGCCTTCAACAGGTGCCTACAAAGGCGTAGGTGGTTTCAAAAGCATGGGTAATATTTTTCCTGCAAAATGGGATTGGGAATCGTTCTGGAACATCACTGCATTTTTCAGCATTATACTTGCTTTTATGAACCTGCTACCCATACCTGCGCTTGATGGCGGACATGTTTTGTTTACCCTTGTTGAAATGATTTCGGGGCACAAACCCAGCCAGAAGTTCCTTGAATATGCCCAGGTAGCCGGCATGATCATTTTGTTGGGCCTCATGGTGTATGCCAATGCAAACGACTGGTTTGGTTGGGGAAGAGGAAGATGAGCTATTTAATTTAGCAATTTGAAAATTTGAAAATGGATTGATGAATGTGTATTCAGAATGCATTTGGTTAATGTTCCTTTCATATCGGTGGCTATGAATTAGTTTTGCGTTATCCATTTGAAGATTCAGATTCTGTGGTATACATTTCCCAAATTGCCACCTTTCCAAATTTTCAAATTGTATTCCGGGGCTGACCGGTTTTGACAGCAAAGTTCTTTGAACGTGTAAGCATGCCGTGCGTTGGATAATTAGCACGAAAATCTGAATATTCAAACTACAAATGGCAATACTCAGTATGCCATGGCCGCTTAATCAGTGATTAAGTAGTCATTAGGGCCGCCGCACAGGTTGACCTGTTACCAGGTGCCGCCGCCGACTCAAAAACAAACACAGGTTGCTGCGGCAGAAGGCTGTGACTGCAGTTTAAGACTCATTCAGCTAAGGAACAAATTGGTAGGTTCAGGTCCGGTTTGTTCCCGACAATTAATCATGAAATAAGCATGTAGAAAGCGTTCGGCGGATTTGTTTGGACCAGGGTTCGAATCCCTGCAGCTCCACTTAAGTTTCAAAAAGGTAATCAGGCTTCTGGTTACCTTTTTTATTTTTCAGGCAAATTCTTTGTAAGCAAAATGGCTTCAGAGTATATATCAATGATCTGTGCTGTTCTCACAGTAGTATCATGTTTATAGCATTGGTCGATTTTTTTATTGAGTGTTAGTGTTCAATTCGTTTCTGCAATTACATTCTGGCGCTCATTTTACCTCGCTTCGCGTCACCCTCGGTTTCCCCTGACTCCCTATTTGGGGGGCTAATAAGTCATTCTTGGGGTAATTATCATTCAATCCATTTCAGGCTGTTTTTTCTCGAAAACCAGCAAATAATTTCACTTGTTGTAAGGGCTTGTATGCCTTGTGCCAAAGGATACAATCTGTCAAGGAACAAATTCTTTTTTATCAATTTTCAACTGCTTGTTATGAAGAAAATCTACACGCTTATGCTGGCCATTGTGAGCATGGCCGCTGTAACTAATGCTCAGCCGACTGTAATTCCCGCAACTGATGAACTGATTTTGCCCCAGTACGCTTACTTTGGAGGCAACATCAAAACCCGCATTCCTATTGTTTGCCGGTTAAGGATTACCGGACTATCCGCGAACTCTACTTACAGGTACTTTACTGGTATGTCCAGCGATGCTACAAAGACTACACAAACGCCGGGTGCTTCCTACAGGATTAACAATACAGCCAATGCCTACGGTAATGTTATTGGTCTGAGTGTAAACAGATCTATGAACGGCAGTATTATCCAAAACGACGTGATGTACACTTTATTTACCTCCCCATCTTACTATGCAGAGTTTACTACAGATGGCTCCGGAAACTATACTGGCTGGTTTGCTTGTGCTACTACAGGTACGGCCAGTCAGCAGGACAAAGGTGCCAATGCCTACTTGTATGTCCAAGTAAACAACGGAGCAGGTGGAACAACCTTGAGTAAGTCGTTTCGTACGACTTCCACTATACATCTACTTGATTATACCTCGACGGTTGGCGATGCAAATGGTGGCACCGCACTTTTGGGCACTTCTAATGTTGGAGATGAAAAAATCGTAGCTATTTACGATAACGTGGCTGCTTCGGGTAGACCTTTGTACTGCACTTTCACTGAAAATAATAATTGCGCCTCTTGTACACCTGTTGCAGGTCAGCTTACCGAAGCAACACTCTGGACTTATCCAACAATCTACTCCTTGGTGGATAATGTAAGCGGCAGTTGGGCAGCTATCATTCCGAACAATTTACCTACAGGTGTTCAGGCCATCAACTTTTTAGATATTCCCACTGCAAGCCTGCTTACCCTGTCCAATGCACCTGCTACCAATACCAGTGCCGACGGAACATGGAACGGAGTAGCTACGGCCAACCCCGCAGGTGACTCCACCGTCCCCGTTAAAATCAACAGCATTCAGGGTTCTTTACTCCCTGTATCACTCCTGGAATTTAAAGGTTCAGCAGCAAAAGAGGGGGTGAAACTGACATGGAAGACCACCCAGGAAATCAACAATAAGTATTTCGAAATAAGCCGGTCAGGAACCGATGGGCATTACCGAACCATTGGCAAGGTAAACGCAGTGGCTAACCCGGGTTTGATAAACGACTACAGTTTTGTTGACGTGCAGCCCAATAGCGGGAAAAATTATTATCAGTTGCGGCAGGTGGATAAAGACGGAAGTGCCCATGTGTCAAATACTGTTTTTGTGATGACCGGGCAGCAAAATCAGGCCATCAGGATGATATCAGCGGGTAGTGCAGAAATACTGGTTGCCATCACTGCCAACAACAATGGCAAGGGGAACCTGATGTATACGGATATGCTAGGAGCTGTTCTATACAAGAGGGCCATCACCTTACAGAACGGTGAAAACAACATCCGCATTCCGGTTGCAGGCTTAGCGAAGGGAATGGGTATTGTAAGTTTTGTTTCCGACAATGGCGAAAGAACGAGTTTAAAGGTTATCAGGTAAATGGCAGTTAGAGGTTGGCAATTGAACGATGTAAGCCTTACCGGTGGGCATATTTTCTAATGCTTAAAATGGTTTTGCATGAAAGGGATTCTTCTGGTAATTGTAATGGCGTGTAGTCAGCACCTGTTTGCACAACTCACCATCTTTGGAGAGAGTGGGCAGTCTGGCACGTCCGCCACTTGCAGCGTGAGCACGATTTACACAGGTGCCTCAATTCCGGGCAACCTGAATGATGCAGTCTCTTCCATCCAACTCCAGCAGGGGAATATGGCCACGCTTGCCGAAAATGAAGACGGCAGTGGTTCGGCCTACACGTTCATTGCAGCTGTCAGTGATGTTGCGGTTGACCTGAACCCAATGCTCAACAACAAAGTTTCATTCATTCGTGTATTGCCTTTCAGAAACACCCTGAAGAAGGGAGTGGGCAACCAGGACAATACCATTATTGACAAACTGAATGTTTCCTGGTTTTACGACTGGGGAGCACTGGATATAAGCCTGCCTGGTCGTGAATATGCTATGATGGCCTGGGGTAAGTCAGCTGCAAATGATCCATCAAAAATCGCTTCTTATATCAGCAAAACTGATGTCACGCAATTGCTGTCGTTTAATGAGCCTGATAACACTAGTCAGTCAAATATTTCGGCAACTGATGCAATTCCGCTGCACGAAAACCTGGCACAAACCGGCCTGCGTATTGGTTCGCCCGCAACTACTGAAGGACAAGTGTTGGTATGGCAAAAGGATTTCGAAGCGGGAACTCGGGTGGCTAACAACAAGGTGGATTTTGTAGCCATCCACTGGTACGATTGGGGCAATTGGACAAGTACCAATAACCCGGCACCAGATCCAAATGGTGTTTTCACAAGGTTCAAAAACTATGTAAACAGTGTGTATGCCATGTATGGCAAGCCCATTTGGATAACAGAGTTCAATGCGAACATAAACACCACTTCTGCCACCCATGAAGCCTTTATTAACCTGGCCCTTCCCTGGCTGGAAAGTCAAGCATTTGTAGAGCGGTATGCATATTTTTTCCCATCCACATTGCCACCGGTGGATATAAATGGTAATATGACGGCAATTGGTAATGTCTATAAAAACTTTTCTGCCTCTACACCGGCCATAGCCCGGAACTACGACAATACTGAGCTCCTTACAGAGAAATTGAATACTAAACTGGAAGCTGAAACCTATGCTACCCTTTACGGGCCGTCTATCACCAGTTGTGCCACAGCATCGGGAGGTAGTATGGTGGGAGCTGTAACAGGTGCCAACAAAACAGTCTTTCACAACATTGTGGTCTTCAATGCAGGTACCTACAACTTCGATATGAGCTATTTCAACCTTGCCGCCAAAACGATCAATGTCAGAGTAAATTATGGAAGTATCGTTTCTTCCACAATTCCAGCCAGTGGTACACTTTGGTGTTATCAGGGTGGATCGCCAGGTGTAGCTACGTTATCTGTAAACTTGTTGGAGGGAAAAAACTCGATAGAGTTTACGGAAACGCCCATTCTTGATTATATCAAACTTGCCAGCAATGGTGCACTGCCTTCCACTTTGATGAGTTTGAATGGTGTAGCACGTCAAAAAACTATAGACTTGAATTGGCGCACTGCCCAAGAGGAAAACACCCGATATTTTGATGTACAGAAATCATCAGATGGCAATCAATTTGTTTCAATTGGAAAGGTAAAAGCTGCGGGTAACAGCACTTCACCCAGCAATTATTTGTTTACCGATAATAACCCTACACAAGGCATCAATTTTTACAAGCTAAAGACAGTGGATATGGATGGAAGTTTCACCTATTCAAATAATGTCGCAGTAAAATTTGATGCAAGAAACTCAGGATTGTCGCTGGTATCTTCTGGCGCACAAAAAATTAAGGTGTTGGCCTATAGCGATGTCAATGAAAAAGCATCCATTGTGATGTACGGAATAGATGGAAGGATGCTGTATAAGAATGATGTGTTTTTAAATCAGGGACCAAATTATTTTGATATCCCTGCATCTACCCTGGAAGGCACGCTAGGTGTGGTTTCCCTCTATACAGGCAAGAATATAAATACCCTGAAAATAATCAGGTAAATCACTTTATAGTGAATGATATCTTTTCTAACCAACTGAAAAAAATCTGTTGAGAGCATAAGAATTTTCAGACATCATTGCAACTGCTTATTATGATTAAAATGTTTGCCCCTGCCATGCTTTTGATACTGATAGCATGCAATAAAAAAGATCAAAGTGTTCCTGTTGCACCTACTCCTGCGAGTTACCAATTGGTGTGGTCCGATGAGTTCAATACAGACGGTGTGCCGGATCCAGCGAAATGGGAATATGACTCAGGATTTGTGAGAAATCAGGAAGACCAATGGTATCAAAGACAGAATGCTGTTTGCGCTGGTGGCAATTTGGTGATTACCGGTAAAAAGGAAAGAAAACCCAATCCCAACTATGTTGCAGGCAGCACCGATTGGAAAACAAACCGTCAATATATCGACTACACTTCTTCCTGCCTGAAAATGCTGAAGACACTTGCTTTCAAATATGGAAAACTAGAGGTGAGGGCCAGGATTGATGCGCAAACGGGTTTGTGGCCGGCTATCTGGACGCTGGGTGTTGACGGTGAATGGCCTTCGAACGGAGAAGTGGATGTAATGGAATATTATGCCGATAAAATACTGGCGAATTTCGCCTATGGTAGCGCCACCCGCTGGCAGGCAATATGGGACGGAGCTTACCAATCGGTTACTTCGCTGGGAGGTTCTTTGTGGGCCAGCCAGTTTCATGTGTGGACGCTGGAATGGGATGCGAGCAAAATGACTATTTCGTTGGATGGGGTGATGATGAATACTATTGATGTGAGTCAGACGATCAATAAAATTGATGGCAAGAATCCTTTTCAGCAGGCCCAATACCTGCTCCTGAATCTGGCAATGGGAGGAACGAATGGTGGTAGTTTGACGAATACAGTTCTTCCTTCCCAATACCTGGTAGACTATGTAAGAATCTACCAGAAAAAATAACGCCATCAATCAGATTTTATCCAGCTTCTGCGTCATCCTAAAAATGTCGTCAAACCCGAATGCAGCATTTAAAATAACAGGGTAAATCGAACAAGGGAATAATACTTTCATGAGTATGGCAGCTTTATTCGATACCAGAATATACGAGGTTGTTATCCGGCGATTTTAATTCTTAAAGCGATTTTAACTACGCATATTGAAAATGGGGAAACTCACTGAATGCTTCCTAATAAAAAGAGGAACAGTCTGCTAATGGTTTTTCCGAATTGAATAGCAGACGCCTCTGTTATTAGCATGGATCGGAAAGCGTAAATCATGTGTTTAATGGCATGGTCACTTGAAATGTTCACCCCGCAACTTTGATCTGAATTTGCAAAGCATCTCTCCAACTGAAACGAATGCATTCATACTTAAAAATTCCTATGCGGTTTCTACGAAAGCATAGACCTGCAAAGGATAATCAACAGCTGCGCCGACATTCAGCACTTTCATCGTCATAACAAATGGCTGCCGTTTAGCGAGGTGCAATTGCTCCAATGGGCGGATTTTTGCCAATGGGGTTACCATAAAAATCTTTTTCAGGATTCAGGCCCTGGGGCAATCCAACAAGGTCACCGGAAAGCGGTTCAATCTTGATGCCCTTTCCTTTAATGAGCGCTGCATTTCCGGGCACGTAATTTTCGGGTCCAGGCTTTCCAATAAGTTTAAATTTCGGATCACCCATCCTTGGGGCTGTATCTTTTATGGGTGCATCAGCAGGCCAGGATTTGGTGGAAAACCAAAGATTGTTTTTAAACATCACTGGTCCGCTCAGAATGGATGAACCATCATCCGCTTTGTTTTGATCACCCAACACCATTTTAGAACTGCCCATAACGCAAAAAATATTATTTGCGATCAGTATTCCTTTGGATGTGGCATCAATGGCTACTCTCGACACCATGGAGCTATCGACATAAATGGTGTTGTTGTAGAAATAGCTGTTCACCGGCCCTTTTCGTGGTTTGTCATTTCCCTGGTAGCCACTTAACCAAAATGTTTTTCCTTCCTGGAAAGCGCCATTTTCTCCTTTGTTGCGACGGCCATCGTTTACACTAACATTGAAGCGGTAGGCACAGTTGTAATTGTTGCCCAATATTTCGCAGAAGCCGCCAGCATTGTTGGCGCTGAAATTATATTGCAAAACAACTTGATTGCAATTAAAATCAATATGTGCACCTGCTGAATCGCCAGGGCCATTTGCATTGGTAAAGCTGTTGTTTTCAATCAACACCAGCGAACTGCCCCATGTCCATAGTCCGCTGCCGCGTCCCCATTTACGGCTGTCGTTGTTGCTGCCAGAATGGTCTACGCTGTTGCGATAAACATGCACATTTTTCACTTCACTCATCTGGATGCCGGGTCCTCCTGTATACGAGATGTTGTTATTATAAATTCTTACCCAGGTGATGTTTTTACCCGAACCGGTCATTTTGATGCCGGTATGGCTTACATCACTTATTCGGCAATTACTGATGTCTACCTCTGTGATTTGCGCAGTAGGCTGATCTGCGATTAACCTTATGCCCCAGCCATATCGCTGTACACCATTGGCTGTTTTTACTTCATCAGCACTCCTGACAAAACCTTTGTTTTCAAAATAAATGTTTTTCAATTCCAGACTGTCCAGGTGAATATTCCGGCAGGTGCTGCCTGGTGAAGCAGTGATTTTTACACCCACCCGCATGTTGCCTGTTGCGCCTTGCGCTTCGTCATTTCCATCCGCTTCAATTGTTGCATGCTTGATTGTTATGTAGCTGCTGTTTTGTACGAGTATTCCATTGGCCTGGCTTCGGGCATTGATTTGAAAGTTTGAGCCGAAATTGCCCTTCGCCACACCTGCTTCAGCCAGGTAGCTGTCAATTCTAATTGGCCGGTCGGGAAGTCCATGAAAATTTTCAACGCGGAGTTCGCCCGCAAACACTTGCCCGGCAGCAAACAGAATGCAGTCGCCGGCGTGCATTGGAATGGCGTTTACCCGCTGCAGCGATCGGAATGGTTGCTTAGGGGAGGTGCCGGGAAAACTGTCGTTGCCAATTTTACTGTTTACATAATAATTGGTTGCCCAAGCGCTGTTGATCATCATCGTGATGAACACGATTGAAATAAATACGTAAGGTAGGCGGTGCATGTGTTTAAGGCTTTGGTGTGAATCGGTTCGGGTGTTTTTGATTGTATTCATTTTCATCCAGCAGGCCAAGAAAAACAGGAGGTACCAGTTTGGTTTTCCAATTATCGATCAGCGTTTTAAGTTTTAGCGATGGCAAAGAATCCGATATATGCAGGTTATTTTGTTCAGAAATATCCTGTTGAATTGCAAAGCGTTCAATCTTATCCTGGTGAATCACCATTTTTTGATCGATGGTTCGGATTGCCCATTTTTCACTATTGGATCCACGCCAAAACAATGCATCGTGCGGCAAGCCCGCTTGTTGGCGTGTGAGATAGGGTATCAGATTTACGCCATCGATGGGGTTTTTGGGGCTGACCTTATTCAAGGCAGCGGCAGTGGCAAATATGTCCAGTGAAATTATCGGATTATCGTAACGTGTTCCTGCCGGGAGCACGCCTTTCCATTGCACAGCAAAAGGCACCCTGATTCCTCCGTCATAAAAATCGCCTTTGAAACCGCGCAGTGGTTTGTTTGAAGAGGCATTGTCTTTTGTTGGACCACCATTGTCAGATAAGTAAAATACCATCGTGTTGCTATCGAGATGCAATCGTTCTAGTGCATTCAGCAGCGAATTCACACCGTCATCAACTGCGCTTACCATAGCCGCATAGGTTCTTCTTTTCTCATCAGCAATGTTGGGAAACCGCGACAAATATTTTTCAGGAGCCTGCATAGGAGCATGCGGTGCATTGTAGGCAACATACAGGAAGAAAGGACTATCCTTATGACGGGTAACAAAATCAACGGCTTCGCGGGATAGCGCATCTGTAAGGTATTCTTTTTCCTTTGGCCATGGCTCCCGGTTGCGAAGCATCAGGGTACGGTAACCATCAAGTTGCTGACGTGCATCTGCCACACTATTCAACTTCCATTCTTCCGGGAAATAACGATGCCCACCATCCAGAAAACCATAAAACTCATCAAAGCCTTTGACGTTGGGGTGTTGCGAAGGATGCGCTCCAAGATGCCATTTGCCTAGGGCACCTGTTACGTAGCCTGCCCGCTTCAGCATTGCAGCCAATGTTTCTTCGCCTGGCGGCAGGCCCATTGTGCTGTCTTTTGGTGCCAGCAGGGGATTTTTTGAAAACCCAAACCGGTCCTGGTACCTCCCTGTCATCAGGCCCGCCCTGCTGGGGCCACAGACGGCAAATGACACATACGCATTAGTGCACACCACGCCGCTGTTGGCAATGCGGTCGATACCAGGGGTAGGAATTTCAGTACTTCCGTTAAACCCTACATCAGCATATCCCTGATCATCAGTAAGTATGATAATGATGTTTGGCGTCTTTCGCTGGCTTGTTGCTTCGGCCGTGGTCAACAGCATGCCGAGCAACATAATCCCTGCGAGTATTGAATAGGAAAAGGGTTTGACCATGAACTAGAGGTTATGAGTATAAAAAAACATATGTCAGTATTATCCCCGGCGTATCGATGGGGGTCCGAAAAGTATGTAAGGACTCTTTATGGGAGCCCTTACAAAACTTCGGTATACAAATCGTAAACAACTATCCGAAAAATTTTGCTGCTACTTTGCTCGTCTCGCTTTCGGATGTTGTTGACCGATGCTAACCATCAAAGCATATTATCATTTTCTTGCTTCTATTGCCAGGCAGGATGTTGAACCAATTTCTTGTTTACGTCTATTTCTTTCTGAGGAATAGGAAATACTTCCGATTTTTTGCTGCGATATGCTGGTGCGTAACCGGCAACCTTGTCGTCAAGAGAGCGTTGATAGCCGCCAGCAATATCGTTCCATCTTTTCAGGTCGAAGAAACGAAGTCCTTCAAAAGCCAACTCAACGCGGCGCTCATGGCGAACAATAGCACGCATTTGATCCTGCGAAAGCCCTGCACCTTCTGCGCTTTCAACAGTTGGCATGCCTACTCTTGCTCTCACCTGGTTTATTAGTGGGTAAGCTTCACCCTGTCTTCCCGCTTCTACCAGCGCTTCTGCACGCATCAGCAACACATCGGCGTAGCGGATGAAGTAGAAGTCCTGTCCTCCGGGATTATAGGATGCTATACCTGAAGTGGAAACGGCGTTGTTGCGGATGTATTTTCTTTGGCCGTAGGTGGTCGCGGTATTGCCCGCAAAGGGTTTCTTCTGGTCAATAAGGAAGGTGTCGCCTTTGAAATAAACCGAAGCAGTGAGTCGGGGGTCCCGGTTTACATTCGGTTTGGTGGTGTTGTAAAGGGGAGAAGCGGTAATAGGCTTTCCGTCCGTGCAATAGTAGTCATTCACCAGGTTTTTCATCGGCTGCGCATCTACTTTGGGAATACCTACATAAGTGCCAGAAAAGGTTTCACCATTATTCTGAGCCGGGTCTTGTACAAAGCGAATGGCGAAAACAATCTCGTTTGACTTTTCACCAGCAGTGGTGAAAAGATTTGTGTAATTGCTGTAGAGTCCGTAGCCCATTGTAAGCATTGGGTCGGTAGCCGTAATTACTGCGTTGTAGTTCTTGTTGTATAGTTGAAAGCGGGCTAGTAATCCCAGTGCTGCGCCTTTGGTGGCATAGCCGAGTTCTGCTGAAGAATATGATGCCGGTAAATCAGCAGACGCTTCTGTAAGGTCTTTGATGATCTGATCTCTTACCTCAGCATAGGTGTTTTTTGGCGCAAAAGCATCCTCCACATTACTAATCTTTAGAATCACAGGCACTTCTTCAAAATGTATAGCCAGGACGTAGTAATACAACGCTCTCAGAAATTTTGCCTGTGCTACATAACTGGCTCTTTTGCTGGCCGATATGTTGGCATCCGTCATGGCACTGATTTTTTCGATGGCTGTGTTTGCCCGGCCTATTCCTTTATAGCAGGAGGCCCACAGTGAATAGAACCACCCATTGGCGGGGTCAATATTGCCTTCCATTAGGTTGCCGGCTCCTTCCCATTTGTAGTTATTGAAGGAATTGTCCGTCAAGCAGTCAAACTGGGTGAGCCCAACTGTTTCATTAAGAGAGCCGGCGAAAAGCACCCTGTCCTGCAGGGTCTCATATACACCGTTGATTCCATACTGTGCGTCTTTCTCTGTTTGCCAGAAGTTACTTGCTGCCAGTTGAGAAAGGGAACTTCTATCCAGGAACTCCTTCTTGCACCCGAGGGTAACTGATGAAAGAAGAATAATGGAAATGATTATATTTTTCTTTTGCATGGCTTAGAATTTTAAGTTGATTCCGGTAGTGAAAATTTTGTACAGTGGCACGTTCAAATCGGAACTTGTTCCGGTTGCTCTTTCCGGGTCAAAATTTTCCAGTTTGGTAATGGTCAGCAGGTTTTGCGCACTTACAAAAATTCGCAGGCGCTGAATGCTGGCTTTTTTGCCGATGGCAGCAGGCAGCGAATAACCAATTTCAAGGTTGCGAAGCCTGAGATAAGAAACGTCATTGATGTAGAAAGTAGAGAATTGGCTATTGTTTACACCACCCAAACGCGGTAATGTTTGAGAAGGGCTAGTGGGTGTCCAACGGCCAACCCAGTATGACAAGGCATTATTCCGATCATCGGGCATGGGTTGCTGACCGTTGTTCATCAATACGCGGTCTAATTTACCTACACCCTGAAAACTGGCATTGAGGTCGAAGCCTTTGTACTCGAACAAAGCATTGAATCCATACATCCAGGTAGGGTAGGGATTGCCTATTACCACCCGGTCGTACTGATCAACTACGCCATCGGCCTTACCGGTGGGACCTGAAATGTCGGCGTATTTCATATCGCCGGGCTTGGTAAGGCTTGAGCCAAATTGTTTGGGAGAGTTGGTTACTTCATCGGTGGTTTGGAAGATGCCAATTTGCTTATACCCAAAGTAGGCATTGTAGGGAACACCTACACGGATGATCTGGTTTCCTACCGTTTCCCTGGCGTCGGGGCCAAGGTCTGTTACCTTGTTATCCTTCATGTAGGTCACGTTGCCGCCAAGTGTCATTTTGAGCTTTCCAAAGTTGGTGCGATAAGATGCATTCACCTCTACACCTTCGTTGAGCATTGATGCCGAATTCTGAACAGCCAAAGTCGTGAAGCCTGAAGTGGCAGGAATAGGAAAGTTGTTGTAGAGCACATCGTAACTTTTTCTTTGGAAATAGTCAGCCTCTATCGAAAGTTTGTTGTTGAACAAACCCACGTCAACTCCCACGTCAAATTGTTCTGTGGTTTCCCAATGTATTTTCGGATTGGCTAAAACAGTGGCAGCTATGGCGCCTACAGAAACATCGGCGCCAACGGTGTAATCAAGGCCAGTGGCAAGCGTTTGATCGAAAAGGTAGTTGCCAATCCGGTCATTTCCGCTGCGTCCCCAACTACCTCTTAGTTTCAGGTAGCTGATAGACTTAATGTTTTTCATGAATTTCTCTTTGGATACATTCCAGCCTGCGGATACTGATGGGAAGTTGCCGTATTTATTTTCGGGTCCAAACCTGGAAGAACCATCTCTTCTCAGATTCGCCTCGAGAAGGTATTTGTCCCGAAAGGCGTAATTAACCCGTCCGAAATACGATGTCCAGGTTACTTCGCTTGCATTGCCGCCCACGGTTTGGGCAACCAGGCCGCCGCCGGCATCAAATTCCTGCAGCGTGTTGGTTGCAAAGTTCTGCGCCGAAGCTGAAAATCCATCGTTGCGGTCGTACATGGCGGAATAACCTGCCAGGGCACTTATTTTATGATCACCCAGTGTTTTCTGATACCGGAGGATATCCTCATTTTGCAACCTGTAGTATACGCTGTAGTTATTTGAAAGGCTGTTATTTCCACCGGGATTCACAACGTTTCCAGCCCAATCGTAGTCCGTTCTTGTTGGGTTAAAATTGGAGGTGTTATTGGTGTTGATATTGGCCGACCCGCTTACTTCAAAACTAAAATCTTTCAGGAATGTGGCAGTAAGCCCAAGTCGGTTACTGGTATTGATATTGTCGTTGGAATAATCACCATACAGACCGCGGAAAAGGGCATTGTTGATGGGAAAGGAGTAGTTGACATTCTGGTAAGCTCCGTCAACAAAGCCGTAATTGCCATTGGAGTAATATACTGGCACCGTAGGGGCTGATCTTTGAAATTGGTTGATGATGCCTGTTTCGCCGCCGATGGCATCGGGGCCTCCTGATGGACCCGTAAACCTTGCCCAAAAAGTATTTGAGTTAAAAGACAAGGCCAGCCAGTTGGTGGTCCTATTTGTCAGATTCACACCCAATGAGTAGCGGTTGTTTTTAAACTTGCCATTCACAATGGCGTCCTGGGAGAGGTAACCCGCAGAGATACGGAAAGTAGTGGCGTCGCCTCCTCCTGAAAATGAAACATAATGCTGCTGGATAGGCGCGTCACGCAAGATTACGTCAGACCATTTGGTTTGAGCATACTGGTCAGGCTTGCTGCCTGTTTTTATGGCGTCAATAGCAGCGGCATCATACCTGATGGGGGCAGTGGGGCCGTTTGCATTGAGGTCGCGTTCGTTTCTAAACTGTGCGTAAGTAACTGCATCGAGATAATCAGGTACCACAGTGGCACGCTGAAATCCGAAGTAGTTATTGTACTCAAAACTGTTTTTGCCCTTTTTACCGGTCTTAGTGGAAACCAGGATGACTCCGTTGGCGCCACGGGATCCGTAAATGGCTGAAGCCGAGGCATCTTTCAATACAGTAATTGACTCGATGTCGGAAGGTGAAAGATTGTTGAATTCGGCAAGTGAATTATACTGGATGTTGTCAATAATCACCAGAGGAGTGGAGGCTCCGAAAGTGCCAACACCCCTGATGAGAATAGAGGAGTTATCGCTTCCAGGCAGGCCACTGCCCTGTGTAAGCTGTACGCCCGAAAATTTGCCGTACATCAATTGGGCAGAGTTGGTTACCGGCTGGTTCACAGCGTCCTGAAATTTTACGGTCTGAACGGACCCGGTGAGGTTAACCTTTTTTTGCTGGCCATAACCCACTACCACTACTTCATCTGTAGTGCCAGCAACAGATTGAAGGGTAAGCACAAGCGTTGATTGGCTGCCAATCGCAAGCTCAGCCGTTGCAAAGCCAACGTAGCTAACCCGGATTGTTTTTGCATCATTCTTTTCAAATGAAAATTTGCCGTTCAAATCGGTCAGTACACTCCTGTTGCCTGGTAGTATCTGCACGGTAGCACCTTCTGCAGGTTTTTTGTCGGCTCCTAAGAGAATGTTTCCGGAAATCCGGGAACCTGACTGCTGGGCAGTTGACAGTAGAGCCAGTAGAAGAAAGACCAAACCATAAGCTCCACTTTTGCAAAGAAATTTGCTCTTCATAAACAAGCGTCGTTTTAGTTAGAAATTGATAAGAAATTGAAATGAGAGTTGCTCGACTCTGAAGTCAAAATTGTTCATTTTGTGAGGGGTAAACGGGGCCAATTCTGCCAAACAGGTGGCTTAATCGGTCAAAATGGGTTAGCCTGGCAGACCTTCTGAATATTTTTCTCGGTATTCAGATGGCAGACAACCAAATTGTTGTTGAAATGACTTTTTGAAATACTTATAATCGTTGAATCCAACTTCATAAGCAACGTCACTCATCTTCATATTTGACTGAAGAATAAGCTGAGCGGCCTTCTTAATGCGTAATGCTCTTATGAAGCCTGTTATGGACAGACCTGTTAATGATTTTATTTTCCTGAACAGGGTGCTTTGGCTCATAAAGAGGTGGTCCACCATCATCTCAATTCCCAGGTTTTCATTCTGCAGATTTGAATTGACAAGTTCAATGGCTTTATTCAAGAAAACCTCATCAAGGTTTTCGGCTGCTTCACCTTCTGTAACGGGTTGAAATTTTACCTTCTTGAGATAGAACGCCTTCAACTTTTTGCGGTTATCCAGCATGTTTCTCACACGCATCTGCACTATCAACGGGTTGAAAGGCTTGGTGATGTAATCATCGGCTCCGGTCTGCAAACCATTCAATTCGTATGCTTCGGAAGCCCGTGCGGTCAGTAGAATAATAGGGATGTGTGAAGTAGCCATATTGTTCTTCAATTCTCCACAGAGTTCTATTCCGTTCATTTGTGGCATCATCACATCGCTGATAATCAAATCAGGCATGGAATCCAAGGCCATTTTATGGCCCACCGAACCATTTTCGGCCTCCAATACTTCAAATTCATCCTGCAACAACCCGGCAAGGTATTGCCTGATGTCATCGCTGTCATCTATTACAAGTATTGTTTGCTTTCGTGCCTGAACCGCAGGACTGGCAGGATGCTGCATGGCCTCCGTAGCTTCATCTTCCATTTCAGTATTTTCCGTTGAAATGGCTGATGGCTTTTCTGCTTTTTGACTTATAGGTATGCTAATCGTAAATACAGTTCCCTGTCCGGGGGTGCTGCTTACAGTAATGGTTCCGTTATGCAGTTCCACTATGTTTTTTGCAAAGGCCAATCCTATGCCACTGCCACCCTGTTGCCCGCTGGTAGAAGGCACCTGGTAAAAGCGGTTAAATATTTTATCCTGGTGAATGGGAGCTATGCCGATGCCGTTGTCGCATACCTGCAATTTTATTAACTCGCCTTCGGTGCTCAGCTTAACTGATACTTTGCCGTTGGGAGGAGTAAATTTTATGGCATTGCTGACCAGGTTATTGATGGCCATTTCCATTTGCCCTTTGTCAATGTCTGCCAGTACATGAGTTGAATTTGCTTCCATTGAAAGGCTAATATGCTTTGCCTGGGCGGCAGGTGCAAAATCATCCAGCAATACCTGTACTAATTTTTTCAAATCTTCCTTTTCTGTGCGCAAGGAAAGCAGCCTATGCTCCGATTTGCGGAAGTCGAGCAATTGGTTCACCATGCGAAGTAGTTTCTGCGCATTTGACTTCACCAGTGTGATCTTTTTCCTGTCGGCTGAAGAGATGTCTTCCCTGGCCAACAATTCAGTGCATGGACTTAATATCAGGGTTAGTGGTGTTCTGAATTCATGCGAAATGTTGGTGAAGAAGTTGATTTTGGCCTCATTTATTTCATGTTCCTTTTCTTTTTCAAACTGCACCCTTTGGAGCTCTGTTTTCAATTTCTCCTGCCTTAATTCCATTTTCCGGATGGCTGCTAAAATTCCTAATCCCAACAGCACGTAAATAACCCATGCATACCATGCAAGCCAGGGAGGATACGCAATTTGGAGGCTCATTTCTGTAGTGTTTCCCCAGCCCTGGTTGTTTCGGTTGGCACGTAGGAATAGCTTGTATTTTCCTGGCTTGAGTCCCGTAAAGCTTACTTCATTTTTCCCATTCAGCAATACCCATTCTTTGTCAATTGGTTCAAGTTTGTAGGCATAGCTAATATTTTCAGTGCCCAAAAAATCATTGGCTGCAAACTGCACTGCAATATCATTGTTGTCGTAGTCAAGTGAAATATTGTTGGTGTACTGAATGGCCTGTGAGAGAATTTGGTCTTCTTTTCCCTGGTTTTCTATTTCAACAGGCTTGTTGTTGATGTTGAGCCCTGTTACAATTAGCGTGGGGTTTTGATAGGCTGCAATAACAGCTTCAGGATTGAACAGTACGAATCCGTTATCTCCGCCAAAATAGAGATTACCAGAACTGTCGCTATAGGATGATGAAATATGGAAAGCGTTTATCTGCACGCCATCCTGCTTGCCAAAATGATGAACAACACCAGTATGCGTGTTGAGCTTTGACAGGCCCGTGGTAGAAGAGAACCAAATGTTGCCATTTCTATCTTCCTGCAAGGCGCATATAAACTGATTGATGAGAGCATGTTCCTCATTGTATTGCCCTATCACTTTCAGACCAGTTGGTTTGCCACCTTGCGAACTAATAGATATATTGAAAAGTCCGTTTGGGGTAGCCAGGTACATAAGGTTATTTGTTACCAGCAGGTCATGTACAATGATGCCCTGAAGGCTGTCGGCAAATAACTTTCGATGTGAAACAAATTGTTGCTTTGTTGGGTCCCACAAATTGATTCCCGAATGGGTGGCTATCCAAATGTTGCCTTGCTTATCCTGCAAGATTTTATTGATGCGATCATTTTCAATTTGACGTGGAGCAGGGGCCGATTCGTTAAACACCATTCTGGAAGCTGTGTCAGGCCTGCCGCCAAATTTCATTCTTTGCAATCCGTGTTGCTGTGTGCCCACCCAGAGTTCATTGGTGGCAGAAAGTAATACCGAGGTAATTTTTTCGGAATGAAAAAAGCGTTGCGGGGGGCGCTGCAAACCCTGCGAAAAAATATACAGGCCTTCGTTGGTGGCAATAAAATAGCGGCCTGCATTGCTGTAAATCTGATTAATGCGGGTAGCAGACACAAGTTCATTCTTGACGAATGCAGGTTGCTGAATAGAACCCGCATCATACAAGCCAAGCGATATGCTGCCTGCAAGCAATCGATTGCCAGGTGCCGAACTGATGGCGGTTACATTATAGTCCCGCATGTCGGTTTTCTCATTGTTGGCAATATTGCGGAATCCCTTGTTGGGGTAAAGAATAAGTACGCCACCATAGGAGGTCGACAACCAGGCTATGCCGTTATTGTCTATGTAAATATTCGTGATCGCATTTCGGTTGGTGCTGCTAACAACATCGGTAAAACCGGATGTGCTCACCTTTTGAAAACTGCTGACCGAGGGGTCGCTTACAAACAACCCATTGCCCCAACTTCCTAACCATATCCGCAATTTCTGATCAATGGCCAGAGAAGCCACAAAACGGGCATTTAGGTTGATGGGCACTTCCGTAAAAACAGGCTGTAGCTGATTGATGTATCCCAGCCGAACTTCTGTTTCATGATTGCCGACAATCCAGATGCGCTTTCTGGCAGTGTCTTCGCAAATATTGTATACATAAAATTTCTGAGAATATCGCTGCAGCGATCCATCCTGGCTCTTGTACGCACAAAGGGTATTCGCATCTGTAAACCAAACAGTGCCGTAGGCATCGCAAATCATGTTGTAGATAATACTGGAGGAAGGGAAGTGCTCTACCACCTTCCTGGCTTTGGGATCAATTTTAAAGCAGCCCATGTTCCAGGTTCCTACCCACAGGTTGCCGGTCTTGTCTTCCGTAAGCGACACAATACGAAGCGGCTTGCTGCTGTACGGGGCAAACACGTCGTTCCAGTTTTCTATTGCCTGGGTTTTCACGAACAGCCGGCTTAGGCCACCGGTTTTAGTGCCAATCCATATGAAGCCAGCCCTTGAAGTAAATAGTGTTTCAATATTTTCATTTACCAGCCCATTGCTGCCCGGAACTGGTCGATAGTGCTTGAAACGGTATCCATCGTACCGGGAAATGCCGGCTTCTGTAGCGAAGTACTTGAACTGCTTATCATCGCTGATTGTTTTAGTCACAAAATTGCTCAGCAGTCCTTTTTGTACATCCAGTCTGTCGATGGAAAATTCTTCCTGTGCCGCCAACATTTTTGGCACAAGCATTATTCCGCAAGCAAGCAATAAAAAGCAACGCAACCAATTTCCCATAACCCTACATTTTGCATCCATTTTCAGCGCTCTGACCGGGAAAATCCAAGGCCGCTGTCACCTCATTTTTTGGATGTGATTTCCCTCGGTCCGGCGGCTTTTTTATTTACCACTTCGTTTATGTATTCCTGCATTTTGTCTACCATTTCAGGTAAACCATCAGCCAGGTTCTTTTGTTCACCAGGA
Source organism: Sphingobacteriales bacterium (assembly GCA_037443285.1). Taxonomy (GTDB): domain Bacteria; phylum Bacteroidota; class Bacteroidia; order Chitinophagales; family Chitinophagaceae; genus Phnomibacter. The sequence goes on along the minus strand of JBBIOQ010000001.1, from coordinate 30,313 downwards.
TCTTCCGCTAATTTATATAACTGTGGCAATCTGCCCAATCCACTTTCCACTCCTTTGTTGGCCATGAAGGAGGGAACTTTTTTACCATCAGGCATTGGGGCTATGTATTTCCAGTTTCCATTTCTTGCTGATAATGTATAGGATTCTTCCAACATCCATGCTCTGCCGGTAGAACTCTTACCCATCAGGGCACTGCTTTGGTCTTCACTGTCAATGGCCTCTGATGGACTCAATTTCACACCTAACAAAGTAGCGAAGGAGCGATAGAAATCCACCTGGCTTATGAGGGCATTTGAAGTTTGTGGGGCTATTTTTCCTGGCCAGATTACCATCATGGGTACCCTGGTGCCTGCTTCAAATGCACTGTACTTGCCTCCCCTGTAGGGGCCTCCGGGCTTGTGTGTTCCAACCAGCTTATCTGCCATGTCTTCGTAACCATCGTTCAACACGGGACCGTTGTCGCTAGTGATAATGATGATGGTATTCTCCAGTAAATTGAGTGCTTTGAGGTGCGCAACTACCTGTTTGGTGGTCCAATCCATTTGTGCTATAACATCACCCCTTGGCCCCATTGGCGATGATCCTGCAAATTGCGCATTTGGCACCCTGGGAACATGAATATCGTGGAAGGAAAAGAGCAGGAAAAAGGGGTCTTTCTTATGCTGATCAATAAATTGATTTGCCTTGGATGAAAATATAACGGGGAAATCTTCATCCTTCCATAGTGCTGCTTTGCCCCCGGACATATACCCAATTCTGCTGATACCGTTTACAATGGTGTTGGAATGCTGCGAATCTGCTTTTTGTCGAAGCAACTGAGGACTATCCAATCCATTGGGGTACCCTTCCAGTTTTTTAGAATAGCTCACTACAATCGGACCATCCGGACGGGCATTCACCACCTGGTGATTTTCAAGAAAAACGGAAGGAACCCGGTCGCCGGTGGCTGGCAGCAAAAAGCTGTAATCAAATCCAATTTCAAGTGGACCAGGTTTTACTGAGCCGTTCCAATCCACATTTCCTTTGCCTAAGCCCAGGTGCCATTTGCCCACTACAGCGGTGGCATAGCCAGCCTTTTTCAGCATGCCTGGCAATGTTGGCTTTTCTTCCGAAATAATCAGTGGAGCATCGCCCGGCAAAATGGCTGCATTATTTCGGAATGCATATTCGCCGGTAAGCAAGGAATAGCGGGAAGGTGTGCAGGTGGATGCTGTGCTGTGGGCATCGGTAAACAGGATGCCGGTTTTGCTCAGGCTGTCTAGACAGGGTGTTTTTACCTTTTCGCCACCGTATGCACCCACATCGCCATATCCAAGGTCGTCTACGTAAAAAATCACAATATTCGGCCTTGCCGTAGTGTCGGCCGATGATTTACACGCCTGCAAAAAAGTGGAGAGAAAAAGTACCAGGCACAATATTTTGCTGGCTTCCCCCGGGCAGACAAACAGTCGTTTACTTGATTTTAATAGCATTTCCATTTTCATTTGCTTGATGTTCTGCAATCATTTTTTTGGCGAATTCAGATTTGAATGCCATCAAATGCCAAATTATTATGCTTAACATGCATGCAGTGGGTGGAAATAGTCACCCAAGGGGTCAAATCGTGCAAGTTTTATTTCTGGCCAGGCTGTGAAGGGGTGCTACTGTTTTTGATGAGGCTTATTTCTTTCAATAAGCCGAATGGCCTGTTCGCCAAATCGCTTTCCCATGGTTACATAACCGGTCGCCGACATGTGCAAATCGTTTTGTATGGCTTTTCCATTTCTGTCATATCCATCGTTGAGGTCATCGGTATCAATCCAGGCAAAGCGGGGATTTGATTCGGCAACTCTTACTTGTATGTCTCTTATCATTTGCCAATCCGGATATTGTTCGTTTGTCAAACCGAAATCGCTAAGCCTGCCAATCACAAAATTGATATCCTTTCTATGCAGGTCGGCAGATAGTTGTTGATACAATCCCACCAGGCTTCTTTCATACACATTGCCCAATTGTTCTCTTGCATCTCGTTCACCTTGCATCCAAACAAAGGTTACTGTTTCAATGTGCTGGCCTTCAATAGCAGCGTTTACCTTTTTCATCAGCGAATCGTATAAGTCAGGTTGTGCAACCGGCGTATCGCCCTGCAAGGGTTTCCAGTTCTTGTACCAACGCCTGATGGGTTGACTGCCCAATGCGTCTTTCACAATAATCACATTGTTTTTGCCAAATGCAGTTTCAATAGTAGGAAGAAATGATTCTTCGGGCTTAAGCCCTACCATATTGGACTGACCGGAAAGGATAAACAGGTGTTTTGTATCCTGGGCAATTGTATTCAGGTAAAACGCGGCCCACGAAAACGAGACCAGCAACAGTAGTTTTATTCGCATACATTTTTCTTTGAGCGGGAAAGATAGCATCGATATCAGGCTCATTTATTTCATTTTCCGGGTTTGAAGGATTTGCCCCCTTGATTGAACCATTAGTACCCGCTTTGAAATATGGTAGTTCTAATTTCGGGCAGTATATTTTTTTTGTTTGCCTATGAAAGTTTTTATGCTGTTGCCCTTGGTGTTTATCCTTCTTGCCAGTCACAAGAATAATAGGGATGAATTGCGCATAGAAAAGGATAGCTACAAACTGATCTGGTCGGATGAGTTCAACACAGACGGCCCTCCCGATGCCGGCAAATGGCGCTTTGAATCCGGTTTTGTGCGAAATGAAGAAGCACAATGGTACCAGGCTGACAATGCTATCTGTAAGGGTGGTTATCTTGTTATTACTGGCAAGAAGGAACACAAACCCAACCCCAACTACCAACCTGGTAGCGATTATTGGAAAACCAGCAGGCCATTCATCGAGTATACTTCATCGAGCGTAGTAATGCAGCGGGAACATGCTTTTGCCTATGGCAGGTTGGAAGTAAGAGCGAAAATTGATGCACAAGGAGGTTTGTGGCCTGCCATTTGGACGGTTGGCGTTGCTGGCGAATGGCCATCCAATGGCGAAGTGGATCTGATGGAATACTACAACAATGGTATCCTGGCCAATTTCGCCATTGCCGACACCGGAAGACACAAGGCCATCTGGGACGGCTCATTTCATAAACTTGATTCTCTGGGCGGCAAAGCCTGGGCCGATTCTTTTCACACCTGGACACTGGAGTGGGATAAGGAAAACATGCACATATTGGTAGATGGTGTTTTGTTCAACGATATCGACATTCGGAATACTTATAATAAGAGTGATGGTAGAAATCCATTTCAGCAGCCGCACTTCCTTTTGTTGAATCTGGCCATGGGTGGAATAAGGGGCGGCAGTCTTGCACACACGGTGTTACCGTCAACCTATTTAATTGACTATGTGCGATTGTACCAAAAGGAATAACCGCAGGTTGCAAAGAGTGGTCAGCTAGCGCAAAGGGAATGAGTTGATAACGTGCAATAAAGCTATAGAGGTATTTATAGAATGTGTCCAATAAATAAACAGCATGAAAAAAGAATTGCTAGCCATTTTCTTCCTGATAGCTTGTGGTTTTGTGCAAGCTCAAAATCAGCCGAAGAAGCCTAATGTGTTAATCATATTGGCCGATGACTTAGGGTGGGCAGATCTCTCTTGCTATGGCAGTACCTTTTATGAAACACCGAACCTTGATGCATTGGCAAGGGGAGGTACAAAGTTTACGCAGGCTTATGCTACAGCCCCTGTGTGCAGCCCAACGCGGTCAAGCCTGATGACCGGTAAGTTGCCGGTAAAAACCGGTGTCACAGATTGGATTCCGGGCAGACAGGAAAACGGGAAGGCTAGTTCATATGAAAAAATGGTAGGTCCAGCAACCGCATTCCAATTGGGATTGCAGGAAAATACCATTGCAGAGCAACTTCAAAAAAGCGGTTACAAAACCTTTTTTGCCGGAAAATGGCATTTGGGAGAAGAAGAAAAATACTGGCCGGAATACCAGGGGTTTCAAACAAATATCGGTGGCTGGAGCAAGGGCGGCCCAACCGGCAGAAAGGATGATTCCACAGGTGGCTATTTCACGCCCTATCAAAACCCCAGGCTACCAGATGGCCCTCCGGGTGAATACCTTACAGACCGCCTCACCAATGAATGCCTCCGTTTTCTGGACTCAAACAAAAGTCAACCCTTCTTGCTCTTGTATTCGCTGTATGCGGTGCACAATCCCTTGCAAGCGCCACCTTCTTTAATCAGGAAATATGAAATCAAACGAAAGGGTGTGCTGAAAGAAGGGCAATCTGCATTCGCAAAAGATGAACAATGGATGATATACGAAGCGGGATGGCGCAGGCGTACAATTCAGGAGAATCCAGTGTATGCTGCCATGATCGAAAATATGGATAGTAATATCGGCAGAATATTGGCTAAGCTGAAAGAAGAAGGGATAGATGATAATACACTCATCATATTCACATCAGACAATGGCGGTTTGAGCACAGCCGAAGGAAGTCCAACTGTGAATGGGCCACTCCGTGCCGGAAAGGGTTGGCTGTATGAAGGCGGAATCAGGGTGCCTTTTATTATGTACTGGAAAGGAAGGGTGTTGAAAAATCTATCTACGGATTTGCCTATAACCCTGGCTGATATTTTCCCAACCATTGCAAAAGTGGCGGATAGCAAATACATCTTGGATGCCTCGGTAGACGGTAAGGATATTTTTCAATTATTGAAAGACAGTTCAACATACAGGAACAGGCCTTTGTACTGGCACTACCCGCACTACAGCAACCAGGGCGGAAAGCCAGGTGCAGCTATACGCGAGGGCAACTGGAAATTGATTTACAACTACGAAGATGAATCTGTTGAGTTATATGATTTGCTCCATGATGTTAGTGAGCAAAATGACCTTTCTGCAGCAAAACCGGAAACAACATCTATGCTAAAATCAAAGCTGCAGAAATGGCTGAGTGATACGCATGCTGCATTTCCAAAAAAGAATAACAATTACCGACCAGATGGTAAGGATGAACAAAAAAATATATCTCATGAATAGTATAACCGATAAAGTGAATTCCATTTTTGCTGCATCATTTCAGCAAAAGCCATTGGTAGTTCGTTCTCCTGGCCGTATTAATATAATTGGAGAGCATACCGATTATAACGAAGGCTTTGTATTGCCTGCAGCGATTGATAAAGCTGCTTACATGGCCATTGCGCTAAGAGATGATGATGAAATACATCTTGTGGCGGCTGACCTGAATCAAAATTTTCAGATAAAGTTGAAAGATCTGGCACCTGAAAGTCAACTGGGTTGGCCTAATTATATACTTGGCTCTGCTGCACAGTTTTTGCAAAAAGGATTGCCACTGCAAGGTTTCAATGCAGTGCTTTCAAGCGATGTGCCAATGGGGGCGGGGTTGTCTTCTTCCGCTGCTGTAGAATGTGCCACAGTGTTTGCATTGAATGAATTGCTGCAAACAAAACTCGATCGTTTGACGATGGTGCATATGGCACAAAAGGCCGAGCATGAATATGCCGGCGTGAAATGTGGCATTATGGATCAGTTTGCTTCCATGATGGGCCAAAAGGATAAGCTCATCAAATTGGATTGTCGTTCGCTGGAGTACGAGTATATCCCTTTTAAACTGGAAGGCATCAAGGTGCTTTTGCTGAATACTAATGTTAAGCATGAACTGGCATCTTCTGAATACAATGCAAGGCGTGAAGAATGTGAATGCGCAGTGGAATTGATCAGGGCTCATCATCCTGAGGTGACATCGCTGCGCTACGCAACCGAAGCCATGTTGGATGAATATGTGCGACCTGTAGACAGCATGGCATATATCAGAAGCCGCTACGTAGTCCAGGAAATTGACAGGCTTTTGACAGCCTGTGAAGCGCTTCGTCATGGGGATATCAACGCCATGGGTAAACTGATGTATGCCACGCACGACGGTTTGAGCAATATGTACCAGGTAAGTTGTAAAGAACTTGATTGGCTGGTAGACCAGGTAAGGAATAATGATGCAGTGCTCGGTGCCAGAATGATGGGTGGCGGATTCGGCGGCTGCACTATTAATCTTGTTAGGGACGAAGCCATTGAGCCGCTGGTTAACTCATTAAAAAAATCTTATGAGGAGGCAATGAATCTGCCTTTGACATACTACCTCGCATCCATTGATAACGGAACAGAAATAATCGCTTAATTATGTTTGACTTCAAAATGCATTCACACCGGAGATTGAATATGCTCACAGGTGAGTGGGTATTGGTTTCGCCCCATAGAATGAAAAGACCCTGGCAAGGAAAGGTGGAAGATCAAGCTGCCGATAGCCGGCCTGCTTATGATAAGAATTGTTACCTGTGCCCGGGCAACACAAGAGCCGATGGTAGCACAAACCCGCAGTACACGAAACCTTATGCGTTTGTAAATGATTTTTCTGCGCTGCTGGAAGATGGACCTGAAGGCGATTATGAAGAGGGTGGCCTGTTAGTTGCAAAGGGTGAAAACGGCATTTGCAAAGTCATTTGTTTTTCACCACGGCACGATCTCACCCTGCCTGAAATGCCAGTTGAAGAAATAGGCAATGTTATTGAATTGTGGCAGCAGGAGTTTGCTTCACTGTCTGAAAACGCTGCAATACGCTACATCCAGATTTTTGAAAACAAAGGCGAGATAATGGGTTGCAGTAATCCGCATCCGCATGGCCAAATATGGGCATCCACTTCTGTGCCTATGGAATTGGTAAAAGAGTCGGTGCAGCAAAAGAAATACTTCCATCAGTATGGTGAAAGCCTGCTGTCGGCATATATCAAACTGGAGCAGAAAAAGCAGGAACGCATCGTACTCGAAAATGAAAGTTTTGTTGCGTTAACGCCATTTTGGGCTGTTTGGCCTTATGAAATTTTGCTGGTAAGTAAGAGGCATGTGCAGTATATCACGCAGTTTACTGATAAAGAGAAAACAGATTTAGCTGTTATTCTGAAAGAACTTACCACTAAATATGACAACCTCTTCAACGTGTCATTTCCCTACTCGGCAGGAATGCACCAGGCACCGGTAAACAGTGACGATTTTCCTGAATGGCACTGGCATATGCATTTTTATCCGCCTTTGCTGCGCAGCGCTACCGTCAAGAAGTTTATGGTGGGCTATGAAATGCTGGCCAATCCACAACGCGACATTACGCCTGAAGCGGCAGCTGAAAAATTGAGGGTGCAGAGCCTGGTACATTATAAACACCAATAAGCAGTCAATGACCCAGGATTCACATTTGTAACTGATGGGGTAGAAATTATCGTTTTCCAAATACCTTGATGGGCCAGCAAGTAATGCGTACTACGACCAGGTAATACTCAAAGGCGGGAGATCGTTCCTATACAATTTGCATCAACAAATTTCTTTTCTCCTGCAGCCGCCGCAACAGAACCATTTGGTTGCGGGCTCTAGCAAGGTTGTGGCCCGGATATTTTTCTCCGTAATAAACATCGTCATTCAGGTAGTCGGTCAAAAACCTCAGTGCCTGCATGTAGATGATGAATTCACCTGCGTAGAAAAAATATTTCTTTTCTGTTTCGGACAGTTCGTCTTTCATTTCTGAATAGTAGCCCTGCACCACTGCTTTGTAAAATTCATCACGCACTTCTATTCTGCCCAGGTCGGTTTCTTCTTCACTCACAGGTGATAGGTAGGTGCGCATCATGTCGCCTACATCACTGATGAAATATCCGGGCATCACTGTATCGAGATCGATTACGCAAATGCTTTTGCCCTGCATGTCGAACAACACATTGCTGATTTTGGTATCATGATGCGTAACACGCATTTTGAATGCTGGGTTGCGCTTGATGTCTTCAAATGCTTCAACAATGTTTACCAATGACTGCACTTCAGAAATCAACTCGCTATTCTCAGCAATCCTTTGCTGGTTGCCGTTTTCAATCGCAAATAAGAATTGCTTGTATCTCAATGAAAGGTCATGAAAACCGGGAATGGTAGCGTGAAGCTGGCTGGTATTTAATCCGCTCAGCAATTTGGTGAAGCGGCCAAATTGAGCAGCAGCTTCGAACGCCTGCGATGCCGATGGCACCACGTCGTACGAAACAGAGTCTTTTACAAAAGGGAATAGGCGGTAGAAATTTCCGTCCTCACTTTGAACCAGTGTATTCCCATTGAGTGCGGGCAAGGGAGCTACAAAAAAATAGTCGGGACATTTCTCCTGAAGCCAGCCGGCAACAAGGTTGATATTATCGGCTATCAGGTGTGGATTTTTGAACACATACTGATTGACCTGTTGCAAAACAAATTCCTTGTTTCTTTCAGTAATTTTCCACGTCTGGTTGATAAGCCCGCTTCCCAATGCCTCCCATTTCAGTGATGCATCGTTCAAGCCGAACGCCGATAAAATCTTTTGCAACATCAAATAGAGAATTGCGGCCAACGGTTATCGACCTGGCGCTGCTGAAGCGGCCAGGTCGGTAACGCCGGAATTATTTATTAGAATTCATTGTTGAGTGCAAAAACCGGTTTGCGATACATCCATTGTCCGCCGGTAAAGTCGGGAAACTCTATTGTCTCATTGCCCAGTTCAATAGATTGTTCACTCAGTGGTGTGATGGCACTCCATGCAGCAGCGTCATACACATCGAGAGGTGTTGGCGTTCTGCGTTTGATGCTTTCAACAAATGCATGTATTACAAAGAAATCCATGCCGCCATGTCCTGCGCCTTCGGTGTCTTTGCTCCACCTAACCCAAAGCGGGTGGTCGTACTTATCGAGCCACGGCTGTGCATCATCCCATTGGTGTGGCTTGGCCGATTTTTCCTGGATGTAAATGCCCTTGTTCACATCCATCCATAACCCTTCTGTGCCTTGCACCCTGAAGCCAAGTGAGTAGGGACGTGGCAGGTTGGTATCGTGTTGCAGTAAAATGGTTTCACCATTTGCGCAATTGATTTGCGTAGTCACCACATCGCCTAGTTTGAAATTCACCTTGGCATTCGGATGGCTTTCGCCTCCGCCTTTCACAATATGGTTGTGCAGTCCACGCGATTTTGTTGAGAAAGAATTGAGTGAAAGAAAACGGTTGCCACGATTGATGTTAACGTAGTTTGCTATTGGCCCGACGCCATGTGTGGGATAGAGGTCACCGTTGCGATGTACGGAATGCTCAGTACGCCAGTGTGCTTCTGAAAATCCCTTCTCGCCAAACTCCACACCATGCCCGTAAGGATTAACACCGTCATTAAACTTCACTTCACGCAAGTCGTGCTGGTAGCCACCTTGTAAATGAATCAGTTCACCAAACATTCCATGGCGAACCATGTTGAGTACAGCCATTATATCGCGGCGGTAGCATACATTTTCCAGCATCATCACATTTGCTTTGTAACGTTCTGCGGCACGCACTACTTCCCAATGGTCTTCGAGCGTGATGCCAAGAATTACTTCAGTAGCAACATATTTAATGCCAGCCTCCAGCGAGCCCAGCACCATAGGTTTGTGCCACTCCCATGGTGTGGCAATCACAACACCGTCAAGGTCCTTTAGTTCGATTAATTTTTTCCATGCGTAATTGTCACCAGTAAAAATCTGTGGCATTTTTTTGCCACTCTTGTTGATGATGTCCTTTGCCATGGTCAGCATGCGGTCGTCCACATCGCAAATGGCCACAAGGTCTACATCACTGCGGCGCAACAACAACTCCAGGTGATTTTGACCACGCAGGCCTGTGCCAATGAGGGCCATTCTCACTTTAGTGTCAGCGCCGGCAGCAAATAGCTTGCCCGATGGCATTATGGCAAATGTGGCTGCAGCAAGCCCCGCATTTTTTATAAATTCTTTTCTTTTCATATGTAGTACGTATTTTTTGAGTAGTGAATTACTTGTTTGTTGTTACAAATTCCCATTCTTTAACAGGAGAAGGTTCATGTTCTTTCTTTAAGATTTCATCAAACTGTTTCAACAATTCAGGATGTTGGCCTGCAACATTGGTGGTTTCATTTTTGTCCGATGCAAGGTTGTAGAGTTCCCAAGGTGCCTGTGCATTTTTCTTCATATTCGATTTCACCGCTTTCCAGTCACCCATGCGAATAGCCACCTGGCCGCTTTTCTCTGAAAACTCGAAATAAAGAAATTTGTGCTGTGCCTGCTTCTTCCTGTTTCCCATCAATTCAGGGAGAAAGGAAATGCCATCAGTGGCAGCAAGTTGCTGGTGCGTCAGGTCGGCCACCGTTGCCATGAAATCATATTGTATAGACACGAGGTTGCTGGTTGTCCCAGCTTTTATTTTTCCGGGCCAGCGTGCTATGAATGGCATGCGAATGCCGCCTTCGTACAGGTCCATTTTTAAACCTCGCAACCCAGCAACACTATTGAAAAAAGATGCATCCACGCCGCCGTTGAATGCTGTGCCATTATCACTGCTGAAGAAAATAATGGTGTTGTTGTCCAGCCCGAGTTGTTTTATTTTATCCATGATGATGCCCACCTGGGTATCCAGGTAAGTGATCATTGCTGCGTAGGTAGATAACGGGTACCTGGTGGAAGCATAGCCCTGCTGACCGTAATACGGCTTTTCGTTGAACAGCCCAATGTAGTGCTGCACGTAGGCATCGGGTGCCTGTAACGAAAGATGTGGCAAAGTGTATGGCAGGTAAAGAAAAAACGGCCCTTGTTTGTGTTCGTCAAGAAAGGCCAGCGCTTTCCTTGTCATCTTTTCCGGTGCGTACGTTTTTCCTTTGAAGTAATCGAAGTCAGCATCCGTTGCTGTTGATGGATTCAATGGTTTGTGAACGTTCAGCCAGGGCTGATCAAGCGAATCCCAATGGTCGTTTTCCCACAAATGACTTGGGTAATAATTATGCGCCTGTTTCTGGTCGAGGTAGCCATAGTAGTAATCAAAGCCGTGCTTCAGTGGGCTTCCTTCTGTGTTGGTCATACCCAATCCCCATTTGCCAATGGCTGCTGTGGCATAGCCTTTTTGTTTAAGCAGGTCTGCCACGGTGAATGCCTTGCCAGGCAATGGCATTTGTCCACGTTCGGCGCTATCGGCAAAACCACCGAGTTCGTAGTTGCCGCGAATAAGTGAATGGCCTGCGTGCATACCCGTCATAAGCATGCAACGGGCAGGTGCGCAAACCGGCGTGCCGGTGTAGTGTTGGGTAAATCGCATGCCCTCGGCGGCCATCTGGTCAAGGTGCGGAGTTCTTATTTTTTGCTGGCCGTAGCAGCCCAATTCTGCGTAGCCAAGGTCATCGGCATAAATGAAAATGATATTGGGAAGTTGGTTATTGGACTTGGTTTTTGCCTGCTGTGCATGCGCTGGGCTTTTGATGCCGCAGATGGCAACTAGCACAAACATGAAATGGCAAAGACATCTCTTATTCATTGGCATACAACCGCCTTCAAAAAGAAGAAGGGTGAATGTAGGGCATTCTGCAACAGGCTGTGCGTGCAAACGGTTGTGCAAAATCTGAGGCGACAAAAATTCAAGTATCTATGAAGTCAGAGAGAGGGTGTCAACAACTTTGAAGGCAATTCTTCATTAACAAAGGCTGTCGTTTCCTCTGTTTGTCCTGATTTTTGATTGAGGATGCCAATGAGCACCTGCAGGGCTCTTTCTCCTTGCCGGTATGGGTATTGCTCAATGGAAAGCATGGGAGGGAAGGCCGTGTAACTGTTGATGGGCAGGTTGGCATAGCTGGCAAACGCTATGTCCTCATTTACATGGATGCCCAATTTGTGTGCACACTGCGTGGCATCCATGTGTACATAATCATTAAAGGAAATGATGGCATTGGGCGGCTGTTTCAATCCAAGCAGTTTTTCCACTGCGGCGTAAGTACTCGCTTTTGAAAGGTCTGTGGTTTCCACCAATTGCATGTTCACTTTCAGTTTATGCGCAGCCAGCCCTTGTATGTATCCTTGCAGCCTTTCCTTGCTTGACAGCATCTTATCGGGGCCGTTTATGAAGGCAATGCGCCTGTATCCATTTTTCAGCAACCATCCAATCATCTCTACCGTACTGTTGTACAAATTGCACGAAACTTTGTGCACATCCTCGCTTGCTGGTACCCTGTCGAAGTAAACAACCGGTATGCCGTGTTTTTTCAACGCTTCAAGATGTTCGTATTGCTGCGTTTCTTTCGACAGTGAAATAATCAATCCATCCACCCTTTGAACGCCCATGGCCTTTACAACTGCCTTTTCTTTTTCCAGGTTGTCGTAGCTCTGTCCGAACAAAATGGTGTAGTGGTGCTCCATGGCGGCCGATTCTATGCCGCTGATTGCCTGCGAAAAAAATTCCTCCCGGATGGAGGGTAAAATCACCCCAATAATGAATGTCTTTTTCTGTTTGAAAAAAATGGCCTTGGCGTTCGGTTCGTATCCTAGTTCCCGGGCCAGTTTCTGCACAGCCTGCCTCGTACCCAAACCTATTCGCGGATGGTTGCTCAATGCCCTGGAAACTGTAGAAACAGACACCTTTAGCCGCTTGGCAATTTCCTTGATGGTGGGGGCTTTCTCCTGCATCGGCAATAGCAATGCTACACATTATTTGAATAAGGTAAGCGATTGATGGTGCAGTAGAAACCGGCTAATTTGAATTTGTTGTCATGCAAATGAAAACGTTTACGTAAATAAAAGGCATATTGTATGGTGCAACAGCAGGTAAATGCCCAAACTTTGAGCCAAATGTTTTTTTGAAAACAAGCATAAAAAAATATGCAACGATTAGCTTTCAGGATGCGACTGTTTCCGGGTATGGAAGCCGAGTATAAACGCCGACACGATGAACTGTGGCCCGAGCTACATACTTTGCTCAAGCAGACTGGCATTGATGATTACAGTATTTTTCTCGATGAATCTGACGGTTCCTTGTTTGGTGTGCTGCAAATAGAGGATGATGCAAAGATGGACAGCCTTCCTGCGCAGCCGGTGATGCAGAAATGGTGGTCTTACATGAGTGATATTATGGAGTCAAATCCCGACCATTCACCAGTGAGCATTCCACTGAAAGAAGTGTTTTACATGGAATAGCCGGAAACTAAAATGACGATGAATTTCAAATGACTATTATGGGCTAACAAGAGCCTACGTTTTTGTACATTCGACAATACATTCTTAACTGTGCTGCTATCAGGATTGCTTTGATACTGTTCAAATTCTCCTGCATGATAGTGTCGGCAGTTTTTTATGCCAACCTGGATTTTTAACATGTTTCGCTATATAAGAAATTGCCTCACCTGTGCATTGTTTGCATTGTTGTGGAATCTGAATGCTGCTGCCATTGATATTCCACCCATCATACGCCTGGGTATAGAGAAAGGTCTCTCTAATAATTCAGTCCGCTCTATTTTCCAGGACCATAACGGGTATATCTGGTTTGGCACCTACGATGGCCTCAACCGGTATGATGGCTACGATTTCAAAGTGTTTCGGAATATTATTAATGATTCCAATTCGCTGCCGCATAATTACATCTATGCGCTTAACGAAGATGCTTTATACAACCTTTGGGTAGGAACCGGTCAGGGTGTAGCCGTTTACAACAATATTACCGGAAAATTCAGGCCTGCCTATTACACACCTTTTGGTGAAAAAAGCATACAGCGCATTACTTTCAACGTTACAACCATCGCAAAGGATAAGGCAGGCAACATTTTCCTTGGGTCAAATGGTGCAGGTTTTTCAGTAATTAAGATGGGAGAAAAAGTTGCTGTGCAGGTTCCTGTATTCATGGATGGCAGGCAAAGGGTTGATTATAACGTCACCGCCATTTGTACGGACAAGGAAGCACAAGTATGGGCGCTGGTGAATGGATTGGGCCTTTGCCGCTTCGATTTAAAAAATGGGAAATTGGATTTGGTGAACAATATCATTCCAACTGCATCTTCCATGGGTTGCGATGGCCATGGCAATTTGTGGATAGGAACAAATGCCGGCCTTTACAAATACAATATTGCCGGCAATACAATTACGAGTCGCTTCAATGAAGAAAACGGAAAACTCACTGCCAATAATTTGACATGCCTCTGCCTTGGAAAAGATGGAATGCTTTGGGCAGGAACCGAAGGGGGAGGCATTAACGTGCTGAACCCTTTATCAGAACAGGTAGAAAATATCCTGCCCGGTGAAGGCAAATACTCCATAACCAGTGAGTCTGTTTATGCTATTTACGAAGATGCAGAATCGCGTAAATGGATTGGAACCATCAAGGGTGGCATCAACATTGTAGACCCAGGCCAGAAAAGGTTTCAGACTATTTCACACGACCCTTTGAATGCCAATAGCCTTGTAAGCAATTTTGTAGGCGCATTCTTTGAAGACAAGACTGGCAATCTTTGGATTGGTACCGATGGCGGTGGCATAAGCATTTGGAATAGAAGCAGCAATACTTACAGGAATTATAAGCACTCACCCGGCAATCCACTTTCGTTAAGTAATGACCATGTCACAAGCATCAGGCAGGATAGGTCCGGCAATTTTTGGGTAGCCACCTTTGGTGGCGGTATCAACAAATTCAAGGCAGCATCAGGAACTTTCATGCATTACAAGTGCATTAATGCAGCCAATGGCCAGGAAAACAGGAATGTGTGGCTATTGCTGGAGGACAGGGAACAAACGCTCTGGGCCACTACTTTTTCTGATGGTCATCTTTACCGGTTCAACAAACAAGCCGACCGTTTTGAAGTTTTCAACGAGCCATTGAATGACCTGGTTTCGATTACTGAGGATAGTGAAGGAAACATTTGGGCAGGGAACCATGACCAACTGATTCGAATTGACAAACGCGCAGCCAATCATAGCATTTTCACAATCGGAAAACCCGTAAGGGCCATATTCGAGGATAGTAAAGGGAGTTTTTGGCTAGGTACCGAGGGGGGAGGACTGCTCCTTTTCGACCGGAAGCAGGGAAAAATAATGAAGCGCTACACCACTGCCGAAGGACTCTGCAATAATGCGGTTCTTAACATTCTTGAGGACAATACCGGTAACCTTTGGCTTAGCACCTTCAACGGCTTGTCCCGGTTCAGCACAGCAGCCCAAAATTTCCAGAATTACTATCAGAGCGATGGACTGCAGAGCAACCAGTTTTTGTACAGCGCCTCGCTCCGTTTGCGATCTGGGGAATTGGCATTTGGTGGAATTTACGGATTCAATCTTTTTGAACCGGGCAAAATAACCGGTCGCAGTTTTATGCCACCTGTGATGATTACAGGCATCAAGGTAAACAACCAGCCTTTAAACAATGAACCCGACCTGATCTATAAAACGTCCGGCGACCTAGTTAAAACTATCCGCCTGCCATTTAGTAAGGCCACGCTTTCAATAGATTTTGCAGCACTTGAGTTTTCATCGCCCGGCAAGATTGTATATGCCTACATGCTCGAAGGACTTGACAAAAGCTGGAATTTTCCCGGAAGTGTCCGAATTGTTAATTACAACAACATCAGGGAAGGAAAATATGTACTCCACGTAAAATCGACCAATGCTGAAGGTGTGTGGAATACTAGTGAGACGCAGTTGCAGGTAATTGTTTTGCCACCATGGTATCGCAGTTGGTGGGCCTATCTTGTGTATTTCCTCAGCATTGTAGGCATCATCTACGTTTACCTGAAATACAAAGACAGGCAGACACAATTGGAGTATGAGGTAAAATTGTCGAAACTTAACATTGAAAAGGAAAAGGAAATCAACGAAAGGAAACTGTCATTCTTTACCAATGTTTCTCATGAATTCCGCACTCCACTTACGCTTATCATCAATCCACTAAAAGATTTGCTGCATCAACATGCCGGCGAAGACTCTACAGAAAGAAAGGAATTGAATATTATATATCGCAATTCCCGCCGTCTGCTGAGCATGGTAGACCAGTTATTGCTTTTCCGAAAGGCAGAGCAGGAAGAAACCAGTTTCAAACTGACCAGGCTTAATTTCTACAACCTTTGCAGGGAGGTCTATCTCTGCTTTGTACAGCAGGCAAGGGCCAAGAAAATTGAATACCTGTTTGAATGCAATAACGATAAGTTGGAAATTTTCGGTGACCGCGAAAAGCTCGAAATCATCTTTTATAATCTTATTTCAAATGCGCTGAAATATACACCCGATGGTGGACGCATTCTATTCAGGATTAGCGAAGACAATGAGCACATTACTGCAGCGGTAACAGACACCGGGTATGGCATCCCTGAAGAAACCGGCAACCGGCTCTTTGAAAAATACCACCAGGTAAAAAAACGCGGGATTCCTTCGAAGCCGGGATTTGGCATAGGCCTTTTCCTGGTAAAAGAATTTGTGGGTAGTCACAAGGGAAGTATTACTTACACCAGCCAACTGGGAAATGGTACTACGTTTTGGGTGAAACTGCAAAAAGGTGTAGCCCATTTTGGAGACCTTGAAGATGTGGAAAGCGATGTGCCAGATTCGAACTTGCTGAGTGAATTGGTGGAAAATGTTGATGAAGAATTTGAGTCGGCAGCGGCACCTGTTGAAAGGGAGGTAGGTGAACTGGTTACAGAACAACCTGTAATGCTTGTTGTGGATGACAACGAAGAGATGCGGGATTATGTCAGCAATTTATTCGCTGAAAAATATAATGTGCTCATAGCTGGTAACGGCGAACAGGGTTTGAAAATGGCCAGAGAATATCAGCCCGATATTATCATCAGCGACATTTACATGCCTGGTATGACCGGCCTTGAACTTTGCAGCCAAGTGAAAGGCGACCCGGCGCTGAGTCATATTCCGGTAATATTGCTCACCGGTAGTCCTTCCTCTGAAACCAAACTTCAGGGTGCAGAAGGTGGTGCCGATGATTACATAACCAAACCCTTTGAGAAAGAACTGTTGATAGCAAGGGTGGCAGGGCTTTTGAAAAGCCGTACCATTCTTCAGAAGTATTTCTACGATGAAATCACCCTGCAAAAAAGCAATCTCAAGATTTCTGCAGAGTACAAGGAGTTTCTCGACGCCTGCATAGCCATAGTGGAAAAACACCTGGACGATGAAGATTTCAGCATTCAAACACTGGCCTCCGAAATTGGCATGAGCCATTCAAAGCTTTACAAAAAAGTCAAATCAATATCCGGTCAGTCGGCCAGCGCCTTCATACGTTTTATCCGTTTGAGAAAGGCGGCCGAAATGTTCATAAATACCACCTATAACGTAAACGAAACAGCTTTCTACGTGGGCATCAAGGATGTAAAATACTTCAGGAAGCAATTCCATAAAACTTTCGGAATGAACCCTTCGGAGTACATTGAAAAGTACAGGAAGACATTGGGAAAATCTTACCACCTGAGCGATAAAATGCTTAAAAGCAAAGCCTGAAAGGAGCGTTCAATTCATGGAAGGATAGCCATGAAAGGACGAGTTCAATTTTTGAAACTCATAAACGTGTGTGGATTGAATGGCGCTTGATGTAGGAATGAAGGAACAAAGTCCTCCGACCTTGCCTCAGTTGATTTATTTTTTGTCGAAAATGTCCCCTTTTTGTCCGATTATCACCCTGTTGGCCGCCATGCAATCATCAATAACTTGCAGTGCTGGGTAAAATTCCATGTTTTTCATTTTTGCCCAGGTTTTCACGCTTCCATATGAAACCATCACAACATTTTCTGCTTCCATTTCTGCTTCGAAAAATTGGCATTGCCGTGGCATGTTTGTTAGGATTCAATACCATCTTCATGCAGTTGGCAACTGCACAAATTACGACCCGACAAGGAGCCAAACTTACAGCAGTTGACAGCGGCTGGGCAGGCAACTCTGTGAATGCTGTGGTGTTCAGGAAGAACTCGCTTGTGAGTGTGGGTGATACGCAGTTCATTAGTTTTTATAACCAGGGCGGCCATGTGGTAGTTGGAAAAAGAAAAATGGGGACAGAAATCTGGCAATTGAAAGAAACACCCTTCAAAGGCAATGTAAAGGATGCGCACAATACCATCAGTCTGATGACAGACGGCGATGGCTTTCTGCATCTTGCATGGGACCACCACAACAACCAGCTTCATTACAGCCGCAGCATCGCCCCGGGCTCACTCGATTTTGCAGCACCATCGGCCATGACTGGCAACAGGGAGGCCAGCGTTAGTTACCCGGAGTTTTACAAATTGCCCGGTGGGAATATCCTGTTTTTCTATCGCGACGGTGGCTCGGGCCGCGGCAACCTGGTCATCGACTTATATGACTATAAAACGAGGCAATGGAAACAACTTCATTCAAACCTCGTGGATGGAGAAGGGAGGCGCAGCGCCTATTGGCAGGCTTGTGTGGACAGCCGCGGAACTATTCACCTCTCGTGGGTATGGCGCGAATCCGCTGACGTAGCCAGCAACCATGATTTGTGCTATGCCCGTTCCCTGGACGGCGGTATGACCTGGGAAAAATCGACCGGAGAAAAATATACATTGCCAATCAACGCGGCCAATGCTGAATACTGCTTGCGCATTCCGCAAAACAGTGAATTGATTAACCAGACATCCATGTTTGCCGATGACAAAGGGCATCCTTTCATTGCAGGCTATTGGAGACATTCGAATGATTCGATAATACAATACCAGGTGGTGTACAAGAGTGGCGAAAAATGGCAGGTACAAACTCCGGGTTTCCGGAAAACAGGGTTCACACTTAGTGGCACAGGCACTAAGCGCATTCCCGTATCAAGGCCGCAAATTGTGTCATGGAGCGATGGGAAAAAACTTTGTGCTGCAATATTCTTCAGGGATGAGGAACGTGGCGCTAGAGTGTCCATGGCAGTAAATTCTGATTTGAGAAATACAAAATGGACAGTGACCGATTTGACGCAACAGTCTGTAGGCTCGTGGGAACCAACATACGACACAGAGTTGTGGAAGGAAAAGAAAACTATTTCACTTTTTGTACAACATGTTGAGCAGGCCGATGCAGAAGGAAATTCGAACACGCCCGCCCAAATGGTTTATGTACTAACCTTGCAGCCTCAATATTTCAAAAGAAAATGACGAAGACCATGATGAAAAACAAGATTACATTTTCCAGTGCTTTCCTGCTGCTGGCACTTTCTATTTTGCTCACTTCAGGTTTTGCACAAAAGTCAGCGAAATCAGCCTCCCACCATGGATTGAAAGATACTATTACTTCCAATTTTACTGATGCTGCTGCGCAATACAAAGTGCTGATGAGTCAACTGCCTGCCGACAAGTTTCCGAAAACTTATTTTCCTGCCACAGGTAAGTATGAATTCAGCAATTCTGGATGGTGGTGCAGCGGATTTTATCCTGGTACTTTGTTGTATTTGTACCAACAAACCAGGGACAGTGTGTTGCTTCATGAATCCAACCGCATCCTGAAATTGTTGGCCAAGGAACAATACAACAAAACTACCCATGACCTGGGTTTCATGATGTATTGCAGTTTTGGAAATGCACAGAAAATTGCACCTAATCCTGCGTACAACGAGATATTGCTAAACAGTGCAAAGTCGCTGGCATCACGCTTCAATCCGAAAGTAGGCTGCATCAAATCCTGGGATTCCAAGCCGGGCGATTTCCTGGTCATCATTGACAACATGATGAACCTTGAACTCCTTTTCTGGGCAACAAAAGTGAGTGGCGATTCCTCATTCTACAAGATTGCGGTTACACATGCCAACACCACCATGAAGAACCATTTCAGGACTGATTATAGTTCGTACCATGTACTCAATTATGATGCGGAAACTGGCGCTGTAAAACAAAAGCGCACTGCCCAAGGCTATGCCGATGAATCGGCCTGGGCCCGTGGACAAGCGTGGGGCTTGTATGGCTACACGGTAATGTACCGCGAAACGAAAGACAAGAAATACCTTGAACAGGCAAACCACATTGCACAATTCATTCTGAACAATCCCAATCTTCCAAAGGACGTGGTTCCTTACTGGGATTTCAATGCGCCCGATATTCCCAATGCCCTTCGTGATGCATCTGCAGCAGCAGTGATGGCATCTGCATTACTGGAGTTGCATAGCTATGTAAACAAAGGGCAATCAAAGCAATACATGCAGGCAGCAGAAACCATGATTCGTTCCCTTTCATCTGCCCAATACAAAGCTGCGGCAGGCACCAACGGTGGATTCATTTTGCAGCATGGTGTGGGCAACATACCAGGCAAAACGGAAATAGATGTGCCGCTTACTTACGGCGATTATTATTTCGTGGAAGCGATGAAACGCTACAAGGAATTGGGAGGCAAAACCAAAAAGAAATAACTGGATGTTCTTACCCAACTTTGTGCTTTAAAACCGTATAAATAAAATTGCTTCATTATGATTTCAAAGCTTCAGAACAAATACGAAATGCTCTTTCCGGAGGCTGGGCAACCCATGATAGTTCGTTCCCCCGGACGTGTCAACATTATTGGTGAGCACACCGATTACAACGAAGGATTTGTGATGCCTGCTGCAATAGACAAGGCAGTGTATGTAGCTGTTGGTCCGCGTACCGATAACGAAATTCATTTGTATGCAGTGGATTACCAGCAAAGCCATGTAGTTACTGTTGATAGCCTGGCAATCTCCGACAAGCACTGGCCTAATTATATCCTTGGTGTAGCCGACCAGATGCGGAAGCGTGGCATGCAGGTTAAAGGATTCAACCTTGTGATCGATGGTGATGTGCCATTGGGTGCCGGACTTTCTTCATCGGCGGCAGTGGAATGTGCGGTTGCATTTGCATTGAATGAACTGGGTGGTTACAAGCTTGACCGTCGTCAACTGGTGGATATTGCCCAGAAAGCCGAACACACATTTGCAGGTGTGATGTGCGGCATTATGGATCAGTTTGCCAGCATGTTTGGTAAAAAGAATCATTGCATCAGGCTTGACTGCCGTTCGCTGGATTACGAATACGAGCCACTTGATTTGCAGGGGTACAAATTATTGCTGCTAAATACAAATGTTAAGCACTCATTGTCCTCATCGGAATACAACACTCGCAGGCAACAATGCGAACAGGGTGTGGCATGGGTGAAAGAACATCATGCGGCAGTGAATAGCCTGCGTGATGTAACCATGGAAATGCTGAACAGCTATGTGCTGCCGAAAGATGAACTCATTTACAAACGCTGTAAATATGTTGTTGAGGAAATTGGCAGAGTGATTGCTGCCGGCAACGATTTGAAAGCCGGCAACCTGAAGGCGCTTGGCCAAAAAATGTATGCCACGCATGAAGGCCTTAGCAAGGAATACGAGGTGAGTTGCAAAGAGCTTGACTTTTTGGTGGATGCGGTGAAGGGAAATGCTGCAGTGTTGGGTTCACGCATGATGGGAGGCGGCTTTGGTGGCTGCACCATCAGCATTGTTGAAGAAGCAGCCATTGAACCACTTGTAGCAAAATTGTCGCAGGAGTACAAAGCAGCTATGGGGCTCGAACTCACTCCCTATGTGGCACAAATAGAAAATGGTACCGAAGTAGTAAAGATTGAACAACCCAGCCATGTTTGATTTCAAAGAGCATTCGCATACGCGGTATAATCTGCTAACTGGCGATTGGATACTGGTTTCGCCACACCGTACAAAACGGCCATGGCAGGGCAAGGTGGAAACACTTCCGCCGGACAACCGTCCTTCCTATGATCCGAACTGCTATCTGTGCCCCGAAAATAAAAGGGCCGATGGAAGCGTCAACCCGGATTACACTGATTCATTTGTTTTCACAAACGATTTTTCTGCTTTGCTCGCCGATACCCCTGCCGGAGGTATCAACGTGGATGGCTTGTTGAAAGCAGAAAGTGTGAAAGGTATTTGCAGGGTAATTAGTTTTTCGCCCGACCACAGCCTCACCCTTCCACTGATGAGTGTGGAAGCCATTGAAAAAGTGATAGCATTATGGCAATTGGAATTTGCCGATTTAAGTTCCTACGATTACATTAAGTACATACAGATTTTTGAAAACAAGGGCGATATCATGGGATGCTCCAATCCGCATCCGCATGGACAAATCTGGTCACAGTCGAGCATGCCACTTGAAATAGTGAAGGAAACCACGCAACAGCGGAATTATTTTGAACAACATGGCAGGAGTTTGCTCAGCGATTACATCCAATTGGAACTGAAGCAGCAGGAAAGAATAGTATTAGAAAACGAACATTTTGTGGCGTTGGTGCCTTTTTGGGCTGTGTGGCCATACGAAACCATGATTGTGAGCAAACGGCATGTACAAACCATACTTCAGTTTACAAAAGAAGAATCGGCTGCATTGGCCTCCATATTGAAAGACCTGACCACGAAGTATGACAACATGTTCAATACTTCTTTTCCTTATTCAGCAGGCATGCACCAGGCCCCGGTAAACGATGGGGCACATCCCGAGTGGCATTGGCATATGCATTTTTATCCGCCATTACTGAGGTCGGCTACTATAAAAAAGTTCATGGTTGGTTATGAAATGCTGGCCAATCCACAAAGAGATATAACTGCTGAATGGGCCGCAGAGCGCCTGAGGCAATTGAGCGACGTGCATTACAAATTCCTTAACCAGGATGGTAAGGCATGAGAAAGTGATGAAGGTGATTTAACAGATGTACAATCAACAAACTGAAAACCCATCAGGCATGGATGGAGTGTGATTTTTTTGTAGCTGTACAAAGGATTTACACAGAACAGTAATGTCATTCTACCTGGAAAAACAGAACACTGAACGTTGATGTATTATCTGAAAATTAAATGCCATTATTCAATGAAAACGCTGAAGTTTTGTTCCGCCTGTCTCGTGCTGTTTTGTTGTTGTTTTCAAATGTCTGTTGCCTCTCCCATACCAGACAGTTTAAAAATTGGTGACGGCCAGCCGAAGCCGGAGCAATTCAATCCCGGTGCTTTGTGGTATGATGAAAGCGGCGAATTGATTAACGCCCACGGAGGAGGACTGCTTCAGCAAAATGGTCGTTACTATTGGTATGGCGAAAAGCGAGGCAAATCGGCATCGGAGGGGGTGAATGTGTATTCATCCACCAATTTATATAACTGGAAATATGAAGGTCTGGCGCTTTCGCCGATTGATAATGACACCACTGCAGACATTGCCCGCGGTTGTTTGATGGAACGACCCAAAGTTTTGTACAATGCTTTAACCGGAAAATATGTGATGTGGTTTCACCTGGAACTGCGCGGAAAAGGCTACAGTTCTGCGAGGGCAGCAGTGGCTGTGAGTGACAAACCAATTGGACCTTTCAAATTCGTGAGCAGTTTCAGACCCAATGGAAATATGTCCAGAGATATGACACTGTACCAAGATGAAGACGGCACTGCATACCACATCTATTCTTCACGTGAGAATTATGACCTGCGCATCGCAAGGTTGAGCAATGACTACCTGGGCGTTACGACACAAGACTCACTTTTATTCAGCCTGCATCGCGAGGCACCTGCATTATTCAAAAGTTTTGGCAAGTATTATCTCATCACAAGCGGATGCACAGGATGGGCGCCAAACAAGGCTTCTGTTCATGTGTCCACCTCCATTTGGGGACCATGGACGCAGATGGATCACAATCCCATGCAGGGACCTGATGCTGAATCTACATTTGGCGGACAATCTACATTCGTACTGCCTTTACAGAATGGCCAGGGCAATTTCATTTTCATGGCAGACAGGTGGAATCCAACCAACCTTAAAGACAGTCGCTACCTGTGGCTGCCCATGAAATTGGAAAAGGAAAAACCTGTGGCTTCCTGGAAGGATACCTGGAGTCTGCAAAAGTGATTTTGCCAGCAATGATGAACGATCTCAGAACATATTTCAAATACCATTGTTTACTAACAAAATCGAAAAGAAGGCACAAGGAGCGCTTAGAAAAACGCAGAAAAATAGGACAATGTGGCCTTTGTGCACTCCCCAGTGCCATGGTGGTTATTGAACGACTCTCACTTTTAAGATATGCGCTTACAATATTCAGTTTACAATAGAAAAAATACTAAATCAACAAATACCTGCAGGATGAAAAAAAATCTGAATTATCGCCTAGCATTAATGGCAACCATGCTTTTGAATACCTTGATTGGTATAAGCCAGGCTGGAAATAATGACTGGGAAAATCCATCACTGTTTGAACAGAACAAAGAAAAGCCACGTGCCACTTTCATGCTGTTCAATAACCAAAGCGATGTTGTATCCGATGATTACAGCCGGTCCCCTTACTTTCAGACGTTGAACGGTGAATGGAAATTTATGTATGCCGACAGGTCGGCAAATCGCATCACCGATTTTTACAAGCCTGAATTAAATACTGAAAGCTGGAGCAATATTGCTGTACCCTCCAACTGGGAGATAAAGGGGTTTGGCATACCCATTTACACCAACATCACGTATCCTTTTCCACGCAACCCACCCTTTGTTGGCAATGATGATCCAGTGGGCACTTACCGCAAGGAATTTACGGTACCTGAAAGTTGGGATGGCAAAGAAGTGTTGATTCATTTTGGGTCCATTACTGGTTGCGCCTTTGTGTATGTAAACGGCCATAAAGTGGGAATGAGTAAAGTGTCTAAATCGCCTGCCGAGTTCAACATCACACCGTACCTGCAAAAAGGCAAGAACCTGCTGGCTGTACAGGTATTTCGCTGGCACGATGGCAGCTACCTGGAAGACCAGGATTTCTGGCGTATCAGCGGCATTGAGCGTGATGTTTTCTTGTTTGCCATGCCAAGGATTGCAACATGGGATTTCTTCCTGAAGGGCGACCTGGATGCCCAGTACAAAGAGGGCTTGTTTAGTGCGGATGTGGTGCTGCGCAATTTTTCAAATACGAAAAATGCAAAGGCAACTATTGTAGTAGATGTAGTTGACAAAGCAGGTCAAAAAGTATTCAGCAAAACACAGAAAGTAACACTGACCGGAGATAGCCTGCAAACCATTTCGTTGAATGGGAAAGTGACAAATCCCTTGAAATGGAACGCCGAAACGCCCAACTTGTACGACTGTATTGTTTCACTTAAAGACCAGCCGGCAATAAGTGAGGATTTGTATGCAGGTGCAAAAATTGGCTTCCGAAAAATTGAGATAAAAAACAGCCGGCTTTTGGTAAATGGTGTGGCTGTGTTGGTAAAGGGTACCGACCGCCATGAGCACGACGATGTAAACGGCCATGTACCCAATCGTGCCTTAATGGTGAAGGATATAAAACTGATGAAGGAGTTTAACCTTAATGCAGTGCGCAATTCGCATTACCCCAACGATCCGCTTTGGTACAAACTCTGTGATGAGTATGGTATTTACCTGGTGGATGAAGCCAACATTGAAAGCCACGGTATGGGTGTGACGCATGATGTCAATTTAGATACAACCATTCACCCGGCCTATATGCCGCTATGGGCTCCTGCCCACCTCGACCGCATGGCACGATTGGTGGAAAGAGACAAGAATCATCCGTCGGTTATCATTTGGTCGTTGGGCAATGAATGCGGCAACGGCAAGGTGTTTCATGATGGGTATCTGTGGATTAAGCAGCGCGACAAGAGCAGGCCGGTGCAGTTTGAACAAGCTGACGAAGACTGGAACACAGATATTGTTTGTCCCATGTATCCCGATATTGAAAAGATGCAAGCTTATGGTGCTGATCAGACCAAGACACGTCCTTACATCATGTGCGAATATTCGCATGCCATGGGAAACAGTAACGGTAACTTCCGTGAATACTGGGACATCATCATGGGCAGCAAAAACATGCAGGGTGGTTTCATTTGGGATTGGGTAGATCAGGGCTATAAAACCACAGATGCAAATGGCCGCTCATTCTGGGCTTATGGCGGCGACCTTGGTGGCTATCATCTTCAAAACGATGAAAACTTTTGCGCCAACGGACTAATTGCAGCCGACCGGACTCCGCACCCTGGTTTGTACGAAGTGAAAAAGGTCTACCAGAATATCGTTTTCAAGGCAAAGGACATTTCAAAAGGTTTGATTGAAGTGCAGAACCTGTTTGATTTCACCAATCTTGACCAATACAATTTCAAATGGGAAATCTTCAAGAATGGTGAAAAAACATCGGAAGGAAAATTTGACTTTGCATTGGCTCCGCATCAAACCGGGGAGGTGCAACTGCAACTGCCGGCCATTAACGAAGAGCCCGGCGTTGAGTATTTCCTGAACCTTTCAGCCTTTAATAAAAATGCCACACCTGTGTTGGATGCCGGACACCTTGTTGCCACAGGACAAATGAATGTTGCCGGCAATTATTTTTCGGCAAAACCTGGTAAACAAGGTTCGCTGAAAGTGACAAAAGACGCCAATAAGGTGGTTTTTGAATCAGCAAATATTCGGGGTGAATTCGATGTGAAGCACGGAAGCTTCAGGAGTTATGGGCAAACAAGCGGAGCAGTTCAATTAAATCAGTTTCCTGAGCCATATTTCTGGCGTGCCCCAACCGATAATGATTTCGGAAATGGAATGCCTAAAAAGCTTGGCGTGTGGCGCAATGCGCATGTAAACAGAAAACTGAAAAATGTAACTGTTGGTGAACAAACCTCCGGGGGCCTTGCCATAAAAGTGGATTATGAACTCAGCGACATTGCTGTACCCTATCAATTGGAATACTTGGTTCAAAACGATGGAAGCGTTAAGGTGACAGCCTCCATGGACATGACTGGCCGCGACCTTGCCGAACTGCCTCGTTTTGGCATGCGCCTGCAATTGCCTCCACCATTTGGAAAGATGCAGTACTATGGTCGCGGACCATGGGAAAATTACAGCGACCGCAAGGAGTCAGCTTTTGTTGGTTTGTACAATGATGCGGTGCGCAATCAGTACACATACAGCTATATCCGGCCACAGGAAAGCGGCTACAGAACAGATGTGCGTTGGTTCAAACTAATGAAAGAGGATGGCCATGGTTTGCAGGTAGTTGGCGTGCAGCCCATTTGCTTCAGCGCCCTTAATTATTCCGATGAAAGCCTCGACCCCGGTCTCACCAAAAAGCAACAGCATCCATCCAATTTGCGTGACGACCCGAATGTTTACCTCCATATCGACCTGAACCAAAGAGGTGTGGGTGGCGATAACAGCTGGGGAAAACTGCCACATGACCAATACCGCCTGATTGATAAAAAATACAGCTACAGCTATACTATCAGTTTGCTTTAATCGAAGACAAGTAGCAAATAGATAATCCCGAACAGGTACGAAGTAGTCTTTGGAGCACATCCAAAGACTATTTTTTTGGGGGGATGGTTGCTGGCAAATTGATTCTGCATGATGGGTAAAACCAAATTATTATGCCTTATGACGAAGCGGGTTAAAATCAATTCCGATTTTTTTTATTAATAATGAAAATGACCCCTTTTTATACCATTTACCCCCCTAAGATGCTCTGTAAAAGAGTGGAATTTCACACTGAAAACCAAAAAGGGCATCCTCTCGATGCCTGGTCTAACAAAAATTTCAAACCTCAAATTGCTGTCTTATGACAAAAAGCTACAACCGATTCTTGCAACGGAGGCTTGCATTGCCAGTTAGTGTGTCACCGGGAAGACTGATTAGCCGTTTATTGGTAATTGGACTACTGTTGTCATTCTTTTCATTTACAACGGCTTATGGCCAGGCTAGTAAAGCCACAGGTGTTGTAAAAGACTCCGAAAACGGCGACCCCGTTATTGGAGCCACCATCATGTTGAAGGGTAAGAAGACAGCTACTACCACCGATGCGCAAGGAAGTTTTTCCATTGCAGTTACTGCTGGCGACGTGCTGGTTGTGAGCAATATTGGCTACCAGACCATTGAAGTGCCTGTTGATCTGAATGCACCGATGGCTATTAAACTGGTTGCTACCAACAGGCAACTGGGCGAAGTGGTGGTTGTGGGTTATGGTACTCGTAAACGTTCCGACATCACAGGTGCTGTCGCATCGGTTCCAAAGAGTCGGCTATCTCAACTACCCGTAACAAACGTGCTGCACGCCATTGAAGGAGCAGTAGCCGGTGTAAACGTTACCCAAACGTCCAACATGCCAGGCAGTTCCGCTTCGGTGTTGGTTCGCGGACAAAACACCATCACGGCCGGTTCGGGTCCCTTCTTCGTTGTCGATGGAATCCCATTCAGTAAAACGGGTAGTGTTACCAACGACATCAACCCAAATGACATTGCATCCATTGAAATTCTCAAAGATGCCAGCGCCACTGCCATTTACGGTGTAAACGGAGCTAATGGTGTTATCCTCATTACCACTAAACGCGGTACTACAGGAAAGCCTGTCATCCGCTACAACGGCTATGTAGGTTTCGACAATATTGCGCACATGATGACTCCCCTGGGGCCCTCAGCTTACGTGCAGAAATATGCCGATTGGTGGTCGCAGGTGAACCCTACCACGCCACAAACCAATGTATTGCCTACACAATACGAAAGAGCCAACTATGCTGCCGGGAAAACTGTGGATTGGATGCCTGAAGTAATGCAGCAAGGCGTTCTGCAGGACCATAACATCAACATTTCAGGCGGAACCAAGGATGTGAGATACTACTTGTCGGGCGAATTCATGAAGCAGCAGGGTGCTGTAAAAGGTTACCAGTATCAGCGTGCCAATTTGCGCACCAACCTCGATGCCAACCTTACTGATTTTCTGACAGTAGGAACCAACCTGGTTTATACCAATAACAACTACGATGGAGGTCGGGCTAACTTCTACCTTGGCGCAGCCATGAGCCCCTACGGCACTGAGTACAATGCAAATAATGGATACGAAATATATCCTATGTACGAGGAGCTGTTGTATAAAAATCCATTGTTGGGATTAAATACTGACAGACTCGACAGGAGCAATAACCTGACAGGAAACGGGTATGCTGAAGTGAAATTTGGTGGTGCGCTAAAAGGATTGAAATATCGCCTGAATGCGGGCTACAACTATGTAACCACAAGGTATGGTTACTATGAAGGCCGCAGTTTTGGCAACACCCTTGGTACAGCCAATACTTCAAGTTCAGAAACTACCAACTGGGTAGTTGAAAACATTCTTACATATGCAAAAGACTTTGGGCTGCACCATATAGATTTCACGGGTTTGTACAGTGCCCAGGAGCGTAACTACTTTACCTCCAGCGCTAACGGCACTGGCTTCATAAACGACCAGCTTTCCTATAATAACCTGGGTGCTGCTGCTACGCAAACAGCAACATCCTACCGTGACAAGTATAGTCTTGCATCGCAAATGGCTCGTTTGAACTACACGTACAATGGCAAGTATCTTATTACGGCTACTGCACGACGCGATGGTTCAAGTGTAATGGGTAGCAATACAGATAAATACGGCATGTTTCCATCAATGGCCCTTGGTTGGAATATGAGCAAAGAAGGATTCATGCAAGGCATAAAGTTCATTGATAACCTGAAGCTGCGTGGTTCTTATGGAGAATCTGGCAACGAAGCTATCCCTGTTTATGGTACCATTACCACCGATGCTACAGCACGTATTCCTTTTAACGGGCTCAGCACCATTGGTGTACTGGCCAGTAACCTGGGAAATGCCAACCTGCATTGGGAAAATGCAACTACAGCTAATCTGGGTGCCGATTTCGCCTTCCTGAAAAACAGGATTAACGGTTCGATTGATGTTTACAAAACGCAAACAACAGACTTATTGCTGCGCAGGAACCTGCCAATAATAACCGGTTACCCTAATATTTTGGACAACCTGGCAAAAACTGAAAACAAGGGTATTGAAATCACCCTTAATACAGACAACATCGTAACCAAGGATTTCAAATGGCAAACCACCATCAACTTCTCGAGCAACAAGAACAAGATTATTGACCTCTATGGCGATGGAAAAGACGATATCGGAAACAGGTGGTTCATTGGCAAACCCATCAATATCATTTACGACTACAAATTGAATGGAGTATGGCAGGTTGGTGAAGACAACAGTCAAATTGATCCTTCAGCCAAGCCTGGTGACCTGAAATTTGCCGATATCAATGGTGATAAGAAAATCACTGCCAACGATAGGATAGTGCTTGGCCAGACTGCGCCTAAATGGATTGGTGGCATTACGAACACCTTCCACTACAAGAACTGGCATTTCAGCTTCTTTATTCAAACATTCCAAGGAGCTATCAAGAATAACGTAACGCTGACCTATGCCGATGAAGCAGGCCGCATGAACATCTTTGAAGAAACGGGCTACTGGACATCTACCAACAAGAGCAATACACGCCCTTCACTTGCCTATACCAATACGAAGGGTTATGGATACGCTTCGGACAACAGCTATACAAGAATAAAGGATGCATCGCTCAGCTATGTTTTCCCGCAGCAACTGCTTGACAAAATGAAACTGGGCAGCCTTACCGTGTATCTCAGCGGCAGAAACCTTTACACGTTCACCAACTGGGTTGGTTGGGATCCTGAATTCAACTATTCATTCAGAGGCTCA